>NZ_CP089096.1:2184363-2496415 GCF_021172165.1 Flavobacterium channae | reverse complement strand
TAGTACTAATTAAAGTACCATCTACATAAATTTTCATAGTTGTACCATCCCAAACACCTGCAACATGTTGCCAAGTATTTAATATTACTGTATTTGATGCTACTACAGATGAGTAACCACTTCCTCCATCAATCCAAAAAGAGTACCCGTTATTATCTCTTCTTAATAGCATTTGTAAACCACGACCTAATGATGGGTAATCATAATTACCTGCAATTACACCTAAACCAGAATTTGTTTCAGGTCTAACCCATGCTTCTACTGTTACTGCTGTTTTACCTGTAAAATAAGTTGTTAAACCATTTCCTGTGTTAACGATATCATTAGCTCCATCAAAGTTTAAATGAGTTGCATTTGCATTAACAGTAATAATAATTTCGATTCTTCCGCTTTCACAACCATTTGCATTAGTTGAAGCAACCCAATATGAAGTAGAACCTGCAGTAGTTGTAGAAGGAGTTGGAGCTGTTGTAGAGCCAGTTCCCCCAGTTGCAGATGTGTACCACATTAATCCTGTTCCATTTGTTCCAGTAGTTGCAGATAAAGCTGAAGCAGTATCTCCTAGATTATAAGTAACAGGAGATGTAGCAGTAGCATTGCTTGGTATTACTGAACCAGTTATTACAGGAGAGCCAGCTAACCAATTTGATGTTGTTCCTGTTAAAGAAAAGTTTGATAATGTACCATTAGATCCAGTTGTAGCATTTAAAGTGGTAATAGCTGTATTGTCGGCTTGGTCAATACCTTGGTTGAATTTATAATAAGCTACCAAACCAGTTTCATTTCCTTGTAATTCGCAATTTTTTGATCTGTTAATTTGTTCGGCTGTTCTTGCTACATTCCATACTCTTACTTCATCAATACTTCCATTAAAATACTCTGATGCTACTCCTCTGTATCCAATACTAAATTGATTTCCAGTAGTATTAAATGTCTTTGCTTGTGAAGTCCCTACTTGTACACCATCTAAATATACTTTTAAGGAAGTTCCATCATGTGTAGCTGCAATATGGTGCCAATTACCATCATTAATTGTTGCATTTGTATTGTAGTCGTTGTTTTCAGCAACAAAATTCAATTTACCTCCTGTTTGATATAGAGCAAATCTATTGTTTGTAGTAAGGTTACCATAAGTCATAATTGCTCCGCCACCATTGTTTTGAGTAGTTTTAATCCAAGCCTCAATTGTTCTAGAAGTATTTCCAAGAGGAAAATTAACCCCTGTTACAGTTATAGCATCATTTGAACCGTCAAAATTTAAATGTGTTGCAGGTAGACTAACTGTTACAACAACTTCAATTCTTTCACTTTCGCAACCATTAGTATTAGTGTTTGAAACCCAATAAGATGTGGATCCTACAGATGCTGTATTTGGTGTAGGAGCTGTAGTAGTACCTGTTCCGCCAGTAGAACCTGTATACCATAATATATTATTACCTGTTGCTACAAGCGGAGATGCCGACTGACCAACAAAATAATTAACTTGAGTTGAAACTACAGGAGCAGTGATAGCAACATATGATTGAATATTTAAATCATTAATATTAATGCATGATTGTCCGTCTCTAGCCGCATTAAAAAAATCAGGTTTGCCGTCATTGTTAAAATCGCTAATAGCAATACCATTATATGAATTAGATAAAACCTGAGTTGCTAGAGTAAGTTGACAACCTGAGTTTAAATAATATCTTGCACCACTACCATTTCTTAAAACTACATCTAACCAAGTGTCTCCATTTAAATCAACTATTTTATCAACAGCTCCTACACTAGGCATTGTTATTAAAGAATTTGTACTTACAGTACCAAATGTTCCTGTACCATCGTTTTTCCATAATCTTAAGCCCCAATTATTATAGTAATCATAAGCTAAGAAATCTATATCGCCATCATTATCCCAATCAGCTAAAAAACCTTCTCCTGTATAAGTAGGCAAATTTTGAGTATTTGTAAATACACCACTTCCATTGTTCTTAAAGACTCTTCCGTTCCACCCACCTTGTTGACAAAAAACTAGGTCAATATCTCCGTCGTTGTCAATATCTCCAGCTACAGATCCTAAATTAGTATACCCATTTAAATTTTGAATTTCAGTTCCAAGAACAAAACTTGCATTGCCTGTAGTTCCATTGTTAAACCAAATTTGATTAACCGTAGTAGAATTAGAAGTTGCATTTAACCATAAAATATCTTGTTTGGTATCTCCGTTAAAATCTGCTACTCTAAATGCACCAATAGAACCTGTTGCTGTAAAAAAAGTACCTGGTAATTCAGTAAAGACAGCAGATCCGTTGTTAATGAAAATTTTACCCGCAGAACTTACAATATCTATGTCACCATCGTTATCCATATCTTTAGAGATTAAAGAACTCCATGTTAATCCTGATAAAGTTGTAGTTTGAGTAAAATTGTTTGAACCATCATTAGTAAACAAACGATACACTCCAGACTCATCAAGTACAATAATGTCTTTGTCTGTATCACCATCAAAGTCTGCAACTTGAGGCTGGTAAAATCTGTTTTGAGGATTGGTAGTTGTTCCTATACATGTTGAAGTCAGAAAAGAATCTGTCTGGGAAAATGACTTCAAACCTGTGAGTAATAGAATTAATAAAAGGTACTTGTGTTTCATAAAAATATGTTTTATAGTTATGAAGCAAAAATATTGTTAAAAATAAAGTAAAAATTATCTTTGGGACGAACTGCAAAAGTTTGTATACGAAAAGGATTACACTTTAATTTTCCTTAGAAATTTGATATTGCTTTAAAACCAAATTGCTCTATTTTGCCAAACTAAAACAAAAAATAATCCCATAAAAAGAAAGCTAACTAAGAGTTTTATAAAAGTACCAGCTAAAAATCCTAAAAAAGAACCAGTTGCTGCTTTTAGCGCTCTTTTACCTTCGTTAGAATTGTAAATTAATTCACCAATTAATGCGCCTAAGAAGGGTCCGACTAAAAACCCAAAAGGAGGAAAAAATAATCCAATTACTAATCCAATATTAGTACCCCAAATTCCGTATTTGCTTCCGCCAAAATATTTAGTTCCCTTTGCTGGAATCACATAATCTAAAATTCCAATAGCTATTGCAATTATTAAGGTGATGCCAAGTAACCAATAATTGGTTTCCATTCCTGGACAAAAATAGAGAAGTAAAATCCCAACCCAACTTATTGGTGGTCCTGGTAACGCAGGTAATAAACTTCCTATGATTCCAAGAATCATAAGAACTAACCCCAAAATCAATAAAAAGTATTCCATAAGATTTTAGTTATTGTCTAACAAATTTATAACTTTGTTTTATACAATTTAAATTAATTACCTCAATGAGATTTGTTTTTTTGCTTTTGATTTCTTTTTTACTTGCTAATCCTGTTATTGCACAAGGCAATAAAATGTCTACCCAAGATCGTTTAAAACAGCTGGCTGAAAAAAAAAGAGAGTACGAAGAAATTAGAAAAAAAGAATGGGAAGATTATTTGGTTCGTGTTGAAGAAAGTAAAATTGCAAAACAACAAAAAAAACAAGCCGATTCAATTGAAAAATCTAAAATCCAAACTAATGTTATAAAAGATGATGAGTTGGGTTTTACAAAATGTATAGTTCAAGAATTACCTTTTTATGAAATAAAAAATTTAACTACAGGAATTGAAGAAAAAGTATCGTTTGATAACTACTTAAGAAAGCATATCTATAATAAGTTTAGATACCCTGAATTTGCAATGGATCATGAATTACAAGGAAGAGTTATGGTGCATTTTATTATTGATAAAGAGGGGAATCCACAAGTTAAAGAAGCTATTGGTCCAAAAAACGGATTAATTTTAGAAGAAGAAGCTATTCGTATTATAAAATTATTACCAACAGCTATTCCAGCTACTTGCGATGGGAAGCCGATAAATATTATGTTTGCAATACCTATAACCTTTCAGATGCAAGAGTAATATGAAAAAAATAATACAAGTATTTCTTTTACTTTTAGTAATTCAATCTTGTCAGTACTTCGATAAGCAAGTTCCTGATGAAAAGCAATTGTTAGAGCAAGAATTAAAAAAAATCAATTGGGAAGAAGTTGATGAATTTCCGTCGGTTTTGCAATGCGATACAATCAAAGATGAGGTAGTTAAGAAACAATGTTTTTTTGATTATTTGTCTCAAACAATTCAAGAGAGAATAGGAATTGATACTTTTCGTGTTGAATATCCAGAAATTGATACCATAAACGTAAAAATAACCGTTAATCCGGATTCTAGTTTGCAATTCGAAACGCAATATCCAAACGACAGTATTCCTTTAGCAGATAAAACAAAAATTGACAGTATTCTATCTTCAAGATTATCCGATCTTCCAAAGGTAGAACCAGCTATTAAAAGAGGTGTAAAAGTAAAAACGCAATTTGTTCTTCCCGTAATTATCAAAATGGAGAAGTAATTATTTCTTAAAATTTCTCCCTTTCCAACTATATTTACCAAACAACGAATACAAAGCTACCGAAACACTAAAAAAAGGATAAGTCAAACTACTGGCTAAAATATATTGTAATTTCGATTCGAAGAAATTAGCAGTTTTTAAAAGTAAAATAAAGTCAATTAGAAACTTAAGAGCCACAACCAACATAAAAAGATTTTGGTCGAGTAAACCAAGCAACCAAAGTAAAAAGCTCAAAATCCAATTTAAATTTCCTGCAAAAACTAGTATCGCTAACATCTTTCCATATGATGAAGAATAAGCAGTGCTTTTTGAAGCCCATCTTACACGTTGATGAAATAATTCGGTCCAATTATCAACTGATTTTGTTGCAACAATACTTTCTTTAGCTAATAAAAACCCAACTTTCTTTGGAGCAATAGTAATGGCTTTTTGTAACAAAAAAACATCATCGCCACTAGCAATGGTTTCATTTCCTTGAAAACCATTCAAACCCTTAAAAAAAGCTTTAGAATAGGCAAAATTTGCGCCATTACACAAAAAAGGTTTGTTGATTCCAAAGCTTCCGATTGTAGCGCCTTGTAAACTTAAAAAATCTAAATTTTGAAATGCAGCTAAAAACCCATTTTTAGGAACATAACAAACACCCGATGCAATCATTTCAACATTATTTTCTTGAATATATTGGTCGTAAAGAATCAACCAATTTTTCTGAACCAAACAATCGGCATCAGTAGTAATGATCCAATCGTTTTTGGCTATTTTAATGGCAGTTTCAATAGCATCTTTTTTTGGTGAATTCGACTTTCTTTCGTTCTTAATTACTTTTAAACTGAACACTGAATACTGAACACTGAATACTTCTTCAGAATCATCATCCACTAAGATTACTTCTACCAATTCCTTCGGATAATTCAAATTGGTAATAGAATGCAATAAATGAGGAAGATTTTCTTTTTCATTTCGAAACGGAACCACAATCGAAAATGACGTTCTTGGAGTGATTTCCTTTTTTGTAAATCGCTTCATTCTATTAAATCCATAAATAAGCTGCCCAATAAATAGGATGTAAATGAGAAAAACAATTCCGAGAATCAATTCCAGCATAATTAAAAATTAGTTCTATGTGAGTTATGTTAAGTGAAACGCCTAAAATCATCACAATCAAAATCTATTGTGGCTATGTGTTAAATTTTAAAACACATAGAAACATAGTAAAAGTGAAAAAAAATATTGAGAAGACAAAGAAAACTTCGTTTTTGCACAAAGAAAATAGATTATGGTTTTTTGTCATTCAATTTAAATCGCATAACAAAATAACTTCCTATAATAACAGGCAAAACAATATTTAACAGCCACATCAAAGTGCTAATAAAAATTACAATCCATTCGTTTATTCCGAGTTTTCCAAAGAAAAAAACGGCAACGCTTCCTTTTACTGCAAAATCTAAAAATTGAAAACTTGGTAAAGATGAGGCTAAAAAGTAAACGGCTGCAATTGAACTAATTAAAGTTAAATATGGCAAATCGACATCAAAAACTAAGAACAAAACATAATATTGATGTGAAAAAACCAAATATCGTAAGGTTCCTAAAAGGATGTTTTTTCTATGAATAGCTTTTGGAATTTCATTAATCTTATGAAGCAATTTCTGAATAGAATAACCTTTTATGGTGATATTTTTTGAGAAGAAAGCTAAAATCCCAAATCCCAAAACAAAAAGAACAATCCCTATTACCCATAATCCATAACCTATAAACAACAAACCAATTGTTCCGAAAATGACAGTTAAAATCATTTGAATTCCATTGCAGATCAAATTCAAGAAAATAACTTTTTTGGTTTTTTCTTTTTTGAAGAACAAAGCTTTTCCGGCATATTCGCCTAAACCGTTTGGAGTAAATATTCCTGCTGTTAACGCTCCCAATACTTGTTTACTAGCTTCTCCAACAGAAATTGGTTTGATGAAATTAACTAAATTTTGCCATTTTAAAATTTCCAAATAACGATTAGCAACACTAAATAGTAAAACAAATAAAAACGTAATTAATGAAGTTTTTTCAACAACTAAAGTTTGAAATTTATTCCAATCTAGTTTTTGATTAGATGAAATTTGATGGTAAATAAAATAAAAAGCACCAATTACAATCAAAAGTTTGATGGTAAAAACTAGGAATTGTTTAGCTTTGTGAGGAATAGATTTCATTACTACAAAGAAAAGAAAAATTGGCAAACGAACGCATCATATTAGGAATTGATCCCGGAACAACCATCATGGGTTTTGGTTTGATAAAAGTAATCAATAAAAAAATGGAGTTTCTTCAGTTAAATGAATTGATTCTGAACAAGTATGATGATCATTATATGAAATTGAAAGTCATTTTTGAACGTACAATTGAGTTAATTGAAACGCATCATCCTGATGAAATAGCAATTGAAGCGCCTTTTTTTGGTAAAAATGTACAATCGATGCTTAAGTTAGGAAGAGCTCAAGGAGTTGCCATGGCGGCTGGTTTGTCTCGTCAAATTCCAATTACCGAATACGAACCTAAGAAAATTAAAATGGCAATCACCGGAAACGGTAATGCCAGTAAAGAACAAGTTGCTAAAATGCTCCAGCAATTATTAGGTTTGAAAGAATTGCCTAAAAATCTTGATTCAACTGATGGTTTAGCAGCTGCAGTTTGTCATTTTTTTAATTCCAACAAAGTTGTGGCTGGAAAAAGTTATTCAGGTTGGGATGCTTTTGTAAAACAAAATGAATCACGAGTAAAAAAATAGTTTTCAGTCGTAGTGATGCAAACTGCGACTGCTACTGAATACTAATAAAATGTCAGGTATCTACATACATATTCCATTTTGCAAACAGGCTTGCCATTATTGCGATTTTCATTTTTCTACTTCATTGAAGAAAAAAGAAGAAATGGTTTTGGCTTTAGCTAAAGAAATTAAAATGCGCAAAGATGAGTTTCAAGATGAGGTTGTGGAAACCATTTATTTTGGTGGAGGAACACCTTCGATATTATCTAATGAAGATTTAAATTTTTTGATTGAACAAGTATATCAAAATTACAATGTTGTTGTAAATCCAGAAATTACGATAGAAGCAAATCCGGATGATTTATCAGAAGAAAGGATAGTTGATTTATCTAAGAACAAAGTCAATCGTTTATCAATTGGTATTCAATCTTTTTTTGAAGACGATTTGAAGATGATGAATCGTGCACACAATGCAATAGAAGCACAAAAGTGTTTAGAATTTGCAACACATTATTTCGAAAACATTTCTATCGATTTGATTTATGGAATTCCGGGTTCGAGCAATGAAAAATGGAAACAGAATATTGCAAAAGCAATTTCTTTTGGTATTCCACATATTTCAAGTTATGCTTTAACAGTCGAACCTAAAACAGCTTTGGATAATTTTATAAAAAAAGGAATTATTGCTTCGCCAGACGATGAAGCGGCTTCAAATCAGTTTGATATTTTGGTTGAAACGCTTCAGGAAAACGGATTTATACATTATGAATTGTCTAATTTTGGTAAAGAAAATTATTTTTCAAAAAACAATTCTAGTTATTGGTTGGGTAAAAAATATATTGGAATTGGACCATCTGCTCACAGTTATGATGGAAAAAACAGAGGTTGGAATGTAGCAAACAATTCACTTTATATAAAATCAATTCAAGATGATAAATTGCCAATTGAAATCGAAACGTTAACCCAAACCGATCGTTATAACGAATATATTATGACAGGTTTGCGAACCATTTGGGGTGTTTCTTTGGAAAGAATTGAAAAAGAGTTTGGTAAAACATTTTTGGATTATTTGAATCTTCAAGCTGCAAAATTTATCGAAGATAATTTGTTGTTTGTTGAAAATAAGATTTTAAGAACTACACAAAAAGGTAAATTTCTTTCAGATGGAATTGCCTCAGATTTATTTTTGTTGAACAAGTAAAAGCTTATTTTGTATTAAATAAACCTTGCGCAAAATTTAAAACGCCAATTATAAGAGCACTACCAAATTCACTAGCTCCATTAGGATTAAAAGAATCTATTTTAGAATTATATACCATGTTTTCAGGGATAAAAACAGAATTTTTGTATTCAAATTGACCTTTGTAAACCGAAAAATTATCATTCAGCATAGTAGCTTTATTGTAAACTGAAAAATCATTTTTTGTATAAAATTTTAATTGATTAAAAGAGATAAAGTGTTTGTTCGAATTTAATTTCACATCCAATTTAATTGGTTGTAAAACAAGTTGTACTGAGTCTGTTTTTATTTGAGAAAAAAAGCAAACACTATATAAAAATGAAAGGATAACAAAATATTTCTTCATTTTAACTATCTTTAAGGTCAGAATAACCTTGTAAATTTAATCATTAATTCTTTTGAAAACTACAATTCAACATAATAATTTAGAATACGAAATCGACTTATCAAAACCAATTGATATTTCAATTTCATTGACCAATAATGAGCAAAATCCGATTGCATGGTATCAAAATACACCAGAAATCGAGCCAGTAACAATGGGTGATTGGATTGGAAAAGTTTCTGAAGGAAAATCGTCAACAAATTTTAATAATATTTTCTTCAACCCACATGCGCATGGAACTCATACCGAATGTTTAGGACATATTACCCATGATTTTTATTCGGTAAATCAGTGTTTGAAGCAATTTTTCTTTACTGCAGAATTGATTTCGGTAGAACCAAAAGAGATTGGGGAAGATTTGATTATTACAAAAGAACAAGTTGAGATAGCTTTGGATAAAAAATCGCCCGAAGCTATTGTTATAAGAACATTACCAAATTTGGAAATGAAAAAGCATTTGAACTATTCGAATACAAATCCTCCATATTTGGAAGAAGCTGCAGCAATTTACATCAGAGAGAAAGGAATTAAACATTTGTTAATCGATTTGCCAAGTGTAGACAAAGAACACGATGAACGTAAATTATTAGCTCATAAAGCGTTTTGGAATGTAAAAGACGTCAATAATGTGAATGAAGACGCACGATTTGATTGTACCATAACCGAAATGATTTACGTTGATGAAGAAGTTGAAGATGGAAGTTATATGCTGAATTTACAATTTGCTTCATTTGAGAATGATGCAAGTCCATCGAAACCCGTTTTGTATAGTTTGGAGTAGGGAGTTTTTAGTTTGGAGATTAGTTAGAGTAATTAGTTTTAATATTGTAATATGGATTATAAAGATTTATTAGCCTATAAAAAATCGTTCGCCTTAGCTATGTTGATTTTTGATGTATCTAAAACTTTTCCAAAAGAAGAAAAGTATTCTTTAATAGATCAAATTAGGAGAAGTTCTAGAAGTGTTACCGTAACAATTACAGAATCATATAGAAAAAGAGTTTATCCAAAAAATTTCTTGAGTAAACTTACTGATGCTGAAGCAGAAAATTCTGAAACTCAAGTTTGGTTAGATTTTTCATTAGCATGTGGTTATTTAGAAGAAATAAAATATATTGAGTTAACAGCTTTAAATACTGAAGTTGGTAAACTAATTTATTATATGATGAATAATCCAGATAAATTCGGTTCAAGTAAAATATAAATTAAACGATATAAAACTCCCAACTAAAAACTCCTTACTCCCAACTTTTAATTATGAACATCCAGCAACTTTACGAATTTTGTCAATCTAAAAAAGGAGTTACCGAACATTTTCCTTTTGATGAAGATACTTTAGTGTTTAAAGTAGGAGGTAAAATGTTTTGTTTGACGTCGCTATCACAATGGGAAAAAGGCGAACCTTCCTTGAATTTAAAATGTGATCCCGATCGAGCATTGGAACTTAGAGCAGAATACGAAGCCGTTCAGCCAGGTTGGCATATGAGTAAAGTGCATTGGAATACGGTTTTATTTAATGGCGATGTTTCCGATAAAATGATGTGCGAATTAATCAATCACTCCTATGATTTGATTTTTAAAAGTTTGACAAAAAAAGTCCAACAAGAAATTCTAGAAGTAGAAAATTAGGCATTACTTTTGTGCTTGCCATTATATATAAGCAAACAAAACTTTGGAAAAATATCTTTATCTTGAAAAAACAACTTTAAAAATTTTAGTTTTAGGAAACATACTTTGGATTTCAGGATTGTTACTATTGCTGTTTTTAAATGTGACATTTGGACCTGCTTTTGTTTTGATTTGGATAGCCTTGATAATAGGAGGTTTTGTTCTTTTATCTAAAGATGGAATTGAGTTAGATTTGAAAAACAATCAATACAGAAGTGTTTTTTCAATTTTAGGTTTAAATATTGGAGATTGGAAAAATTTTCCTGAGATAGAATATATTTCGATATCCAGGAGTAAGGTTTCAACCAAAGTAGGAGGGATAGGAATGAGTTCTACAGCTTCTGCAAGAATTTCAGAAAAAGTAATTTTAATCAATTTATTTTCAGAGAATAGAAAACCTGTAAAACTTTATTATACAAAAGATGAAAATGTTGCTTTAGAAATTTGCGAAAAGCTTAAATCAAAATATAAAGTTGAAATTATTAATAAGCTTTAGCCGTTGAATTTTTGATTCAATTGAGACATGATGAAATAATAAATTAGCTTAACTTTGTATTAGATTATTTACATAGATAATTTCTAAATAATTAGCACATAAAATTTTAAAAACAATCATGATTGACAACTTAAAAAAAATATTAAACGAAGATCAAGATCCAAAAGCTATTGAGAAAATTACGGCTAAATTGGAAAATCTTTTAATGTCGAACGAAGAAGTAGGCTACATTGCCGTTCAGAAAAAACCAGCGGTGACAATTTTTCCAGACAGCATTGTGGTGACAAACAAACGTATCATTTTGTGTAAGCCTAAAAACTTAGGGTTGTCAATGGAATTCATTGATTACGATTGGGATGATATTGCAGGTTCATTTGTAAAAGAAGGTATTTTAGGAGCTGATTTTACTTTTACTACGAATTCTGATTTAACACATACTGTTGATTATTTACCAAAGAATCAAGCGCGAAAATTATATACTTACGCTAAAGAGCAATTGGATTTGTTGAAAAATCCAAAAGTAGCTACACCAGTTGTGGAAGAAGTTAAAACAGAAGCTCCAATTGAAACTCTTGTTCAAGAAGCCGAAGTTGAGGAAATTCAAACAGAAGAAGTAACGCTTTATGCTGAAATCATGCCAACTCCAAATGACGTTATTCGCGATACAGAAGTTGAAGCGCCAATTTCAGAGGAAAAAGGATTGGCACATTTAACACAAGACGAATTGTTTGCTAAACTTCAGAATTATAAGAAATTATTAGATAATGGATTAATCCTTCAAGGCGAGTACGATCGATTAAAATCGGATATTTTAAAATATTTGTAAGATAAAATTAAAACCCAACACTTCAAAATGTTGGGTTTTTCTTTACTATGTTTTTACATTGATTTTTTCTGTTTCTCTACAAAACCATCGGCTTGGAGTTTTAATAATTCCATTGCACTTTTCTTTTTGTAGTTATATAATTCTTTATCTTCTTTGATGTCAGCATATACTTTGTCGTAAATTTCTGCATCGGTTTGTTTTTGCAATTCACTTTGATAACGATTTTGAGCCAACATGTTTTTGATTCCCATTTCGCTATCTTCTTGTTTGAAGTCGTATTCGCTTTTTGGTGATAATAATTTGGCAATAATGGGCGAAGTTTCAATAGCTAAAAACAACAACATAATAAAAAGAGAAGGTAATAGAGGAAGTTTGTTTAAAGCATTAATACGCGCCATTAAACCATCAAACCCATCAATAATCGGTTGAGAATCCGCTACTTTTTTATCTAAGTCGGCTTGCAATGTTTTACCCTTTGCTTCTTTTTCGGCAATCGTTTTAGCACTACTCACTTTTAAAGAATCTAATTGCTTTATTGCAGCATCATGAGCCGCACGTTTTTCTTTATAAATAGGCCCTTTACCCATTTTCTTCGTTCCTGCAGAACCTTCAGCTTCAGTTATATACGATTGATACAACGCCGCCACTTCTTTTTCTTTAGCTTTAATTTGATTCTTCAAACTATCAATTGACGCTTGGTTTTTATCTACATCAGTTTTAAAATAATCGGCTACTTGTTTTTTGTTGGCAATAGCCATTTCATTCTTTTCCTTCAACAATACCGTATTAATTTCTTTCTCAAAAATCTTAATTTCTAAGGGTTTTGAAATTACAATTGCAATAATCATCGCTAGGACAATTCGTGGAGAAGCCTGAATGAATTCGTCCATAAAATTACCTTTCTTACGAATGGTAGAAACAATAAATCGATCTAAATTAAAAATAAGCAAACCCCAAACGAGACCAAAAAACACCGCCATATACGCGTTGTCAAAAACCGTATATAAAGCATAAGAACAAGCTACAAAAGCCATAACTGCAGTAAAGAAAACAGTAGCGCCAATTCCGGCATATTTATTCTGTTCTCCGTTAGAGCATGAGGAAACAATATCTTTGTCCGCTCCAGAACAAAGAATAAAAAATGATTTTAGCATAACGATTCGTTTAAAACCATAAACTTGTTCTGACTTGTTGGAAAGAAAACACTTATGGTTAGTTGATGATTGATGATGATGATTACAAATTTGTTGCCAAAAATGGTTTTTTGTTACAAGTTTTTAGATTAATTATTAAATTACCACACAGAAAAGCACAAAATAGCCCAGAGAATCTATAAATTTAAAACACAGATTATCATAAATTATCACAGATTACTATCGATTATTTTAAAAAAAAATCCCCAATCTTTTGATTAAGGATTAACAAATATTTAAACTAGATATTAAATGTAATATTCTGTCTTAGATACCGCTGAACAACAACAGATTTAGCCCATTTTCATTTATTCCAGTAATATATTATGATATGAATTTGGAAAGCATATTCAATACTAAAAATAAATTTATGAAAACAAAGGTATTAATTACCTTATTTGGTTAATGGTAAAATTACAATCTTCTCTTGTTCCAAGCAGATTCAAACTCAATAAAGTACTTAACACATTAAAACTAATTGTATCGCCAGTATTTAAACTCACCAGTGTTGTTACCGTTCTAACAGGAGGCGTAACATTTACACCAACTACTCCAACATTAGCAAACGAAGTCCTATTAACTACTGTTCCATTTTTCAAAATGGCTACTCCAAAGTTTGTAGCAACCGCAATAGCTGACGTAGCTTTGATTTGAACCGAAACTTGATAAATCCCATCTTGTTTAGCCGTGAACTCTGATTGCGTCGTATTGAACTCATTGTTTAAGTCGAATTCAACAAAATCAAACCCAATCTTACAAGCATCCGCCAATAAAGTTAGAGTCACATCACTTGAACTATTGAAGCTACCTTTTACACATGATTTTAAATTGCTTTCAAATACCGTTTTGGAAGATACTCTTTTTACATTTCCAATATTATCAACCACTAAGATTGAATCTTTAGCAGCGCTAATGTTATTAGTTAAAACTGTTGTTCGAACTCTTAAAGTCCCATTAACATCTAATTGAGCGGTTGGTGTTGTAGTGCCAATACCTACTTGCGCAACTATTACTCTCACCGAAAGTAACAATAAAATTGTTGAAAGTTTTTTCATAATAGTTAAATTTAGTTTAATATAAATTTACTGAATTCAAACTTTATAAAAAAAAACAAATGTTAAATTTTACTTATTTTGTTAAATTTATAATTTATAAACATTAATATAGTGGAAATATTAATGTATTAATGTGTTAATACCTAAAATGCAATTTTATAACGTATTTATCAAAATCTAAATAAAAAATAAATAATATATTTCAAATACTATCAATAAAAAACCCTCACATTTCTGTGAGGGTTTTAGTATCAAAAAATAAACGGATTACTTATCTCGAAATTTCAGGACTGTAAACTATTTACCAATTTTTAGTATCTGTAGTATTCTGGTTTAAATGGACCTTGAACTTCAACTCCAATGTAAGCAGCTTGCTCATCATTTAAAGTTTCTAATTCAACTCCTAATTTAGCTAAATGTAAAGCTGCTACTTTTTCATCTAAATGTTTAGGTAACATATACACTTCATTTTTGTAAGCTGCACTGTTTGTCCATAACTCTAACTGAGCTAAAGTTTGGTTTGTGAAAGAGTTAGACATTACAAATGATGGGTGACCTGTTGCACAACCTAAGTTTACTAAACGACCTTCAGCTAAAATAATAACTTCTTTACCGTTTACATTGTAAATATCAACTTGAGGTTTAACTTCAACTTTAGAGCTTCCGTAGTTTTTGTTTAACCAAGCCATGTCAATTTCGTTATCAAAGTGTCCGATGTTACAAACGATAGTTTTATCTTTCATAGCTTCAAAGTGACGACCAACAACAATATCTTTATTTCCTGTTGTAGTAATTACAATATCAGCATTACCAATAACAGTGTCTAATTTTTTAACTTCAAAACCATCCATTGCAGCTTGTAAAGCACAAATTGGGTCAATTTCAGTAACAGTTACAATAGAACCAGCACCACGGAAAGAAGCAGCAGTTCCTTTTCCTACGTCACCGTAACCACAAACAACAACTCTTTTTCCAGCTAACATAACATCAGTTGCTCTACGAACTGCATCTACTGCAGATTCTTTACAACCATATTTATTATCAAATTTAGATTTAGTAACTGAATCATTTACGTTGATAGCAGGCATATATAAAGTTCCAGCTTTCATTCTTTCGTATAAACGGTGAACTCCAGTTGTAGTTTCTTCAGATAAACCTTTAATTCCTTCAACTAATTCAGTATATCTATCGAAAACCATATTTGTTAAATCACCACCATCATCTAAAATCATGTTTAATGGTTGACGATCTTCTCCAAAGAATAACGTTTGCTCAATACACCAATCAAATTCTTCTTCATTCATTCCTTTCCATGCATAAACTGGAATTCCAGCAGCAGCAATAGCAGCAGCAGCATGATCTTGAGTAGAGAAAATGTTACAAGATGACCAAGTTACATCAGCACCTAAAGCAACTAATGTTTCAATTAAAACAGCAGTTTGAATAGTCATATGTAAACAACCAGCAATACGAGCACCTTTTAAAGGTTGGCTAGCACCATATTCAGCTCTTAAAGCCATTAAACCTGGCATTTCAGCTTCTGCTAATTGAATTTCTTTTCTACCCCATTCTGCTAAAGAAATATCTTTAACTTTGTATGGTACATACGGAATTGTTTTTGTACTCATTATAATATATAATTAATTTTTAATTTTGAGGTTGCAAAGTTACAACATAACTTTTTAATTTCTAAATATTAAATAAAATTTTGTGAATTGTTTATCTTGCTAATTATTTGAATTACAATAAAATATAAATGCCATTTTATAAAGCTATATCCATAAACGAATCAACAACTGCATACTTTTGGAAAATTTCTGAAGATGTAACTGATTTATTTAGAGCAGTTTCTTTGAAAGATGTAACGCTGTTTCGTTATGAAGGAATGAAATCAGAAAGTCATCAAAAAGGATTTCTAGCTGTGCGAATGTTGTTGCAACATTTAGGATATACTGATTATGATTTGAGTTATGATGAGCAAGGAAAGCCACATTTAAATGATGGAAAACATATTTCTATTTCGCATTCTCATGAATTTTCGTGTATTTGTATTAGTGATTCATTAATGGGAATTGATTTGGAAAAATGCAAAGACAAAATTTTGCGAATTGCACCTCGTTTTTTAGAAATGAAGCATTTAGAAAATTTATCTGATACAGAAAAAATACAGAAAGCAACTGTTATTTGGGGAGTTAAAGAGTCGATATTCAAAATTAAAAATGAAGTAGGGATTAGTTTTCCAGAGCATATTTTTGAGAACGAATTTGATGTAGCAGCAGGCAACTGTTCTGCCGAATTGCATTTTAATAACCAAATAGAAAAGTTTACAATTCAATTTTATAACATAGAAGAGTATATCTTTGTGTGCGCCTTTCCAAAATAGTAAAATGCAAAATTTATATCAAGATATACTTCGGGCAAAAAAGAACCATCAAAAACTTTTAGCTATTTTAATTGACCCAGAAAAGGTTTCGATTGAAGCTGCAGTAACTTTATCTGAAAAAATCATTTCTTCGCCTGCAACACATATTTTTATTGGAGGAAGCACTTTTAGTGGAACGCATTTAGATGAGCTTATTGCAATTATAAAAACTAAAACCCAATTACCAGTTTTAATTTTTCCAGGTCATCCTTCGCAAATTTCAAATGAAGCTGATGGGATTTTGTTTTTAAGTTTACTCTCTGGTAGAAATCCTGAATATTTAATTGAACATCATATCAATTCAGTTGATGCTTTAGAAAAGTCTAATTTGGAAATTATTCCAACAGGTTATTTACTAATTGATGGAGGCAAAGAAACGGCTGTGCAAAGAGTTAGTCAAACTCAACCAATTGAGTATGGCAATGTAGAATTGGCTTACAAAACGGCAAAAGCGGGTGAGTTTTTAGGTAAAAAACTAATCTATTTAGAAGCAGGAAGTGGAGCTGAAAAGCATGTTTCTTTAGAAATGGTGCAATTTGTAGTTCAAAATATCAATATTCCACTAATTGTTGGCGGAGGAATTCGCTCATTAGAAAAAATAAAAGAAGTTCATGAAGCTGGTGCCGATTTGGTAGTGATTGGGACAGCTTTTGAAAACAATCCAAATTTCTTTTTATAATGATAGAGTTTCTTTTTTCTCAGTATAAAGATTACTCTAATCTTTTTATTTTTTTAGAACTTACTGCAGTTGTGTTTGGAACAATTAGTGTTTTGTTTGCTAAAAAAAACAATGTTTTGGTGTATCCGACGGGTTTAGTAAGTACACTTATTTTTGTTTATATATTACTTAAATGGAAATTATATGGTGATTTAATCATTAATATTTATTATTCCATAATGAGTATTCTAGGCTGGTATTTGTGGACAAGAAAGAAAAATGGAGTAGAGGAGTTTCCTATTTCAGTAATGAAAAAGAAAGACTTTTTTATTTCCAGCTTGATTTTTATCGGAACTTTGATTTTTGTAGCCTTTATTTACCATTTTTTTGATAAATTTACAGATTGGACAGCATATGTAGACACATTTACAACAGGTTTGTTTTTTGTGGGGATGTGGCTCATGGCCAAAAGAAAAATTGAAAACTGGATAATTTGGATTGTTGCCGATATTATTTCAGTTCCTTTGTATTTCTATAAAGGGTTAACGTTTTCTAGTATGCAATTTTTTGTATTTACAATTATTGCTATTTACGGTTATTTAGAATGGAAAAAATATTTACAGAACAAGATATAAAATACATTACGGAAAGAGGAAATTCATTAGAAAAAGTGCAACAACAGTTGGATTTTTTTATTCAAGGAATTCCTAAAATAAATTTAGTAAAATCGGCTACCATTAATGATGGAATTTGGCAATTTTCTAAAGAAGAAATCGATTCGTTTGTTGATTATTTTGATAAATATAAAAATCAATACACGATTGAAAAATTTATTCCAGCTTCTGGTGCTGCAACGCGTATGTTTAAGTTTCTGAATGAATTTTTAAATGAATTTGATTTTGAAAACGACACTATCAACGGTTACATCAATAAAAAGAATGCTAAAGACGTTTCTATTTTTATTTTTGGTTTGAAGAATTTTCCGTTTTATAGAGAATTAAAACAAAGAACAATTCAATTATATCCAAATTATTACTCATTATCAAGTGATAATAAGCATTATTTTTTAATTAAAACGCTTCTAAGCAAGGAAGGATTGGATTTTGCAAACAAACCAAAAGGGATATTACCTTTTCATGTAAAGGGCGAAAAAATTACAACTCCAATCGAAGAAAATATTTTTGAAGCTCATTTTTTCAAAAAGGAAAATCAAAAAACAAAAATTCACTTCACAATTACAGAAGAATTTCTAGCTGATTTTACTAAAATTACCAATCAATTTCCAGAATGTGAAGTTAGTTTTTCATATCAAAATCAATCGTCTGATACTTTAGCGGTTAATGAAGATAATTCGCCATTTAGAATTGAAGACAATCAATTGTTTTTTAGACCAGGCGGACACGGAGCTTTGATAGATAATTTAAACTCGATTCAATCAGACATTATTTTCATTAAAAATATTGATAATGTATCTCAAAACCATGTCGATATAATTGCAACTTATAAGAAGGTCTTAGGCGGTGTTTTAATTCGAATGCAATATCTAATATTCGAATATTTAAAAAAATTATCAGAAGGAAATGTTACGGAATCTGAAATCAACGAGATAAAAGATTTTGCAGAAAATAAATGTTCATTTCCGTTACCTGAAGAGTTTAATTTCTTTCAAACAGCTTATAAAATTGAGTACTTGATAAAAGTTTTAAATCGTCCAATTCGCGTTTGTGGAATGGTTAAAAATGAAGGTGAGCCTGGTGGTGGACCGTTTTGGGTTCAAGACGAAAAAGGCAGATTGACTTTGCAAATTGTTGAGACATCTCAAATTGACATGAATAATAAATCTCAAAAAAGCATAGTTAAAGAAGCAACTCATTTTAATCCTGTGGATATTGTTTGTGGGGTTAAAAACTTTAAAGGCGAAAAATTTGATTTAGTAAATTTTATTGATCATAATGCCGCTTTTATTACTGAAAAAACGAAATATGGCAAACCAATTAAAGCTTTTGAACTTCCAGGTTTATGGAATGGTGCCATGGCAAAATGGACAACTATATTTGTTGAGGTGCCGTTAGAAACTTTTAATCCTGTTAAAACTGTAAACGATTTATTAAAATCGGCTCATCAACCAGATAATGGATAAAACTATTTTACAATCCGAGTTTACTTTCAAAGCGGTAAGAAGTAGCGGAGCTGGCGGACAGAACGTCAATAAAGTATCTTCAAAAGTGGTGCTTAATTTCGATTTGGCTAATTCTAAAGGATTATCTGAGGATGAAAAAGTGTTGCTGCAAACAAAAATTGCTACAAAACTTAAGCAAGATGGAATTTTAATTTTAACTAGCGAAGAAGATAGAAGCCAACTTAAGAACAAGGAAAAAGTCATTAAGAAGTGTTTTAAGTTATTAGAAAATGCACTAAAGGTTCAAAAAGAAAGAAAAGAAACAAAAATTCCTAGAGCTGTTAAAGAAAAACGCCTTAATTCAAAAAAAGTAATGAGTGTTTTAAAACAAAACAGAAAAAAAACAAACTTTTAATTCTTTAAACTTGGAAGTTTGAAATAAAGAGTCCTATCTTTGCCGCGTCTCAAAGGGGTGCTCAAAATATCGAGCTGAGATCATACCCATAGAACCTGGGCGGGTAATGCTGCCAAGGAAATAGAGAAAAAAAGACATTGAAGGCCAAAGTGTGCTTTTATTCTCGCGAGTATCAATATTTAATTTTTAAACAAGGAATAATTACCCCTTTTATTCGTATTTATTTTACGAATGAAAACTTTATTCAAAAAAGAGGGCTTATTGCCAAAAACAAAGAATAACTATTTTAGTTTTCTTTTACCTTTTACCTTTTGCCTTTTACCTTTTGTGTCTTATTCTCAAGAAACTCAGAAAGACACTACTAAAGTAACCGAATTAAAAGAAGTTACTGTTTCGTCTGTTAGAGCGAAAGACAAAAATCCAATTACTTACACTAACGTTTCAAAAGAAGAAATTGCTCCAAGAAATTTGGGTCAAGATGTTCCAGTTTTAATGCAATATTTGCCTTCTGTTGTTAGCACTACCGATGCTGGTAACGGAGTTGGTTACACTTACATGCGCGTGCGTGGTTCCGATGGTTCTCGTATTAACGTAACATTAAATGGTGTCCCTTTTAACGATAGTGAAAGTCAAGGGACTTTCTTTGTTAATTTACCTGATTTTGCATCTTCATTAGAAAGTGTTCAGTTGCAAAGAGGTGTTGGAACATCTACAAATGGTGCTGGTGCATTTGGTGCGAGTTTGAACATGGAAACCAAATCGTATCAAGAAAAAGCATATGCTGAGGTTGCCAATTCTTTCGGAAGTTTTAATACAAGAAAGCACACATTATCTTTTGGAACGGGTTTGCATAATAATTTCGAATTAAATGCAAGAGTTTCAAATGTTGCTTCTGATGGTTTTATTGATAGAGCAACTTCTAATATGTTTGGTTATTTCTTTAATGCTAATTATGTGAAAGAATCTACTTTAATCAAGCTTTTAGCATTTGGAGGAAAAGAAAAAACCTATCAAGCTTGGTACGGGATAGAAGATTTAGATGGTGATAGAACTTTTAATCCAGCAGGGATGTACTTTGATGATAATGGTGATATGCAGTTTTATGATAATGAAACCGATAATTATTGGCAAAATCATTTCCAATTACATTGGACAGAAAAGTGGTCTGAAAAATGGATTTCAAATGCTGCATTACACTACACAATTGGAAAAGGTTATTTCGAACAATATAAAGAAGACGAAGATTTAACTGATTATAATTTACCAGCTTTTAATGGTAATTCTATTTCAGATTTAGTAAGAAAGCGTTGGTTAGATAATGATTTTTTTGGAGCAACATTCTCTTTAAATTACAAAACATCACAATTAGATTTATTGTTTGGTGGTGCAGCCAATCGTTATTTAGGATTGCATTATGGAGAAGTAGTTTGGACACCTAACTACATTCCAGCGCCAAATCGTTACTATGATAATTATGGAAACAAAGACGATATGAATGTGTATACAAAAGCATCTTACAATATTACAAGTAAGTTAAATTTGTTTGCCGATTTACAATATAGAATGGTTTTTTATAATGCAACAAGCGTAAAATTTGACGATGTTAATGATACGTTCCGATTTTTCAATCCAAAAGCAGGTTTGAATTTTCAATTGGATGAAAAGAATGCTTTTTATGGTTATTTTGGAGTTGCAAACAAAGAACCAAGACGCGACGATTACGAAAGTGGAGCAATTAAACCAGAACGTTTATTTGATTATGAATTGGGTTGGAAATACAACACTAAAAATGTGAAATTGTACGCAAATGCATTTTACATGAGATACAATAATCAGTTGGTAATGACAGGAGCCTTAAACGATGTGGGTTCTCCAATTTTCACAAATAGTGGAAAAAGTTACCGATTAGGTTTAGAAGTAGAATCTACAATTGTATTAACAGATAAGTTAATATTAAATCCAAATGTTACGATTAGTCAAAATAAAAATGAAGACTTTTATTTTCAGAGAGATGGTGTAGTTCAAAATTTAGGAAATACAAATATTGCGTATTCACCTAATTTTATCTTTGGAAATAGATTTACTTTCTTACCAGTTAAAGGATTACAACTTTCGTTATTATCTAAAATGGTAGGTGAACAATATATGGGGAATATTGATTCGGACAAGTCAAAATTAGATGGTTATTTCATAAACGATTTTAATGTTTCGTATGATTGGAAAATCAATAAAGGTATTAAGTCGATTGTGTTTTCTGGTTTAGTAAATAATATTTTTGATATAGAATATGAGTCTAATGGCTATTTCTATACGTATGACGATACTTGGTCAGGCCCAACTCCAGTTACTATTGAAGGAACAGGTTACTATCCGCAAGCTGGGATTAATTTCTTAGTTGGAGCAACCTTAAAATTTTAGTTAAATTAAGTTAAGTTAAAAAAAGCCTGAAAAAATAATTTTTTCAGGCTTTTTTGTTAGTTGTAAACTCGTAGCGAGAGCGCGTCTAATTGCTCTACTCGATATTGTTTCATTGAATATTGCATTCCTTGTGCCTGACCAGAAAACAAACTATATCTTGCGTTATCACAAGGGCAAATAGCTTCAATACCGCTTAATGTCATAGTTGAACAAGAACTTAAAGCTTGATTAGGACAAGCAGCATCAAAAGCTACATAACCACTTCCTGTGTTAAACACAAAAATTCCTCTAACTCCAACTCCCGCACTGCTAATATAAACAGCATTACTTGGAAATTGTAAAGAGCTATATTGTGGTAAATTCATATTAATATTCAAATTAAATCCATAGTTTGGAAGATAAGGATTGTTGTTTTGAAAACTTTCTTTTTCGCACCCAAAAAATAAAGGAATTAAAAAGAGTAAAATGTATTTTTTCATTCGATTTTTACTTTCAATTGTAAAACAAATTTAAATAATTACTTTTGACTAAACATTACGATATTACTTAAATTAATATTAAAAATAAATTACTATCTTTGTGAAAAGGAATCCCATGCAGGTGGGATTCTTTCTATTTATATAAACTATGAAGTTATGAGTACAGTATCTTATTACACAGCAGAAGGATTAAAAAAATTAAGAGAAGAATTAGACCAACTTAAAAGTATAGAACGCCCAAAAGCGTCACAAGCAATTGCAGAAGCAAGAGATAAAGGAGATTTATCAGAGAATGCAGAATATGATGCTGCAAAAGAAGCACAAGGATTATTAGAAATGAGAATTTCTAAAATGGAAGAGTTAGTTGCAAATGCACGTTTAATTGATGAATCACAATTGGATTTGTCAAAAGTATTGGTATTGTCGACTGTTAAGATTAAAAATCAAGCTAATGGTATGGAAATGAAATACACATTAGTAGCAGAAAGTGAAGCTGATTTAAAAACTGGAAAAATTTCTGTTACATCACCTATTGGTAAAGGATTGTTAGGGAAATCTGTTGGAGAGGTTGCAGAGATAAACGTTCCAAATGGTGTGTTAAAATTTGATGTTTTAGAAATTACAAGAGACTAATTTTACACAAAATGGCTAGTATTTTTACCAAAATAGTAAACGGCGAAATTCCGTGTTATAAAATTGCTGAAGATGAAAATTATTTGGCATTTTTAGATGTTAATCCAAATGCAAAAGGACATACATTATGTATTCCGAAGCAAGAGATTAATAAAATCTTTGACATGGATGAAGAACTTTATTTAGGATTGATGAAGTTTTCTAGAAAAGTTGCAAAAGCCATTGAAAAATCAGTAGAATGTAAGCGTATTGGTGTTGCAGTTGTTGGATTAGAAGTGCCTCATGTACATGTGCATTTAATTCCGCTACAGGATATGGACGATATGCGTTTTCAAAGAAAAACAAGTTTAACGCCTGAAGAGTTTCAGGATTTAGCAAAGCAGATAAGTTCTAATATATAATAATAAAACACCGTTAAGGTGTTTTTTTGTGTTTATTTTTATGAGATATTTAATTATAGCCCTTTTATTTTTTCAAACAGTAGTATTGTCACAACAAAAGAATATTTATACTACTGTTGAAAAGTCAATGCGACAAATTCCTGAAAATCAAACAAAATCTGTAGCTCAAATTTCAGATTATATTAAATTACATTTTAAAGGAGAGGAATTGCAAATTAAGGCGGCATATTTTTTTGTCATTTCTACAATTTCTTATGATGTAAATTTTAGTTTTACAACTGAATTATTTAGTAGTGATGAAGATTTTGTATCCAAAACAATAGCAAATAAATCAGGGGTTTGTATTCACTATGCTAAGCTTTTCAAAGCTTTGCTTGATCAATTAGGATATCAATCTCAAATCGTTTCAGGTTATACAAAACAAAATAATCAAATTGCAAAAGTTTCTCACGCTTGGTGTGCAATAAAGATGAAAGATACTAATTGGTATGTTTTTGATCCAACCTGGGATTCTGGATATGTTACAACAAGCAATATGTTTGTTTCTAATATTGCTTCTAAACATTATAAGATGTTGCCTTCAGAAGCCGTTAAATCGCACATGCCATTTGATTTTTTATGGCAATTTTCTAAAGAACCAATTTCAAATCGTGAATTTTATAACGGTAAAAATTATGATAACAAACCTTTAGTGAACTTTGATTATCAAAATGAGATAGACAAATACAACAAGTTGTCGGAAATTGATAAAGCTTTTGAAAGTTCGGAAAGAATTCAGAATAATGAAATTATAAATGATTTAATTTTAGAAGAGTACAACTATAAAAAAAGTGTATTCAATGCTACAAGATTAAATAAGAATATTGAGAAAGTAACCGAAATTATCGAAGATTACAATGTGGCAATTGTTTTATTAAACGATTTTATAATTTACCGAAACAAAGGGTTTACCCCAACTTTTTCTGATGCAATTCTTTTAGAGATGATTCAAACACCAAAAGAAAGATTGGAAAATATTCAAAGAGAAATTTTCGGGATTAGTAGTGTTGGAAAAGAAAATGCAGCAAGTTTTAATGAGTTAAGATCTTCTATAGCAGATGCAGTTAAACAATCTCAAGAACAGTATGATTTTGTAAAAGATTACATTTCAAAAAGTAAAAAGGATAGAAAAAAAATGGTGGATAAAGTAATTTGGTCTGGAAAGCCAGTTAAACAATAGTGGATTTTTTAAAACTCATTTGCATAGTCGTTCCTTTTCCAATTTCTGAATGTTCTACTTTGATTTTTCCTTTGTGATAGTCTTGAACAATACGTTTTGTTAATGATAATCCTAATCCCCATCCACGTTTTTTGGTTGTAAAACCTGGTTCAAAAACTTTTGAAAATTGGTTCTTAGGAATCCCTTTACCAGTATCGGTAATTCGGATTTTAACAAAGTTTTCAAGTTCGGTTATGTTGATGTTCAACGCACCTTTTCCTTTCATTGCATCAATCGCATTTTTTACTAAATTTTCTATTGTCCAACTATGTAAAGCTGGATTAAATTCAACATAAATAGGATGTTGAGGTGCTTTAAAAGTAAAGGAAACCTGTTGCGATACACGACTTTGTAAATATTCAACGGTATTTTTAGTGTCTTCAATGATATCGCGTTTTTCTAATACAGGTTCACTTCCAATTTTAGAAAAACGATCTGTAATTGTTTGAAGCCGCGAAATGTCTTTTTCAATTTCGGTAATCGTACTTTCTTCAACATTGTCCAATTTTAAAATTTCTAACCAACCAATTAATGAAGAAAGTGGCGTTCCTATCTGGTGAGCTGTTTCTTTTGCCATTCCTGCCCAAAGTTTGTTTTGAGTGGCCATTTTTGTAGCTCGGTAAAAATTATACACTACTGCTCCAAATAAAATAATGATCAATAAAAGTGCAACAGGATAATATTTCAATTTGTTTAAAAGAGGCGAATTTCCGTAATATACCAATTGGTATTTGTTGTTGGAACGCTCCATTTTAATGGGTTGGTTGTCGTTTTTTATCGAATTGAAATACTTGTTTAAAGCAATACTATCTTTTGAAATTTCTTCATCAATATTGTTGAAGTCGATAATATTTTCTTTGCTGTCGGTAATAAAAATGGGAATGGTAGTATTATTGGTAATAATTTGAAAAGGAAGTTCTACATCGGTATGTTCATTGGCATTAGCTAATGTTTTTTGTGCACTTGCCCAAAATTCCATTTTTGCTCTTTCTTCATTTTTAAAAATTTGAAAAAAGTTATAAGTATTCCAAAGTATTAAAGTTACTATGAAAAAAGAAGCAATTATGATAAACCAACGCGTTAGATTTCGCTTTTCTGAAAACTGCATGTACCAATATTTGATGTAAAAATAATAAAACCTTTTTAATTTGATGCTGGTTCTTGTAATTGAACTTGCAATTGTTTGTTATCTTTGTAGAAAATAATTTCAGCATGTTAAGCATCGATCCAAAAGAAATAGCGCCAGCAAAATTACAAGGGTATTTACAGAGTGCGGTTGCGCCTAGACCAATTGCATTTGCTAGTACAATTGACTCTAATGGGAATCCAAATTTATCACCATTTAGTTTCTTTAATGTGTTTAGTTCTAATCCACCGATTTTAATTTTTTCACCGGCAAGACGTGTTCGCGATAATACGATTAAACATACTTTGATTAATGCAAATAGCACAAGAGAAGTAGTAATTAATGTGGTAAATTATGATATTGTTCAGCAAATGTCATTATCGAGTACAGAATATCCTGATGGTGTAAATGAGTTTGAAAAAGCTGGATTTACAATGCTAAAATCAGATAAAGTAAAACCATTTCGCGTGGCAGAAAGTCCAGTGCAATTTGAATGTAAAATTAATGATGTTGTTGCTTTAGGAGATCAAGGTGGTGCTGGGAATTTGATTATTTGTGAAGTTGTAAAAATTCACATTAATGAGTC
The DNA here is from genome assembly GCF_021172165.1 of Flavobacterium channae. Classification (NCBI taxonomy): domain Bacteria; kingdom Pseudomonadati; phylum Bacteroidota; class Flavobacteriia; order Flavobacteriales; family Flavobacteriaceae; genus Flavobacterium; species Flavobacterium channae. Next base: position 2,469,847 of record NZ_CP089096.1, on the reverse strand, counting down.
GGTTTTAGATGCAACCGGTATGATTGACCAACACAAAATTGATTTGGTTGCCCGAATGGGAGGAAATTGGTATAGCCGTTCTAATGTAGGGATGTTTGAAGTAGAAAAGCCGCTTACAACTCTTGGAGTAGGAGTAGATATGATTCCAGATTTCATCAAAGAAAGTGGTTATTTTAATGGAAACGATTTGGGTAAATTAGGAAACATAGAAAATATTCCAACAGAAGAAGAAATTGCTATATTTGTAAAAGAAAATTTTGAGGTAAAAGCAGTTTTAAGCGCTGATGATTTGGATACAAAATTTCAAAAAGCAAAAGAGTATGTAGATAATGGAAGAGCGATTGACGCTTGGAAATTATTATTAGCAAAGAAATAAATTTAAGTATTATGGAAGTTTTAGGAAGAGTAAAATTAATTAACCCAGTACAACAAGTAAGTGCATCTTTCAAAAAAAGAGAGTTAGTAGTTACTACAGAAGAGCAATATCCTCAACATATTTTGATTGAGTTTGCACAAGATAAAACCGATTTATTGAACAATTATAATGTAGGTGAACAAGTAAAGGTTTCTATCAACTTAAGAGGAAGAGAATGGGTTAATCCGCAAGGAGAAACAAAATATTTTAACTCTATTCAAGGTTGGAGAATTGAAAAAATGCAAGCTGAAGCTCCAGTAGCTCCACAAATGCCTCCAATGCCTGCTTCAGAAGCTTTTGAACCTGCAACAAACTTTAAAGAAGAAGAGCACGACGATTTACCTTTCTAAAAGTTAAAAGTCGGAAGATAGAAGTCAGAAGTTTAAGTGATGCTTAAATTTCTGACTTTTTTATTGAACTTGAATTTTATTTTGTAATTGTAATTGACCAAATGTATTTCCTTACCAAAGAATTGTATTTTCCTCCTGTTGAAATGGCTTCTCCTGAAGGTATTGTTGCTGTTGGTGGTGATTTGTCTCCAGAACGATTGGTTTTGGCATATAATTCAGGGATATTTCCTTGGTTTGAAGACGATGAACCTATTTTATGGTGGAGTCCACCTGAGCGAATGGTGTTGTTTTTTGAAGATTTAAAAATTTCGAAAAGCATGCGAAATATCATCAATCAAAAAAAGTTTAAAGTAACGTTTAATACAGCTTTTAGAGAAGTAATTGTAAACTGCAAAAAAATTAAACGAAAAGACCAGCCAGGTACTTGGATTACTAATAATATGGTGGAAGCGTATTGCCAGCTTCATGAGCTTGGTATTGCTAAAAGCGTTGAAGTTTGGGAAAACGATGAATTGGTTGGTGGTTTGTATGGTGTTGATTTAGGACACGTCTTTTGTGGTGAAAGTATGTTTTCAAAGGTTTCCAATGCAAGTAAAATAGCTTTTATAGCATTGGCAAAACAATTGGAATTTGCTAATTATCGTTTATTAGATTGTCAAGTTTATAACGATCATTTAGCAAGTTTGGGTTGTGTGGAAATCGAAAGGGAAGATTTTTTAATGGTTTTGAAAAATATTTAAGCCTTGTTCTAATTTTTTTTGATAAGTTTATATTTCAATAAAATAAACAAAATGATTATCAAGAGATATCACTTTTTTATTGCAACTTTTTTCTTTTTAAATATTGCTTATTGTCAATTGAATCCTGATGCTAAAATCAAAGTTTTTATTGATAATTGTCAGTATGATTCTGCCTATGTATATACTCAAAAGGTAATCAAACAATCTGCTAAAAATCCCTCAAAACTTGCAGATTATTACGTTAAGTATGCTAAAATTTTAAAATCAATTTCAAAATCTGATAGTTGTTTTTTCTATTTGGATAAAGCCGAAAACTATTATAAGAAAGAAAATAATACGGATGAGCTTTTTAATATATTAACAATACGTGCTGAAATTTCTAGATACTTGGTTAAGAGAAATATAGCATGTAATTATATATATGAAGCTGAAAAATTATATACTAAAAACAAAAATTTAGAGTACAAATTTTATTTTTTGAATAGAAGAATGGCATTGTTGGCAGAATACTACAACAATGTTCCAGATTCAGTAGTTAAAATTAAAGAAATTGGGAATTTAATTCTTAGTAATGAATCAAAAATAAAAGATAAATCTGTTATAGTATATACTTTAAATGAATTGGGTTTTTTAGACTTTAATAAAAGACCTAAAAAAGCGTTACCATTTTTTTTAAGAGCTTATGATGTTGCTAAAAAGTATGATACTAAGATGGCTTTTATAGATGTTTCTATTAACCTAGGGCGATATTATCAGCAAAAAGAAGATGATTTTGATTCAGCTATAAAGTATTATACAGAGGCTGTTAAACAAGCTAAAATAATAGACAACTTATGGCAACTGCAGCAATGTTACAATGAATTAAAAAATTCAACAGCATTAAAGAATGATTTTAAAACAGCCCTTGTTTATAGCGATACTTTAATTGGTGTAAATAATGAAATAGCTTTTTATACTAGTAATAAAAAATATGAATTGTTAGAAAACAAAGTTATTATCGATGCTAAAGAAAAAGAGTTAACTAATTCGAAGAAAAACCAATTACTATTGCTAATTATTTTAATATCAGTTTCTTGTGGTTTGGCGGTTTTATGGGTTTTTATGAAAAAAATCAAAAAAACAAACATACAGTTAGAAAAACTACATAAAGAGAACGAGTTTTTGGTAAGAGAAACCAACCATCGTGTTAATAATAATTTACAATTAATTTCAATTCTTATTTCGGATACTTTGAAGAAGAATATAAGTTCGGAAAGCAAAAACGATTTTATTAGATTGCTTTCTAAAGTTGAAACAATTGCTTTATTGCATAGACATTTATATACTTCAAAAAATAAAAATGAGATTCATTTAAATAGATATTTGATTGATGTTTTAAATAATTTTGATGAAATTTTTGCAGAGAAGAACATTTTAATTAAATACGAAATTGATGAATTGTATATCGATTCTGATACAGCAATGTATTTGGGATTGTTGATAACCGAATTGATAATAAATTCAATTAAGCATGCCTTTGAGGAAAATCAAACAAAGGAAGTTTTATTAGGAATATTAGATTTAGATGAAAGTATAAAATTTGTATATCAAGATAATGGAGAAAAACCAAAAGAAAAAATAGTAAAGCCAAAATTAATTGACCAACTTTGCTTGCAATTAGAGGCGGATTACGAGATTGATATTTCAAAAGGGTTTAAATTAACTTTTAATATAAATAAACATGACTAAAATATTGATTGTTGAAGATCAAGTTTTAATTGCTAATCATATTAAAGAGATTTTAATTGAAGTTTATGATTTTCAGGTTGAGCTCGCTTTTAAAATAAGTCAGGCAACAGAAAAGTTGCAAAATTTTATGCCAGATATTATTCTATTAGATATTAATTTAGGTGAAAAAATGTCTGGGATTGAATGGGCTCAAGAGAATATTAAAAAAGAAAAAGTAATATTTATTACTGGACAAACCGAAATTGAAACCATAAAAAACGCTTTAACAATTCACCCCATTGCTTATCTAACAAAACCTATAAAATCTGTTGATTTAATTGCTGCAATCGAATTAGCGCAAGAACAATTAAAGTCTAAAACTATTGTGATTAAAGATGGTTACAATGAAATTAAATTAAATTTTGACGAAATATTATTCATTAAAAGCGATAAAAATTACATTGATATACAACTGTCAAATCGAAAGATTACTACACGAAATACACTTGAAAATATCTCAAAACAATTGCCTGAAGAAGTTTTTATTAAAGTGCATCGTTCTTATGTGATTAATAAAAGCAAAATTTTGGTAAAATCTACAAATGCAATTCAAATTGAGAATTTTGAAATACCATTGTCAAGAAATTTAGCAGTAGGATTATAGCTCGTATACAAAGTCCTGCAGTTTGTCCCACAAACTAAAAAATTATTTATTTTAAAATTACTTTTGTTTTAAGTAAGCGTTTTTCATTTTTTGGAAGTATATGTTTTTCTAATACATCGTTAAATATGAGAAGTTGCTAAAAAAGTAACTAGAAATAATGAATTTTTTCAATAAAAATAAACTTGTAATTTTATTAATAATACTCTACATATTATTAGGAGTAATAGCGGTTTATATTTATACAATGTAATTAAAAAGGACTATCATTTGATAGTCCTTTTTAATTTATAATTTCGGCAAAGTCCTAATGTACAATTCCTCAACTTTTTTTCTAGCCCAATCCGTTTTTCTTAAGAATTTTAGACTTGAATTTACAGATGGATTTTCCTTAAAACATTTAATGTTTATTAGTTCTGCTAAAGTGTGAAATCCATAAAAACCAACTAATTGTTCTACAATAGTTTTCAAAGTTTTTCCGTGAAGTGGGTCGTTGCTCATAATTTTATTTTCTTGTCCAACAATCTATTACATGATCATTTACCATTCCAGTTGCTTGCATGTGAGCGTACACAACCGTAGAGCCGACAAATTTAAAGCCACGTTTTTTCAAATCTATGCTTAAAGCATCTGAAATAGGAGTAGTGGCTGCTACATTTTTTAATGTTTTAGGTTTGTTGTCAATCGGTTTTCCATCAACAAATCCCCAAATATATTTTGAAAAAGACCCAAATTCTTCCTGTACTTTTAAAAATGCTATTGCATTGGTAACCGTAGCCTTAATCTTTAATTTGTTTCGAATAATTCCTGTGTCTTCTGCTAATTCAGCCATTTTATCTTCTGAATAATTGGCTACTTTTATCAAATCAAAATTGTCAAATGCTTTTCTGAAGTTTTCTCTTTTTGCTAAGACCGTATACCAACTCAATCCCGCCTGAAACGTTTCTAAAACCAAAAATTCGAAAATAGTGGCATCGTCATAAACGGGTTTCCCCCATTCGTTATCATGATAATTACGGTACAAATCGTCTTTTTCGCACCAAGCGCAACGGTTTTTATTTTCCATCTTTTGCTAAGTATTTTTCAATTAAAAAATGTCCTAAATAAATTAATGGAGTCAATCCAATAGCAATTAATAGTTTTACTGTATAGCCTGTTAATGCAGATGCTATAAACATTTTAGTATCGATTTTTCCGGGTAGCCAAAAGGCTATCCCTAAGACAATGAAACTATCAAAAAGTTGTGAAATTACGGTTGAACCTGTACTTCTCAACCAAATCATTTTTTTTCCTGTTCGGTTTTTTACAAAGTGGAAAATGGTAACATCAATTAATTGAGATACCAAAAAAGCCGTGATACTTCCCACAATAATCCACATGCTTTGCCCGAACACAGCTGTGAATTGTTCATCCGTAATTAAACCATCGCCTTTAACGGCAGGAATTTGTAATCCAATTAATAATAGGAAAAATGTATAAGCAATTAATCCGGCTGTAATAAATGATAACTTTTTTACTCCTTTTTCGCCAAAATATTCGTTGATTAAGTCGGTTGTAATGAAAACTATGGGCCAAGGTAAAATTCCTAAGCTCATTACAACATCTCCGATGTAAATCAATTTTCCACCTATTAATTCGGCAACTAGAGCATTGGTTATAAATATTCCAACAAGAATTACATAAATAATATCTTTTCTTCTTTGAAACATAGCAATTGTTTTACCAAAAGTAGAGAATTATATTGCAAAAAAAAACTTCAACCCTAAGATTGAAGTTTTTATATAATTGGTTTTAGAATATTATCCTAAAGCAACTCTTCTGAATCCAGTTACAGTTAAGTTAGCATCTACAGATTTAATGTAGTTAGCAACACTCATAGAACTGTCTTTGATGAAATCTTGGTTTACTAAAGTATTGTCTTTGTAGAAACGTTGGATTTTTCCTTTAGAAATGTTATCTAACATTGCTTCTGGTTTACCTTCAGCTCTTAATTGCTCTTTAGCGATTTCGATTTCTTTTTCAATGATTGCAGCATCAACACCAGCTTCGTTTAAAGCAATTGGGTTCATAGCAGCAGCTTGCATTGCAACGTTTTTAGCAGCTTCGTCAGCACCAGCAACGTTAGCAGATAAAGCTACTAAAGTAGCAATTTTACCAGCGTGGATGTAAGATCCAACAAATGCACCTTCTAATCTTTCAAAAGCACCGATTTCGATTTTTTCTCCGATAACTCCTGTTTGCTCGATTAATTTCTCAGCAACAGTAATTCCGTTGAAATCAGAAGCTAATAATTCTTCTTTAGTAGCATAGTTTAATGCTTGGTTAGCTAAATCGTTTGCTAATTTTACGAATGCTTCATTTTTACCTACGAAGTCAGTTTCACAGTTTAAAGTGATTGCAACTCCAGCAGTATTATCAGCATTGATAACAGCAACAGCAGCTCCTTCAGTAGATTCTCTATCTGAACGGTTAGCAGCTACTTTTTGACCTTTTTTTCTTAAGTTTTCGATAGCTAAATCGAAATCTCCTTCTGCTTCCACTAATGCTTTCTTGCAATCCATCATTCCAGCACCAGTGATAGTTCTTAATTTATTTACGTCTGCAGCAGTAATATTTGCCATTTTGTATTTTTTTTATTTGTTGTTTATAAAAGTAAAAAATCCCAATCACTAAATCCCAAATTCCAATTTTACTAAATTGCTAACGAATGGTTAGAACAAGTTTGGAATTTGGAATTTAATTCTTGGAATTTAATTTATTTATGCTTCAGTTTCAGTAGCAGGAGCTTCAGTAGCTTCTACTTCTTTAGCTGGTAATTCGTCTTTTTCAACTTTTCTATCAGAAAGACCTTCGATTAAAGCAGCAGATACTAAAGATAAAACTTTATCAATAGATTTAGAAGCATCGTCATTTGCAGGAATTACGAAATCAATTGGACGTGGATCCGAGTTCGTATCTACCATTGCGAAAACTGGAATGTTTAATTTTTGTGCTTCTTTAATTGCAATATGCTCCGCTTTAACGTCTACTACAAAAAGAGCTGCTGGAAGTCTAGACATGTCAGCAATAGAACCTAAGTTTTTCTCTAATTTAGCACGTAAACGATCTACTTGTAATCTTTCTTTTTTAGATAAAGTCATGAAAGTACCGTCTTTCTTCATTCTATCAATAGAAGCCATTTTTTTAACAGCTTTACGGATAGTTACGAAGTTAGTTAACATACCACCTGGCCATCTTTCAGTGATGTAAGGCATGTTACATGCAGCTGCTTTCTCAGCAACGATATCTTTTGCTTGTTTTTTGGTAGCAACGAATAATACTTTTCTACCAGATGCAGCAATTTTTTTCAAAGCTTCGTTAGCTTCTTCAATTTTAGCTGCAGTTTTATATAAGTTAATGATATGAATACCATTACGTTCCATATAAATGTAAGGAGCCATGTTTGGATCCCATTTACGAGTCATGTGTCCGAAATGTACACCTGCTTCTAATAACTCTTTAACGTCAATTTTGTTTGCCATTGTGTAATAGTTTACGTTCCGTGATTAGCAATGTTCCGTTGGGCTTTAAGCTTTAAGCTTTAGGCTTTAGGCTTCATTTAGATGCTAAACTAATTCCCTTTTTACAAGGAATATCGACAACTTTGTTTTTAATTCAATTTTAATTGTAAAAATAAATCTGAAAATATATTCTGATAAATATCGAATATTAACGTTTCGAGAATTGGAATCTCTTACGTGCTTTTTTCTGACCGAATTTTTTACGTTCAACCATTCTAGGATCTCTTGTTAATAATCCTTCTGGTTTAAGGATAGCTCTGTTTTCAGCTTCAACCTCACACATAGCGCGAGCGATAGCCATTCTTACAGCTTCTGCTTGTCCTGTAGTACCACCACCATAAACGTTTACTTTAACGTCAAAGTTTGATGCATTTTCAGTCATAGCTAAAGGTTGCATTACTTTGTACTGTAAAGTTGCAGTTGGGAAGTAGTTACTGAATTCTCTTTTGTTTACAGTGATTTTTCCTGTTCCTTCTGAAACATAAACACGTGCAACAGCGCATTTTCTTCTACCGATTTTGTGAATAGCTCCCATTACTTAAGATCGTTTAGGTTAACGGTTTTAGGTGTTTGAGCTGCATGTTTGTGCTCAGAACCTACATATACATTTAAATTGCGGAATAATTCAGCACCTAATTTGTTTTTAGGTAACATTCCTTTTACAGCTTTTTCTACTAATAATGCAGGATTTTTTTGTTGCATTACTCTAGCAGTTAAACTTCTTTGTCCTCCTGGGTAACCAGTGTGTCTGATGTACGTTTTGTCATCTAACTTGTTACCAGTAAGGTTGATTTTTTCTGCGTTGATAACAATTACGTTATCTCCACAGTCAACGTGCGGTGTATAACTTGGTTTGTATTTACCTCTTAATAGCATAGCTACTTTTGTAGATAAACGACCTAAGTTATGCCCTTCAGCGTCCACAACAATCCACTGCTTGTCTGCAGTTGCTTTGTTTGCTGATACTGTTTTGTAGCTTAATGTGTTCACAATAATTAATTTAAATTAAACATTCCATTCCCAATAAAGGGAGTGCAAAAGTACAATTATTTATTAGAATTGCAAACACACTTTGTAAAATATTATTTTTTCTCTTCGGTTAGTTGATTTTATTGGTGTAAAAAACAAAATTAGTTGTTTCATAAATTAAAGAATTTACTAATTTTACCAAATAACAACTGTATATGAAAGCAAAAGCAACTCTAAAACAAATTGCACTTGAATTTGGTGTGTCAATTTCAACGGTATCTAAAGCATTAAGTGATAGCCCAGAAATAAGTGAAGCAACTAAAATAAAAATTCAAGAATATGCTGCTTTAAAAAATTATAAACCAAATAGCATTGCTAAGAATTTAAAAAACCAACGTACTAATACTATTGGTTTAATAATTCCAAACATACTAAATCCTTTTTTTGCTAAAGTTTTTAGTGGAATTGAAAAGAAAGCATTAGCAAGCGGTTATAATGTTATTACGGGAATTTCAAATGAATCTTTTAGAAAAGAAAAACAAGTAATGGACATGCTAAACAATGGAACCATTGACGGATTTATTGTTTCTGTTGCTGAAGAAACACAGTCGTTAAAAGATTACAAGCATTTTAAAGATATTATGAATAGTGGTACTCCTATTGTAATGTTTGATAGAGTGGCTGACGGGATTAATTGCGATAAAGTAGTGGTAGATGATTTTGATTCTGCTTATGATGCTACTTCTCATTTAATTAAATTAGGAAGTAAAAAAATTGCATTGCTTTCAACTGTAAATAATCTTAGCGTTGGGAAATTACGTTTAGAAGGATACAAAAAAGCATTAACAGATGCCAAAATAGAAATAGATAAAGAATTGATTGTTCTGGAAACGGCCACAGATGATTTAGATGTTAAATTACAAAAATTGATTTCTGCAAAAAAAATGGATGCTGTTTTTGCATTAGACGAACACAGTTCTACTATGACAATGCGAATGGCTTTGAAGCAAGGAACAAAAATTCCAGAAGAATTAAATATCATTGGTTTTGCTGATGGTGTTTGGTCAAGAAGATTAACGCCTAGTCTATCAACCGTGAGCCAACACGCGCCAGAAATTGGAGCTAAAGCAGCCGAATTGTTAATTCACAAACTCAATTCTAAAGATGAGTTTTACCAACCGCAAACTGTTGTAATAAAAACAGAGTTGCGTCAGAGAGAATCGACTAGGAAGTTATAGTTGCTTTGCTTTATCATCCTTCCAAGTGATATAACCCAAAATCGCATTGAACATATAAAACACGTATTTTGCGGTGTTGGCAATGTTCATTAGCATTACATTTTGTATGATTTTGAATAAATTATATACTTGCCAGTTAATCCAATTATCAGGATACATTCTTCCTATATTAAAGGTGCCACCAAAACTAATTCCGGCTGGAATAGCAATCGCAAAAAACAATAGCCAATCAATCGCTTTGTCTGAAAATGTTGTGAAGGCAATGTAATTCAATACTAACGAAAGTAGTAAACCAATTGCCATATTTCGGAAAAAGATACCGTCAATAGCATTCAAATATTGTTTCTTTTTCCAAATTCTGAAAGCAAAATAATTTCCAAAAAACGAAACTGGATATGTTAAAATCGCACCAATATTTCCTAAAAGATAATCGATAGAACCACTAAGTAATGTATTACAAGTACTAATTAGATTTCCAATGTTGTTTTTCTTGGTAACCAATCGCGTTGCCATCATCGACAAACACGTGTTTAAAATTGAAAAGTAACCCAAATAAAAAGAGTAATTTTTTCCGTCCCAATTAAAATCAAATGTGGTTTTGTAATATTCAAGATATACCGAAACGCCCACCACCAAAACCACTCCAATAAAATCGAGATATTTGCTATTGGTAATGCTTTTGATGGTAGCGATAGTGTTTGGCATAGTTATTCTTTTGTGAAGTTAAATTTTGCTCCGCCCTGATTTAGAACGAAAGAGTTATCTCCAAATACCATCTCAATTCCAGCAGCGGCAAAAACGAAAGTCTTTTCTTCTTTAAATGTCAATGGAAAAGCGCCTTGTCCTGTTGCTTGTGCTGATAATTCGCCATTCTTTTCAGAAACGGTAATTTTTATAGGAATGTCTTTTGATGCATAAGTTCCAGTAAATTTTGCTAATTCTGCTTTATCCATTTTCATGAATTGAGGAAAAGGAAACGGCATTTTGTAATAAATACTCAAAATTCCAATGATAATATCGTTTTGCACAAAATTATCGCCATTTGAAATCAAAGAAAAACTCAATTTCTCGGTTGGATAATAACCTAACATCGAACTGAAATTTTCAATTCTTCCACCATGACCATAAAAACGTCTTTCGCCAAAAGGAAACTGAATTAAGGCTTTTCCATAACCTTCTTTGATTTCTTTCATTTGCTCTAAAGAAGCTTGATTAACTAGTTTTCCATTGAAAAGGGCATAAATAAATTTTGTTAAATCGGCAGGAGTAGAAGTAATGCCGCCAGAAGCAAACGCAATCGAATTATGATTTTCTGGTGATTTTACCCAATTTGTGCCATCAAAATAATAGGAATAACTTTCTTTGCCTTCTGTATTTGTAGCTTCTTCACTAAAATATGTTGTAGGAATAAATACTTTTTTAGTTACAGCACCTTTATCCGTCATTTCGGTTTTGTTTTCGTAAGTGCCTAATTCTGCCTTTTTTACGATTCTATTTTGAAGATTTTCTGCGTATGATTTTTTGGTCAGTTTTTCGATAATACAACCTAAAATAAAAAAGTTAGAATTGCTGTATTCGTATTTGCTTCCAGGTTCAAAATTCGATTTATAAGCTGTAATTACTTTTAAAATGTCTTCTTTCGAATGTTTTTTATCTATTACTTTATGAAAAGTAGTGTCCTGATTTACTAAATCTACTATTCCGGTTCTATGGTGCAGTAAGTCATAAATCGAAATCTTTTCAGCATTTTTAATTTTTGGATAAAAACGATTTAATTTGGTTTGCAAGGTTAGTTTTTTCTCTTCAATCAATTGCATCACCATTACAGCGGTGAAAGTTTTAGAAATTGAACCTATTTTGTATCGTGTTAAGCGATTGGCTTTGATATTTTTTTCAACATCAGCAAAACCATACGCTTTATTAAAAACCACATTTTCCCCTTCGCGAATGGTTAACGAACCCATGAATTTGTTGTTTTCGTATAAATAGTTTAATAAACTATCCATACGGGTGAACTTATCTTGCGCAAAAGTGAAACTCGAAAAAGCAAATACAAAAAGAAGTAATTTTTTCATGGTATTTCTGTTTTTCTAATTAGTAGTTGAGATTTTATTTTGTTACTGATTTTTGATTTTATTATCAAACTCAATCTGATATTTATTGTTTAACTTATTGATCTCTTTTTCTAGTTCTTTTAGTGTCAGTTTTTTGCCTTCAAAAGTTGGTTTTTCTATTTGAATATTCTCTTTCTTTTTATGAATTTCATAGGCAATTATTTCGTTTTTTTCAGAACTAATTTTTAAAATTAAACCAGGTAATCCAGTATGATTAAATGGGCCATCCGAGATAGGTATTTCTTCTGTATAATATGCTGTTTTTATCGATCCATATTTATTTGTAATTGCTTTTTTACATTTGTAACCAAGGATTTCTTCTGTTCCTTTTATTGGTTTCCATTCCCAATTGATTAAAGAATCTTTTACAATAACTTTACTTTCTAGTTTTCTTTCAAATTCTAAAGTCTTAGAATTAAAATCTTTAAGGATTAAACTTTCTTTTGATGAATAATCAAAAGGTTTTGTATTTTTTTCTTCTACCACGATATGTTTATCACCAAAGATTTCATATAATTCAATTTCATTAATTGTGTCATTTTCTAGCGAGATTTCTACAATTTTATCATTTTTAAAAACAGAAATGTTATTACTGTTAATTAATGTGTATGAATAGTGATTTTGAGCATAGTTTGGTTTAATTTCTTTGGGAATATATTCTACAATTTGATCCGATTTAAAAATTTGATTGTTATAATATTTAACTTCTACTGTTTGCGAAAGGCCAAAAAAAGGAAATAGTAAAAACAAAGAGTGAATTTTCATGTTGTTTATTTTTAAAGGTTTAAAGTTTAAAAATATAATTTCAAATGTAAATTTGTCAGAAAAAAACGTTAAAAGTGATTAGGTTTCTTGATTTTTTTGAATTTCAAATACGAATACACAATCGGAACAATACTAATAACGGCAGTAATTCCCATAAAAGTATAGAATTGAACATTATTTGGCAATACAAATGTCAACGCCATTAAAAGTCCGCCTACGAACCATAGTTTCCCGCCTAGTATATGTGTTTTTTTCCAAACTTCTTCGTTTTCTAATGTCCAAGGCGTTCTGATTCCAATGAAATAATTAGGTTTTATGGTTTTGAAATAATTGCCTAAGAATGTAAATAGCAAACCAATAATAACAAAAATCATTTTAGGATTTGAGTTTTTCATTTGAATGCTATACACTATAAATAATGCCAATAAGGTTAAAAATACACTTATTATATATCTTAAATTATGCAATTTGTTTCCCATTTTATCTAAATTTCCTTTAGGATCTAATGACGGAATAATCAAAAATGTAAAATAACCAATTCCACTAATCAGCAACAGTGGAAAAATTATTTCTATCTTTTTACCCCAATCGTCAATCTCACCAGAACCATTCCAATGCATCGGAATTTCATCGGGTAGATTATTCCAAATAAATGCTAAATAAATGAAAGGTAATAATGAAATAATGATAAACGGAATTTCTTTTTTCAACTTCTCCATACTTTATTTTTTTAGGGTAATAATCCATTGTAAAATGTCGTCAACAATTGTAGTGTTTAAAGAATAGACTACAAATTGCCCTTTTTTCTCGCTCGTGACTAAATCGGCACGTTTTAAAATATCTAAATGATGCGAAATACTGGGTTTTGAAATATGAAATTGATCCGCAATATCGCCAGCCGTCATTTCCTGTTTGCGCAGCAATTCCAGAATATCTCTTCTGGTTTCGTCGTTTAAGGCTTTGAAAATTGCGTTCATATTAATTTATATATTTAGACAAATATCTAAATATTATTTGAAATGGCAAAATGTTTTCAAAAAATAAACCCGATAGGTTTTGTAACGTATCGGGTTTGAGGTTATATAATGTGATTTCTACTTCGTTGAAATGACAAAACTAATCCAACTGCCAACTGCTACTGTCCACTGACCACTAATTAATGCGCTTCCAACCAATTTTTACCCAATCCAATTTCTACATCTAACGGAACTGCCATTTTGAAAGCATTTTCCATTTCGTGTTTAATCATCGGTTGTATTTTCTCTAATTCGGAGTTGTGCACGTCAAATACTAATTCGTCATGTACTTGCAATAGCATTTTAGATTTCCAATTTTCAGCCGTTAGTTTTTTGTGAATGTTAATCATCGCAATTTTAATAATATCGGCTGCCGAACCTTGAATTGGCGCATTTACCGCATTTCGTTCCGCACCGCCACGAACAATCGCATTGGCTGAGTTGATGTCTTTTAAATATCGTCTTCTTCCTGAAATCGTTTCTACATAACCATGTTCTCTAGCAAAATCTACTTGCTCTTGAATAAACGATTTTAATCTTGGATACGTTTTGTAATATGCTTCAATTAAATCGGCACTTTCTTTTCTTGATAAATTGGTTTGGTTGCTCAATCCAAAAGCTGAAACCCCATAAATAATTCCGAAGTTTACGGTTTTAGCATGGCTTCTTTGTTCTTTTGTCACTTCATCTAAAGGTACATTGAATACTTTTGCAGCCGTACTTTTGTGAATGTCTTCGTGATTTTGAAACGCTTTAATCATATTTTCTTCGCCACACAAAGCGGCAATGATGCGCAATTCAATTTGAGAATAATCGGCAGAAAGTAAGGTATAATTTTCATCGCGTGCAATGAAGGCTTTTCTAATTTGTCTTCCTCTTTCGGTACGAATTGGAATGTTTTGTAAATTCGGATTATTCGAACTCAAACGACCTGTAGCAGCAACCGTTTGCATATAATCCGTATGCACTCTTCCTGTTTTTTTATCGACCTGATTTGGCAAAGCATCAATATAAGTGCTTTGCAATTTCACCATTTGACGCCATTCTAAAATATCGCGTACAATTTGATGTTCGTTTGCTAAATAACTTAACACTTCTTCACCAGTGGCATATTGACCGGTTTTGGTTTTCTTTTGTTTCGCACCACCGATTTTTAGTTTGTCGAATAAAATATCGCCCAATTGTTTTGGAGAAGCCAAATTGAATTTCTCACCCGCCGTTTCATAGATTTGTTGTTCAAACGCATCGATTTCTTTTTGCATGTCAACCGACATACTTTTTAGAAATTCCACATCCAAACGAATCCCTTCTTTTTCCATATCCGCTAAAACGGGAACTAACGGAATTTCGATTTCGTCAAACAATTTTTTTGTACCTACTTTTTCTAAAATCGGTTGGAAATGTTCTTTTAGTTGGAAGGTAATATCAGCATCTTCGGTTGCATATTCTTTTATGTCTTCCAGAGGGACATCACGCATTGACAATTGATTTTTTCCTTTTTTACCAATTAAAGTTTCAATCGATTTTGGTGCATATTTCAAATACGTTTCCGACAACACATCCATATTATGACGCATATCTGGATTAATTAGATAATGCGCAATCATGGTGTCGAATAATTTTCCTTTGACTTGAATGTTGTAATTCGAAAGAATTTTCAAGTCATATTTCATGTTCTGACCAATTTTTTCGATGGTTTCATTTTCGAAGAAAGGTCGGAATTTTTCAATTAGATTTTGCGCTTCTTCCTGATTTTCTGGAAACGGAACGTAAAATCCTTTCCCTTTTTCGAAAGAGAATGACATTCCTACTAACTCGGCATTCAAAGCGTCAATTCCAGTAGTTTCAGTATCAAAACAAACCGAAGTTTGGTTTAATAAATTCTGCATTAACAATTTTACTGGTAAATCACCTTGAACGATTTGGTAGAAATGCGTTGTGTTTTCTAAAGTCGCATAATAGGAATGATTCGCAGTTGGTTCATCCGATTCATCACTAAAACCAAACAAATCAAATTGGTCTTCGTTTGATTTTTTTACTGGCGCTTTTTTTGTTGGTTGTGGAATTTCAGAAGTATTGCCATTGCTGTCAATTTCGTCATATTCTTTTCCAGTTCCAAATAACTTATCAAATTGCGCTTTCATTTGGCGGAATTCTAATTCCTGAAATAACGCATCGGTTTTTTCCACATCAGGTTTTGATAATTCGTAATCGTCAGCATCAAAAGTCACTGGGCAATCGAGTAGGATAGTCGCTAATTTTTTGGATAGAATCCCTAATTCTTTATTCGCTTCGATTTTATCTTTCATTGCACCTTTTAATTGATGCGTGTTGGCTAGCAAGTTTTCTAAAGTTCCGTATTCCGCTAAGAATTTTTTAGCTGTTTTTTCACCCACACCAGGCAATCCTGGAATATTATCGGCAGAATCGCCCATCATTCCTAAGAAATCAATCACTTGTTCTGGGCGCTCGATTTCAAATTTTTCTAAGACTTCGGGAATTCCCCAAATCTCGATGTCATTCCCCATTCGGGCAGGTTTGTACATGAAAATATTTTCCGAAACCAATTGCGAAAAATCCTTATCTGGCGTTACCATGAATACTTGAAAACCTTCTTTTTCGGCTTGTTTGGCTAAAGTTCCAATCAAATCATCGGCTTCAAAACCTGCTTTTTCGATAATTGGAATGTGCATCGCTTTCAATAATTCTTGAATATAAGGAACCGCAATTTTAATCGCTTCTGGAGTTTCGTCACGATGCGCTTTGTATTCTTGATACATTTTAAAACGATAATCGCTTCCGCCTTTATCAAACGCTACCGCTAAATGATCTGGTTTTTCGCGCTTAATAACATCCATCAAAGAATTCATAAATCCCATAATGGCAGAAGTATCCATTCCTTTAGAATTGATTCTTGGGTTTTTGATAAAAGCGTAATATCCTCTAAAAATTAAGGCGTAGGCATCGAGTAAAAAAAGACGTTTTTGTGACATTGTTCAGAAATTTCATTTAAAATGTAAAAGTACAATTCTTTGTTTAAAAAAACTTTGTTAAATTTCATTTAATGTAGCATCAATTTGTACAACTTGTTACTTACTTTGCAAAAAAAGAATAGCTAATGATTCGTTGGATTGTTTTTTTAGTATTTGTTGTCATTCTGGAAATCTATGCGTTTCAGGCATTTAAAACTTTGATAAAATCGAAGTGGTTTTTTATTTTCTATTATATAACATCTGCAATTGCATTAGCTTATATTATTTATCAATTGTATCATTTTGATAGAAGTGTAGGGCAAACACCAAAAACAATGATGACAATGGGTTTGTTGTTACTATTATATGTGCCAAAATTATTAGTAACTATCATTCTATTTGGAGAAGATATTGTTCGTTTTTTTGTTGGGATATTTGGTGTAATAACTAAAAGTGGTTCTGAAAGTTTTTTACCCGAAAGAAGACGTTTTGTGAGTCAAATTGCTTTGGGAATTGCGGCTATACCGTTTGCTTCTTTTTTATACGGAATTACTATTGGAAAGTACAATTACAAAGTAATCAGACAAACGCTGTTTTTTCCAGATTTGCCTGATGCTTTTGATGGAACTACAATTACGCATATTTCGGATGTTCACAGTGGAAGTTTTGATGATGCTGAAAAAATTCAGTATGCAATTGATTTGATTAATGAGCAAAATTCGGATATGGTTTTGTTTACGGGTGATATTGTGAATACTCATGCAACCGAAATGGATCCATGGATTGATACTTTTAAAGGAATTCATAATCCAAAATATGGGAAGTTTTCTGTTTTAGGAAATCACGACTATGGAGAGTATGTGGATTGGCCGTCAAAACAAGATAAAGCCCGAAATTTTGAGAATATCAAAGCGATTCATGATAAGATTGATTTCAAGTTGTTATTGAATGAGCATGTAAAAATCAAAAAAGACAATCAGGAATTAGCAATTGTTGGAGTTGAAAACTGGGGAAGAAAATTCGGTGAGCGTGGCGATTTGAATTTGGCCTCAAAAGGATTATCTAAAGAAGATTTCAAAATTGTAATGAGTCACGATCCAAGTCATTGGGACGAGAAAATTCAGCATGACGACAATCATTATCATTTAACACTTTCGGGTCATACGCATGGTTTGCAATTTGGGATTGAGATTCCTGGTTGGGTAAAATGGAGTCCGGTTCAATATGTATACAAACAATGGGCTGGATTGTACGAAAATGCTGGAAGATACATTTATGTAAATCGTGGTTTTGGCTTTCATGCTTACCCTGGTAGAGTAGGAATTATGCCTGAAATTACGGTAATTGAACTAAAAAAAGGAGAAAAAGTAGTGTAATTCAGTAAAAATGCTACATTTGTATATTATTTTCGTGTGAAAATTAATATTTTTGATACTAATAAATTGCAATTTATGTCAAAATTTGGAGAACTAATCGATGCTCAAGTACCTGTACTAATCGATTTTTTTACAGAGTGGAATGAGCCTTCAGTAGCTATGAATGAAGTAATTCGTCATGTAGCAGCTGCTTTAGGAGACAAAGCACGTGTAATTAAAATTGATGTAGACAAAAATCAGGAATTAGCCGAAGCGCTTCGTATAAAAGGTTTACCTACTTTAATGATTTATAAAGAAGGTCAAATGGTATGGAGACAAAGCGGAGAACTTGATGCAAACACATTAATTTCATTAGTGCAAGAACAAGCCTAAGAAATTACATCAAAGACAAAGCCCTTTTCTTTTAAAACTTTAATTGCTTTAGGTAAAGCAAACCTCAGATTTTTTTCTGATTTAATACTATCGTGAAATACGATAATACTTCCTTGTTGCGTATTCGAAATGACATTTTCTAAACATTTTTCAGGTGAAACTGTAGCATCAAAATCGTAACTCAATACATCCCACATAATTATCTTGTAGCCTAATTGTCGAATTGCTTTTGATTGTCTTGTCTTGATTTTTCCGTACGGAGGACGAAAGAGTTTTGAGTTTTGAGTTTCGAGTTTTAACTGTTGAGTTTCGCACAACTTGAAATTATCGATATAATTACTAGTTTTTGTTTTCCAACCGTTTAAATGATTGAAAGTATGGTTTCCTGTTTGATGTCCTTCAGACAAAATTCTTTTATAAACTTCAGGATGTTTTCGGATGTTGTCGCCAATACAAAAAAAAGTAGCTTTAATCCCTTCCGATTTTAAGAGTTCTAAAACCCATTCAGTAACTTCTGGAATTGGGCCATCATCAAATGTTAAATAGATTTTTTTATCCGAATTGGGTATGTCCCAAATCAGTTTATTGAAAATTATTTTGATTAGTTTGTTAGTTTTTACCCAATAGAAGTTCATATTGTAAAATTACTATAAAAAAAATGTTCCAAACGAAATTTCTTTCACTTGGAACATTTTATGATTTGAAATTAGTTATTCCATTTTTCTACCAAAACGCTTGAACATTTTGTTGAAGTTGTTGAATTTTACTTTCTCTTGATTGTAAAATTCTAAATCATCTGCTGATTCAGCAACCTTGATTAAATCTCGATACATTTCAATGTCTGTAACAATATCCATTATTGAAAAATTCTGCTCACTAGGTTTCCAACTATTGTAGAAAGTTAGGTTCTCTTGGTATTTTTTAACAACCTGAGAAATAAGCGCTCTTGCTTTTTCTTTTTTGCCTACTTCGTAGTAGCCAATTGCAAATGGTTCAAGCATCGAATAGTAGCCAAAGTATTGAACAGGCATTTTTTCCATAGCCAAATCGATTACTTTTTCAGCTTTATCTAACTTCTCTTCATAAATTAATGTTTCCATTAAACGAGCCAAATTAGTTCTGTAGCTAATACTGTTTTTACGTGTTTCCGGATCGTAATAAATAATTGGTTTTCCACTATTACCCCAATCCCATTTCATAACAATATTGTACATTTTTTCAGAATCAATATGTCCCATTCTCATTGGGCTTGGAGTTTCTACTTCAGTTTTAATTGGAACTAACTTAAAGCACATTCCGTCTAATTGTAAGTAGTTTTTCATCCAAATGTAATCGTCTTCACCAAAACTTCCACCAGTAAAGTAAATAGGGCGTTTCCAGTTATTTTGGTTGATGATGTCAAGCATCATTAAACGATTTTTGTAAAGCGCCTTTTCTTTAATTTCAAATTCAATTGTAGGAACAATAGAATCATAGAATTTCTCAGAAACCACTTTGTTTTTTATTACTGCTGCTTTATCTACAGGATAAATAACTTTTTTAGATGGGAAGTAGTTTATTTTACGACCATTGTTCAATTCAATTTTTGCTCTTTCATCATCAAGTGCAATGAATTTAATCATTTCGTCTAATAATAATGGTTCTTTAGTTCTTTCTACATACAAACTGTAGTCTCTATTACTTCCTTTGTATTGATCTCTATTAAACGAACTTGGAATAGGATCAGAACTATGAGATTTCATTTTCATTTGATCAATATACCAATCGGTCATAAATAAACTTGTATTTACAATTCTAATATCGGTTCTGTAACCTTCAATTTCTTGCATGTACCAAAGCGGGAAAGTATCGTTGTCACCAATGGTAAATAAAATTGCATTTGGTTCACAAGAATCTAAATATGCTTTGGCCATTGTGTAAGCTGTGTCTTTGTTAGAACGATCGTGATCGTCCCAGTTTTGAGCAGCTAAAATAACTGGTGAAGCTAATAACGAAGTTGCTAAAACAACTGGAACAGCAACCTTTGGTTGAATGTATTTTTTGATTGTTTCAAAAATAGCAAAAACCCCATAGGCAATCCACATAGCAAAAACATAGAACGAACCTACCAAAGCATAATCTCTCTCTCTTGGTTCAAACGGTCTTTCGTTTAAGTAGATTTTTAATGCAAAACCTGTAAATAAGAATAAAACAAGTAAAACATAGAAGCTCTTTTTATCTCGCATAGCATGGAAAACCATTCCAATTATAGCTAAAATAAAAGGTAAAAAGAAATAAGTGTTTCTTCCTTTGTTGTTTTGCATATCAGGTGGAAGATTTTTCTGAGTTCCAATAAAAATCTCGTCAATAAAATTGATTCCACTTAACCAGTTTCCATTAGTGTTGTCATATTTCCCTTGAACATCGCTTTGTCTTCCTACAAAATTCCACATTAAATAACGAACATACATGTAACCAAATTGATATTGGAACATGAATTTCATATTGTTGAAGAAGGTTGGCTTGTCTATTATCAAATATTCACCATATCCTTTTAAGAATTTGTCATAATCTTTTGTGTCGATTTCTCCTGCTTGATAAGCTTGTCTAAATTGCGTAACAATCTGAACTAATTCATCTTCGTGAGCGTATTCTGGATTAATTCTAAACTCTAACGGTTCAGTGAAAATCATGTAATTTTCGTTGTGCTCGTTACTCCACATTCTTGGTAAAAATGCTTTGTGAGCATCATCGGTATTTTGTTTGGCGTTTTTGTAATCGTTAGTAATTACATATTTTTTTGTTTTATAATCACGCTCATAATTTGGTTTGTCATCTAAATATGGAGTAACTGGATCCAATCCTGAATAAGTATCTGAAAATTGTGGTCCGTAGAATAATTTTTGTTCACCATATTGCTCACGATTATAGTAAGCTAAAACTTCTGCGGCATCAGAAGGTTTGTTTTCGTTAATTGGTGTATTAGCATTTGCGCGTATTGGAAGCATCATCCAAGTCGAAAATCCAATTAATATAAAAAGTGTTGATAATATTAAAGTATTGTAAAAAACATGACCTTTTTTCTTGGTGTAGTTTAATCCAAAATAAAAAGCAGCTACAATTAATATAAAAGCGAAAATAGTTCCTGAATTAAATGGCATTCCAAGACTGTTAACCATGAAAATTTCCGTTTTTCCAAAGAATGCAAGTGTATAAGGAAGCAAAAGCTTGAATATGAAAAGTAAGATTGCAACAATAACAACATTTGCGATTAAAAAAGATTTTACTGTAATGTTGTTGTATTTTTTAAAGAAGTATAGAAATCCAATTGCTGGGAAAGTTAACAAAGCCATGAAGTGAACTCCAAATGAAAGTCCTATTACAAGCGATATTATTAATAACCATTTGTTTCCTCTTGGTGTGTTGATTTCTTGTTCCCAACGTAATCCCAACCAAAAAAGTAAGGCAATTAAGAAAGTAGCCATGGCATAAACCTCTGCTTCAACTGCATTAAACCAAAAACTATCAGTAAAAGCAAAAGATAAAGAAGCTACCGCAGCACTTCCTAAAATCATTACACTGTTGTTTGTAGAAAGTTCTTTTTCGCCAACAATCAATTTTTTTAGTAAAATTGTCAATGACCAAAACATAAATAAAATGGTAAAGGCACTTGAAAATACAGAAAGATAATTAACCATTAAGGCAATCTTGTCTAGACTAAAAGCAAACATTGCGAAAAAAGCACCTAACATTTGAAATAATGGTGCTCCTGGTGGGTGTCCAACTTCTAAGTTGGCAGAAGTTGCTATATACTCACCACAATCCCAAAAACTAAGGGTTGGTTCAACGGTTAATGAATAAGTAATTAATGCTACAATAAAAGTAGACCATCCTAAAATAGTGTTCCACTTTTTAAAGTTGAATGAATTCATATTGGATTTTGGTTTTTCTATATTCTCCTACAAAGAAACTATTTTTTTGTTTACGATATTGATTAAATAATTTTTTTAATATTTTTTTTAGAAAAATTTGCAGAATAAAAAATATGTTCTACATTTGCACTCGCAATCGAAAAGGTTGTTAGGTATTGGCCCATGGTGTAATGGTAACACTCCGGTTTTTGGTACCGTCATTCAAGGTTCGAGTCCTTGTGGGCCAACAAAACTCCACTCATTTTTGAGTGGAGTTTTTTTATTTTTTATATGTTTGATTTTGAGTGTAATATCAAATAAAAAAGACCGCAAATTTGCGGTCTTTTTTATTTAAAAAATCTTAAAATTAGATTTTGAAAGTAATTACAGGTCTTTTAGCATGATTTACTAAATCTTCACTAATACTTCCGTTAAAGAAGTGAGATAATCCTTTTCTTCCGTGTGTACTCATTCCTATAATGTCTGCGTCAATGCTTTTTGCAAAGTGTAAAATTCCTTTTTCAACATTAACATCATTATAAATATGAGTTGAATAGTTGTCAATTTTAAAATTTGCAACAAATTCATCCATTTGTTTTTGAGCAACTTTAGTTGATTTAAAGTTGTTTGGAGTGTTGATGTTTGCTAAATGAAGGTGAGAACCAAATTTGTTAACAAATTCAACTACTTTTTCAAATGGTTTTTTTATTTCATCAGAGAAGTCAGATGCAAAAACAAATTTTGATGCATTGAAATTTTCTTCTTCTCTTTTGATAACTAATACAGGTACATTAGAGTGTCTTACTACTTTTTCAGTATTTGATCCAATAAACATTTCTTGGAAACCACTAGCTCCGTGAGAACCCATAACAATTAAATCTACATTGTGAGCTTCGCCGTTTTTCAAAATTCCGTCAAAAGCCATTTCGAATTGGATAATTCTAGAAATTTTAACGCCATCTAGGTAAGCAGCGTCCATTAATTCATCTAGCTTAGCGACAGCTGCGTTTTTAAAGAACATTAATTCTGGAATATCGTGAGCTCTTGTAACGGCATCATTTCCTGAAGTTGGTAATTCCAACATATGTACTAAAAAGATTTCACCATCATTCTTTTTTGCTATTTGTGCTGCAACTTTTAATGCGTATTCGGCGTGTTTTGAAAAATCGGTTGGTACTAAAATTCGTTTCATAAGTTTGTTTTAGGTTAATTTATAATCGTGAATAAATTTATACTATAAAAGTACAAAAAATATCCTAACTGACAATCTTTTTTTTAATTCAAAAAAATTTGTATATTTGCAACGTTATTAAACAACAAAGGGTTATGAGGCACGCACAGCGTGCCTCTTTTTATAAAAATATGACATTTAAAAATAAAGTTCAGGAGTTGTTAGATGTTGCTTTAGCGCAGCGTGAGCATCTTTTTTTGATTGATTTATCTATAAACGAAGCTAATAAAATAAGTATTGTTTTGGATGGAGATTCGGGTGTTAATTTGCAAGATTGTATCGATGTAAGTAGAGCAGTTGAGAGTCAATTAGATCGTGAAGAGCAAGATTTTTCTTTAGAAGTAGCTTCGGCTGGGGTTTCAAGTCCGCTGAAATTAGTTAGACAATACAAGAAAAATATTGGAAGAACCTTAAAAGTTAAAACGATTTCATCTGAAGAAATTGAAGCTAAATTAACTTTGGCTGACGATGAAAAAATAACTTTAGAATGGCAGGCGCGTGAGCCTAAAAAGATTGGTAAAGGGAAAGAAACAGTTGATAAAAAACTAGAAATCCCTTATGAAAATATTAAAGAAGCAATTGTTATAATATCATTTTAAATAAAGAGTTGACATGGAGAATATTGCATTAATCGAATCGTTTTCAGAATTTAAAGACGATAAACTCATAGATAGAGTTACACTAATGGCAATTTTAGAGGATGTATTTAGAAATGCATTAAAAAAGAAATATGGATCAGACGATAACTTTGATATCATCATTAATCCTGATAAAGGAGATATGGAGATTTGGAGAAATCGTGTTGTTGTAGAAGATGGTGAAGTAGAAGATCCAAATTCTGAGATTTCTTTGTCTGAAGCAAGAAGAATCGAGCCTGATTTTGAAGTTGGGGAAGATGTTTCTGAAGAAGTGAAATTAATTCAATTAGGAAGAAGAGCTATTTTGGCATTACGTCAAAACTTAATTTCTAAGATTCATGAGCACGATAATACAAATCTTTATAAACAATTTAAAGATTTAATTGGTGATATTTATACTGCTGAAGTGCACCATGTTCGTCCAAAAGCTGTAATTTTGATGGACGATGAAGGAAATGAAATTGTTTTACCAAAAGAAAAACAAATTCCTAACGATTATTTCAAAAAAGGAGATAACGTAAGAGGTGTTATTGAAAATGTTGAATTGAAAGGTAATAAGCCGCAAATCATCATGTCAAGAACAGCTCCTGAGTTCTTAGAAAAATTATTCGAACAAGAAATTCCTGAAGTTTTTGATGGTTTAATCACAATCAAAAAAGTAGTTCGTATTCCAGGAGAAAAAGCAAAAGTTGCTGTTGATTCTTATGATGATAGAATTGATCCAGTTGGAGCTTGTGTAGGAATGAAAGGATCTCGTATTCATGGAATTGTTCGTGAATTAGGGAACGAGAATATTGATGTTATCAATTATACAACTAATGCACAACTTTATATTACAAGAGCGTTAAGTCCTGCAAAAGTTTCTACAGTTAAAATTAACGAAGAGGCAAAAACTGCAGAAGTGTTCTTGAAAATTGAGGAAGTTTCAAAAGCTATTGGTAGAGGTGGAAACAATATCAAATTGGCTAGCTTATTAACTGGTTATGAAATTGATGTTATCCGTGAAGGAGTTGCTGAAGAAGAAGATGACGTAGAATTAAGAGAATTCTCAGATGAAATCGAAGCTTGGGTAATTGAAGAATTTGAAAAAATCGGTTTAGATACAGCTAGAAGCGTATTAAATCAAGATGTTGCTGACTTGGTAAGAAGAACAGATCTTGAAGAGGAGACTATTTTAGATGTAATCAATATATTAAAAGAAGAATTAGAAGGATAATTCTTTAACCAAACA
Organism: Flavobacterium channae; assembly: GCF_021172165.1. Taxonomy (NCBI): domain Bacteria; kingdom Pseudomonadati; phylum Bacteroidota; class Flavobacteriia; order Flavobacteriales; family Flavobacteriaceae; genus Flavobacterium; species Flavobacterium channae. The sequence goes on along the minus strand of NZ_CP089096.1, from coordinate 2,444,602 downwards.
ACACAACAACATACAAGAATTTTAAAAAGGTTATATGTCTGAAGAAAGAGTAATAAGAATAAACAAAATTTTAAGGGAGTTAAATATTTCTCTTGATAGAGCTGTGGATTTTCTGAAAGAAAAGGGTCATGAAATTGAATCTAGTCCAAATGCTAAAATATCACAAGAGGAGTATAAAGTCTTATGCGGTCAATTTTCTGCTGACAAAGGGAATAAGGAAGCCTCTCTTGAAGTAAGTGAAGAAAAGCGAAAAGAGAAAGAGGCTCTTAAGCGTGAACTTGAAAGAGAGCAAGAAGCAAAACGTTTGCAGGAAGAGGAACGTCAAAGACAAGAGGTTATCAAAGCTAAAGCAATTTTATCTGCTCCAAAAGCTGTTGGTAAAATCGAATTAGATCCTAAAAAACAAGAAGTTAAGTCTGAAAAGCCTGTTTCTGAAGAAAAACCAGTTGAAAAAGTTGAAGAAAAGCCTGTTGTAGCTGAACAAAAACCAGCAGTTGAAAAACCAGCTGAGCTAGTTAAATCGGAAGAGAAGAAAGAAGCTCCGGTTGCTAAAGCTGATGAATCTTCAAAAAATAAAGAAGTAGTTTCTAAAAATGAAAGTGCTGGAGAAGAAGTTGCAGAAGAAAAAATAGAAACACAATATCAAAAATTATCAGGTGCAACTTTTACAGGTCAAAAAATTGATTTATCTCAGTTTGAAAAGCCTAAGAAGAAAAAAGAGGAACCTAAAAAAGATTTTAAGAAGCCGGGTACCCCTCAAGCGCAAAACGCTGGAGGTCCTAACGCTGGGAATAATAAAAATAAACGTAAGCGTATTGTTAAACCTGGTACTCCAGGAGCGCCAGGCGCTAATAGTAATCAACCAGGCGGACCTAAGAAAGAGTTTGTTAAAGGTGGTGGAGCAGGTGGTTTTAATAAAGGGAAAAAACCTATTATTCAAAAAGTTGAGCCTTCTGAAGAAGATGTAAAAAATCAAATTAAAGAGACTCTTGAAAGATTACAAGGTAAAGGAAATAAATCGAAATCTGCTAAATATCGTAGAGATAAGAGAGATTCTCACCGTCAAAGAAACGAAGAGGAGTTACAAGCACTTGAAGAAGGCAGCAAAACATTAAAAGTAACAGAATTCGTTACTGTAGGTGAAATTGCAACTATGATGGATGTGCCTATTACTAAAGTAATCGGAACTTGTATGTCATTAGGTATCATGGTAACCATGAACCAACGTTTGGATGCTGAAACTTTGTCAATCGTAGCAGATGAGTTTGGATATGAAGTCGAATTCATTACTACAGATATCGAAGAAGCTGCTGTTGTTGTTGAAGATAATCCAGAAGATTTAGTTCATAGAGCGCCTATTGTTACGGTAATGGGTCACGTTGACCACGGTAAAACCTCTTTATTGGATTACATTCGTAAAGCTAATGTTATTGCGGGTGAGTCAGGAGGAATTACTCAGCATATTGGGGCTTATGGAGTAATCTTAGAAAATGGTGAAAAAATCACATTTTTAGATACACCAGGTCACGAGGCGTTTACCGCGATGCGTGCACGTGGAGCTCAAGTTACCGATATTGCAATTATCGTAGTTGCTGCCGATGATGAAATAATGCCGCAAACAAAAGAGGCTATCAGTCATGCTCAAGCTGCTGGAGTTCCTATGATTTTTGCAATCAATAAAGTGGATAAGCCAACGGCTAACCCTGAAAAAATTAAAGAGCAATTAGCAGGTATGAATTTACTAGTTGAAGATTGGGGTGGAAAATACCAATCTCAAGATATTTCTGCTAAATTTGGTCAAGGTGTTCCTGAGTTATTAGAAAAAGTATTATTAGAAGCTGAAATTTTAGAACTTACTGCAAATCCAAAAAAACCTGCATTAGGAACTGTTGTAGAAGCTCAATTAGATAAAGGTAGAGGATATGTATCTACTATCTTAGTTCAAGCGGGTACTCTTCGTATTGGAGATTATGTTCTAGCTGGTAAAAACCATGGTAAAATTAGAGCCATGTTTGACGAAAGAGGTCACCAAATTAAAGAGGCAGGACCATCAACTCCAGTTTCTGTTTTAGGTTTAGATGGTGCGCCAACAGCTGGTGATAAGTTCAATGTTTACGAAGATGAAAGAGAAGCAAAACAAATTGCAGCAAAACGTACGCAATTACAACGTGAGCAGTCTGTTCGTACACAAAAACATATTACGCTTGCAGAAATTGGTCGTCGTATCGCATTAGGACAATTTAAAGAGTTGAATATTATTCTTAAAGGAGACGTTGATGGTTCTGTTGAAGCATTATCGGATTCGTTCTCTAAATTATCTACAGAAGAAATTCAAATTAATATAATTCATAAAGGAGTTGGTGCAATTACTGAATCTGACGTATTGTTAGCCTCTGCTTCTGATGCAATTATTATTGGATTTAACGTTCGTCCTCAAGGAAATGCGAAACAGTTGGCAGAGAAAGAAGAAATTGATATCCGTAACTATTCAATTATTTACGATGCAATTGACGACTTGAAAGATGCAATGGAAGGAATGTTATCTCCAGAAATGAAAGAAGAGATTACAGGTACTGCAGAAATTAGAGAAATCTTTAAAGTTTCTAAAGTAGGTACAATTGCTGGATGTATGGTAACTGATGGTAAGATTCTAAGAAACTCTAAGATACGTTTAATTAGAGAAGGTGTTGTAATTTACACGGGTGAATTAGCTACTTTAAAACGTTTCAAAGACGATGTTAAAGAGGTTTCTAAAGGATACGATTGTGGTATGCAGATTAAAAATTACAACGATATTCGTGAGTATGATTTAATTGAAGGATTCCATGAAGTTGAAGTTAAGAAAAAGTTGAAATAATCAACTTATAGATATAAAAAAAGCCATTCTTTCGAATGGCTTTTTTTATTTTGCACTTTATTAATTTGTTGGTTTTATAATTAATGCTGTTGGATATTTTTTCTTAATATCAACCATTGCTTTTTCAACTTCAATTCTTGTTTTAAAATTGCCAATCCACACCTTATAGTTTGGGCTATTAAAGATTATTGTTCCATCTAAATCTTTGAACTCTTTTTTAAACTCTATCAGCTTTTTCTTAGACTCTTCACTATTTCCATAGAAAATTTGAATTTTATAGCCTTCGTTTAAAAACAAACCTGTGTTTAGTTTTCTTTTTTCTTTTAACAATTGATCAATTTTAGGGTCTACCGAAATTGTGGTTTTATTTTCTTGTCCTCTTGTTGAAAAACAGAAAATTGATGATAGAATAAAGAAGTACAATAAGTTATGTTTTGATAAGTTTTTCATATGCAAATGATTTTAATACAAAAATACAATTTAAGACGATATTTGAATACTTAAATATTATTTAGAACAAATATAAATTACATTTTAAGATAAAATTAAGGTTTTAATAATAGTTCGAATATTGTATTTTTGTCGGAGTTTTGAAAAAATAACGTGTTGTTTTTAGATTAAGTATATCTAAAAGTATACCAAATTAAGTCGATAATCATTTTAAATATGAAAAAGGTGGGTAACCATAAATCGTTTTCAAAGATTTTCTTCAGTTTAGCATTCGTGCTAGTAACTTCTTTATCGGCATTCGCTCAGGATGCAGTAAAAGGTAAAGAATTATTTAATACCAATTGTGCCGCTTGTCATAAATTAGATGCAAAAGCTACGGGTCCTGCACTTCGTGGGGTTGCTTCTAAGTATGATGCAGAATGGATTTACAAATGGGTAAAAAATAGTGGAGAATTAATCAAGTCAGGAGATGCGCAAGCTGTAAAAGTTTTTGAGGAAAATAACAAAGTTCCTATGACTGCATTTCCACAATTGTCAAATGAAGATATTGACAATATTTTAGCGTATACTTCAGAGCCAAAACCTGAGGCTCCTGCTGTAGCTCCTGGAGCTGCTGTGGCTGGTGGTGTTACTGCTGATTCTGGTGTTTCTAATAATGTGATATTAGGAGTTCTTTCTTTAGTAATGTTGATGTTAGTTGTTATGTTGTTCTTGGTGAACAATATGTTGACTAAAATTGCTAGCGCTAAAGGATTAGAAGTTGAGCAAAAAGATCGTTCTTTAATGAATCTTTTCAGGGCTTATGCTAAAAATCAATTTTTAGTTTTGGTTTCTGTAATTTTACTTTTATTGGTATCGGCGTACTTTGCTTATGGTTATTTAATGCAAGTTGGTGTTGATCAAGGGTACGAGCCAGTTCAACCAATTCACTATTCTCACAGAATTCACGCTGGTGAAAATGGAATTGACTGTAAATACTGTCACTCTTCTGCTCGTGTAAGTAAAACTTCAGGTATTCCTTCTTTAAATGTTTGTATGAACTGTCATAAAAACATTAGTGAAGTAGCTGAAACTACTGCAACTGAAGAGCATACAAAAGCATTCTATGATGCGCAAATTGCAAAATTATATGATGCAGTTGGATGGGATAAAACATTACAAAAATATACAGGGAAAACTAAACCGGTTAAGTGGGTTAGAATTCATAATTTACCTGATCACGTTTATTTCAATCACTCTCAACACGTAACTGTTGCTGGAGTTGAGTGTCAAACTTGTCACGGTCCAGTTGAAGAAATGGAAATCATGAAACAACATGCTCCATTAACAATGGGATGGTGTATCAACTGTCACAGAGAAACAAATGTGAAAGTAGAAGATAATGCTTACTACAAAAAAATCCATGAAGAGCTTTCTAAAAAATACGGAGTATCTCAGTTAACTACTGCTCAAATGGGAGGTTTAGAATGTGGTAAATGTCACTATTAATAAAAATAATTTAAGAAGCTAATATACTATACAATGGCATCAAACAAAAAATACTGGAAAAGTGTTGAGGAGCTAAACGAAAATAGCTCTATTGTTGAGACGCTAAGAAACAACGAGTTTGTGGAACCAATTCCGGTTGACCAATTTTTAGGAGATAAAGAAACTTTGTCTGCTTCGTCAACTACTCGTCGTGACTTTTTAAAATATGTTGGATTTAGCACTGCTGCTGCTTCATTAGCAGCTTGTGAGGGTCCTGTTGTAAAGTCAATTCCTTACGTAGTTCAACCAGAAGAAATTATTCCTGGTGTTGCGGATTATTATGCAACAACAATGGCTGATGGTTTTGATTTTGCTAATATTTTAATCAAAACTCGTGAGGGTCGTCCTATTAAAGTAGAAAACAATAATTTAGAAGGAGCTAAAACTGGAGCTAACGCAAGAGTTCATGCTTCTGTTCTTTCATTATATGATGGTTTACGTTTAAAACAACCTAAAATTGCTGGTAAAGATGCAACTTGGGCTGATGTAAACACTAAAGTTAAAGCTAGCTTAGAAGATGCAAAAGCTAAAGGTGGAAATGTAGTTGTATTAACTAATACAATGGCGAGTCCTTCAACTGATGCTTTAATTGCTTCTTTAGTGGCTAAATATCCTACAACTAAGCATGTTGTATATGATGCGGTTTCTGAATCAAATGCATTAGATGCTTTTCAAGCTGTTTATGGAGTTAGAGCTTTAGCTAATTATGATTTTTCAAAAGCTAACACAATTGTTTCTGTTGGTGCTGATTTCTTAGGTGATTGGCAAGGTGGAGGTTTTGATGCAGGATATGCTCAAGGTCGTATTCCTAAAAACGGAATGATGTCTAAACATATTCAAATCGAAGCTAACATGTCTTTAGCAGGTGCTAATGCTGATGTTAGAATTCCGTTGAATGTTGCAGCTCAAAAACAAGCGTTAGTAAAAATATATAATATTGTTACAGGTGCTGCTGTAAGTACATCTAAAATCGAGAAATACGATGAGGCTGTAGTTAAAGCGGCTAAACAATTAAAAGCAGCTGGTTCAAAAGGAGTTTTTGTAACTGGTTTAGACGATGTTAATGCTCAGTTATTAGCTTTAGCAATTAACAACGCTTTACAATCAGAAGCATTCAATCCTTCAGATGCTATCCTTACAAGAAAAGGTGATGCAAAAGCTGTTGCTCAGTTAGTAGCTGATATGAAAGCTGGAAAAGTTCATACTTTAATTATGAATGGTGTTAATCCGGCTTATACTTTAGCAAATTCTAAAGATTTCGTTGCGGCTTTAAAATCAGTTAAGCTTTCTGTAGCTTTCTCTATGAAAGAAGATGAAACTTCATCTTTGACTACAATTGCTGCTGCGGCTCCACACTATTTAGAGTCTTGGGGAGATGTTGCGATTACAAGAAGTAATTACAGCATTATGCAACCAACGATTCGTCCTTTATTCAATACAAAACAATTCCAAGAAGCTTTATTGACTTGGACAGATAATACAGTTGCTTATTATGATTTCTTAAAGTCTTTCTCTGCTGCTTCTTTAGCAGGAAAATCTTGGAATCAAGCAGTTCATGATGGTTTTGTTGCTTCTGAAGCTTCTCCATTAGCAGCAACTTCTGCTGATTATGCTGGTGCCGCTTCTGCTTTAGCGCAAGCAAAATCTAACAATTTCGATTTAGTATTATATACTAAAGTAGGAATGGGAGATGGTCAGCAAGCAAACAACCCATGGTTACAAGAGTTCCCAGATCCAATTACAAGAGTATCTTGGGATAACTACGTAACTATTTCAAAAGCGGATGCTGATAAAGGTGGATTTAAAAACTGGAATGTTGCTAACGGAGGTTTAAACGGAAGTTACGCTACAATTAAAGTAGGAAATGCTACTTTAGAAAATGTACCAGTTGTTATCCAACCAGGTCAAGCAAAAGGAACTTTAGGTTTGGCTTTTGGATATGGAAAAAAATTAGGATTAAAAGAAGAAATGCAAGTTGGTGTTAATGCTTATGCATTATATGCTAACTTAAATTCTAATCAATCTGCTACTATTACTGTTGCTAACGGTGAGCATGAATTTGCATGTGTACAGTTACAAAAAACGTTAATGGGTAGAGGAGATATCGTTAAAGAAACTACTTTAGAAGTTTTCAATACTCAAAAAGCAGAAATTTGGAATCCAGTTCCAATGGTATCATTAGATCACAAACCAACTGCTACTACTGAAGTTGATTTATGGGATTCTTTTGATAGATCAACAGGTCACCATTTCAATTTATCTATCGATTTAAATGCTTGTACAGGATGTGGAGCATGTGTTATTGCATGTCATGCTGAAAACAATGTGCCAGTAGTTGGTAAATCTGAAATCAGAAGAAGTAGAGATATGCACTGGTTACGTATCGATAGATATTATTCTTCACAAGATACTTTTGCTGGTGATATTGAATTTAAAGATGGTTCTGCTGGTTTAATGAACTCTATCGATACTTTCGCAAGTATGGAAGATCCTTCAGAAAATCCACAAGTTGCTTTCCAACCAGTAATGTGTCAACACTGTAATCATGCTCCTTGTGAGACTGTTTGTCCAGTAGCTGCTACATCTCATGGTAGAGAAGGTCAAAATCATATGGCTTATAACAGATGTGTTGGTACTCGTTATTGTGCAAACAACTGTCCATATAAAGTAAGACGTTTCAACTGGTTCTTATATAACAAAAACAGCGAGTTCGATTATCATATGAATGATGATTTAGGTCGTATGGTTATCAACCCAGATGTAAATGTACGTTCTCGTGGAGTTATGGAGAAATGTTCTATGTGTATCCAAATGACTCAAGCTGTAAAATTAAAAGCGAAACGTGAAGGTAGAGAAGTAGGTAAGGATGAATTCCAAACTGCATGTTCTGCTGCATGTTCAAGTGGAGCTATGAAATTTGGTGATATTAACAATTCAGAATCAGATGTTGCTAAATTAGTTGAGTCTGATAGAATGTATCATTTGTTAGAGCACATCGGAACAAAACCAAACGTGATGTACCACGTGAAAGTTAGAAACGATAAATAAGTATTAATTAATAGAAACAATATAAAGGATTATGTCGTCTCATTACGAAGCACCCATTAGAAAACCTTTAGTAGTAGGAAGTAAGTCTTACCACGATGTAACGGTAGATGTGGCTAAACCTGTAGAAGGTAGAGCAAACAAACAATGGTGGATAGTATTTTCAATCGCATTAGCCGCTTTCCTATGGGGATTAGGTTGTATGATTTATACTGTAACCACAGGTATTGGAACATGGGGATTAAATAAAACAGTAGGTTGGGCATGGGATATCACCAATTTCGTTTGGTGGGTAGGTATCGGTCACGCCGGAACTCTTATCTCAGCCGTATTATTATTATTCCGTCAAAAATGGAGAATGGCGATTAACCGTTCTGCAGAAGCAATGACGATTTTCTCAGTAATGCAAGCAGGTTTATTCCCAATCATTCACATGGGTCGTCCATGGTTAGGATACTGGGTATTACCAATACCAAATCAATTCGGATCATTATGGGTTAACTTTAACTCTCCATTATTATGGGACGTATTCGCAATCTCAACTTATTTATCAGTATCATTAGTATTCTGGTGGACTGGTTTATTACCTGACTTTGCAATGTTACGTGATAGAGCTGTAACTCCTTTTACAAAAAGAATTTATTCGACTTTATCTTTTGGATGGTCTGGTAGAGCTAAAGACTGGCAACGTTTTGAAGAGGTTTCTCTTGTATTAGCTGGTTTAGCAACTCCTCTTGTACTTTCTGTACACACAATTGTATCATTTGACTTTGCTACTTCTGTAATTCCAGGATGGCATACAACAATCTTACCTCCTTACTTCGTAGCAGGTGCGATTTTCTCAGGATTCGCAATGGTAAACACATTACTTATCATCATGAGAAAAGTTTCTAACTTAGAAGATTATATCACAATTCAACATATTGAATTAATGAACATCGTAATCATGATTACTGGTTCTATCGTAGGTTGTGCTTATATCACTGAGTTATTCGTAGCTTGGTATTCTGGAGTAGAGTACGAACAATATGCTTTCTTAAACAGAGCAACAGGTCCTTACTGGTGGTCATACTGGTTGATGATGACTTGTAATGTAATTTCTCCACAAGTTATGTGGTCTAAGAAAATTAGAACAAACATTATGGCTTCTTTCATCATTTCGATTGTAGTAAACGTAGGAATGTGGTTTGAGCGTTTTGTAATCATCGTAACTTCATTACACAGAGATTATTTACCATCTTCTTGGACAATGTTCCAACCAACTTTTGTTGATGCTGGTATCTATATTGGAACTATCGGATTCTTCTTTGTATTGTTCTTATTATATTCAAGAAGTTTCCCAGTAATTGCTCAAGCAGAGGTTAAGACTATCTTAAAATCATCTGGAGATAATTACAAGGCAGAAAGAGAAAAACACGGTCATAATCATTCAGATAATCATTAATATCATGAGTAATAAAGTAATACACGCTATATATAATGATGATGATGTTTTAATGGATGCTGTAAAACAAACTAGAGCAGCTCATCATCATATTGAAGAAATTTATACACCTTTTCCAGTTCACGGATTGGACAAAGCAATGGGGTTAGCGCCAACAAGAATTGCAATTTGTGCATTCATCTACGGATTAGTTGGACTTTCAATTTACACGGCTTTGATGAATTTCATTATGATTAATGATTGGCCACAAGATATCGGTGGTAAACCAAGTTTCAGTTATATCGATAACATGCCTGCATTTGTGCCTATCATGTTTGAAGGTACTGTATTCTTTGCTGCTCACTTAATGGTAATCACTTTTTATATGAGAAGTAAATTATGGCCATTCAAAAAAGCAGAAAATCCAGATGTAAGAACAACTGATGATCATTTTTTAATGGAAGTTGGAGTTCATGGTAACGAAGAAGAATTAGTTTCTTTCTTTACAAACACTGGAGCAGTTGAAGTTAAAGTTGTAGAAAAGCATTAATAGATAGTTATGAAAAGTTTATATAAAATAGTAGCAGTAGTAGGTTTGTCTTTTATGGCAACTTCATGTTTCGATAAAGCAAAACCTAACTATCAGTTCATGCCAAACATGTATGAAGCAGTTTCTTATGAAACGTATTCTGAGCATGATATTTTTAAAGGTGGAGTTGAAGCTCAATTACCTGCAAAAGGTTCTATTAAAAGAGGTTTTGTACCTTATGAAATTCCAAATACACCAGAAGGGTATGCTTTAGCTAAAGCTACATTAAAATCACCTTTGGATTCAATTTCTTTAAATCCTGAAAAAGGAAAAGAATTATTCAATATTTACTGTGCTATTTGTCATGGTGAAAAAGGTGATGGTAAAGGAAATTTAGTAGTTAAAGAAAAATTCCTTGGAGTTCCAAGTTATAAAGATAGAGAAATTACAGAAGGAAGTGTTTTTCACGTAATTACTTATGGATTAAATTCTATGGGTTCTCATGCTAACCAATTATCTCAACAAGAGAGATGGCAAGTAACTGATTACGTTTTAAAACTTAAATCTGGATTATAATATTAATACTTTTTGAAAATAATAGATATGTACACGTTTTCAAGTAAATTAAAAACTTTTTCATTCGTCCTAATGCTTTTAGGTGCAATCGGTATCGGAATTGGTTTCATGGCCGCTCCTAAAACAATTGAGGATGTAGAGAAAATATTAGCTGCAGATAGTCATCATGGTCACGAAGCTGCTCATGTAGAAAAAGAGGTGTCTCATGCTACTGAAGCTCATGCTACAGAAGAACATGTTGTAGTTGATACTATGAAAGTTGCTGATACTCATGTTGTAGATTCAACTCATGCAGAAGCTCATATGGTAGTTGATAGTGTAGCAGCACACGCCGAAGCTCACGCTGATAATCATGATGCTCACGCTAAAGCAGATGCTCATTCTCATGATGATCACAAAGCACATTTAGAACACGTTCTACACCAATTACAAAATAAACCTTGGGCTGCTTTATATGTAGCTTGTATCTTCTTCATGTTAATTTCTGTTGGGGTTTTAGCTTTCTATGCTATCCAATATGCTGCACAAGCAGGTTGGTCTCCAATTTTATTTAGAGTTATGGAAGGTATTACAGCTTACTTATTGCCAGGTTCTATTATTTTCTTTGTTTTATTAGTAGCTGCTGGAATGCATTTCAACCACTTATTTGTTTGGATGGATCCAGAAGTTTTAGACAAAGCAAGTGTTAAATACGATAGATTAATTGATTTAAAATCGGGTTACTTAAACGTGCCTTTCTTCTTAGGAAGAGCTGCTGTTTTCTTAATCGTTTGGAATTTATACCGTCATTTCTCTAGAAAAAATTCATTAGCTCAAGATGCTGCTTCTGACAATTCATTCTACAAGAAAAACTTCAAAATGGCTGCGGCTTTCTTAGTTTTCTTTATTGTGTCAGAATCTATTATGTCTTGGGATTGGATTATGTCAGTTGATCCTCACTGGTATAGTACTTTATTTGGATGGTATGTATTTGCAAGTTTCTTCGTAAGTGGTATTACGGTAATTGCAATGATAACATTATACTTAAAATCTAAAGGATATTTAGAATATGTAAATACAAGTCATATACATGATTTAGCTAAATTTATGTTTGGTATCAGTATTTTTTGGACATATTTATGGTTCTCTCAATTCATGTTGATTTGGTATTCAAATATTCCAGAAGAGGTTACATATTTCGTAACTAGAATCGAGCACTACAAATTACCATTCTTCGGAATGTTAGCAATGAACTTCATCTTCCCATTATTAATCTTAATCAACACTGATTTCAAACGTTTGACTTGGATTGTTGTAATGGCTGGTATCGTAATTTTATGTGGTCATTATATTGATTTCTTCAATATGATTATGCCTGCAACAGTTGGTGATCAATGGTTTATTGGTATTCCTGAAATCGGAGCTTTATTGTTCTTCTTAGGTTTATTCATTTTCGTTGTATTCTCAGCTTTAACTAAGGCTCCATTAGTTCCAAAAGGAAATCCTTTAATCGAGGAGAGTAAACATTTTCATTATTAATAGTTAAAAAGAAATAAAAATGACAAGTTTCTTGGTATTTATAATTTTAGTTCTAGTAGGTATCGCTGTATGGCAATTGACTAAAATTTTTGATTTAACCCAAATTGGCGCATCTTCAGAAAATTCTGAAATCGCTAATGATAAAGATAATACTGTAAATGGTTACTTAATGTTTGCCTTTGTTGGTTTCATTTATGTATTTACTATTTATTCATTATATGCTTGGGGAGATTTAGTATTAGGTACTCCAGCATCTGAACATGGACCAGATTATGATAACTTAATGTATATTTCATTTGCTATCATTTTCTTTGTACAAACAATTACACAGTTTTTATTACACTATTTTGCTTTCAAATATAGAGGTAAAGAGGGTCAAAAAGCACTTTACTTTGCTGATAACAATAAATTAGAAGCAGTTTGGACAATTATCCCAGTTATTGTTTTAGCAGGTTTAATTATGTATGGTTTATATACTTGGAACAACATTATGTTTGTTGACGAAGAGGATAAACAAGATGCAATTGTAATTGAATTATACGCAAAACAATTTGGTTGGGAAGCTCGTTATGCAGGTGATGATAAAACATTAGGTAAAGCGAATGTAAGATTAATTGAAGGTATCAATACTTTAGGAGTTGATTTAGCTGATCCAGCTGCTCAAGATGATAAAGTTGTTACTGAATTACACTTACCAGTTGGAAAAAAAGTAATTTTCAAAATGCGTTCTCAAGACGTATTACACTCTGCTTACATGCCTCACTTTAGAGCGCAAATGAATTGTGTGCCAGGTATGATTACTCAGTTTGCATTTACTCCAACAGTAACAACTGCTGATATGAGAAATGATGAAGCTATTATGGCTAAAGTGGATAAAATCAATAAAATTCGCACGGAGAACAGTAAGAAAATTGTTGCTGAAGGTGGAACAGCTTTAGACCCTTATACATTTGATTATTTATTATTATGTAATAAAATTTGTGGTGCTTCTCACTACAATATGCAAATGAAAATTGTTGTAGATACACCAGCAGATTTCAAAAAATGGTTAGCTGAAAAACCTACATTAGCACAACAATGGAAAGAAGCTAATGCTCCTGCACCTGCTGCTGCTCCAGCAGAAGCTACTAATGCAGTAGCTGTTGATTCAACTAAAGTTGTAGCTCAAGTTATTAAATAAGTTATTTTATATTAAATATAATAGAATTAGTATGTCACACGAACACGGTCATCATAAAGAAACTTTCATCACTAAATACATCTTTAGTCTTGATCACAAAATGATAGCGAAACAATACCTTATTTCAGGTTTATTGATGGGTATTGTTGGAGTTGTTTTATCTTTATTCTTCCGTATGCAAATTGCATGGCCAGAAGAATCTTTTGAAGTATTCAAGATTTTCTTGGGAGATAATTTTGCACCAGATGGTGTAATGCGTAATGATATTTACCTTGCTTTGGTAACTATCCATGGAACAATCATGGTATTCTTTGTACTTACCGCTGGTTTGAGTGGTACATTTAGTAACTTATTAATTCCATTACAAATTGGAGCTCGTGATATGGCTTCAGGATTCATGAACATGCTATCTTTTTGGTTGTTCTTTGTTTCTTGCATTATCATGATTAGTTCTCTATTTGTTGAATCAGGACCGGCATCTGCGGGTTGGACAATTTATCCTCCTTTAAGTGCTTTGCCTCAGGCAATTCCTGGATCTGGTTTAGGTATGACTTTATGGTTAGTTTCTATGGCTATATTTATTGCTTCTTCTTTGATGGGGTCATTAAATTATGTTGTAACAGTAATCAACATGAGAACTAAAGGTATGACAATGACTAGGCTTCCATTAACAGTTTGGACTTTTTTCTTAACTGCTATTATCGGTATAGTTTCTTTTCCAGTTTTGTTTTCTGCTGCTTTGTTATTGATTTTTGATAGAAGTTTTGGAACATCTTTCTTCTTGTCAGATATTTTCATTCAAGGTGAGGTTTTACATTATCAAGGAGGTTCTCCAGTATTATTTGAGCATTTATTTTGGTTTTTAGGACATCCTGAAGTATACATTGTTATTTTGCCTGCAATGGGACTTGTTTCAGAGATTATTGCAACAAGTTCTAGAAAGCCAATTTTTGGTTACCGAGCAATGATTGCTTCTGTTATTGCAATTGCTTTTTTATCTACAATTGTTTGGGGGCACCATATGTTCGTTTCTGGAATGAATCCTTTCTTAGGTTCAGTATTTACATTTACAACCCTATTAATTGCAATTCCTTCTGCTGTTAAAGCGTTTAACTGGATTACAACTCTATGGAAAGGTAATTTACAATTGAATCCAGCAATGTTGTTCTCTATTGGTTTCGTTTCTACTTTTATTACTGGAGGTTTAACAGGTATTATTCTTGGAGATTCAACTTTGGATATTAACGTTCACGATACATATTTCGTAGTGGCTCACTTCCACTTAGTAATGGGTATCTCTGCATTATACGGATTCTTTGCTGGTGTTTACCACTGGTTCCCTAAAATGTTCGGAAGAATGTTAAATAAAAACTTAGGTTATGTTCATTTCTGGGTAACGGCTATTTGTGCTTACGGAGTTTTCTTCCCAATGCACTTTATTGGAATGGCTGGTTTACCAAGACGTTATTATACAAATTCAGCTTTCCCATTATTCGATGAATTAGCTGATGTTAATGTTTTGATTACAGTTTTTGCAATCGTTGGAGCAGCGTTCCAAATCGTATTCTTCTGGAACTTCTTCTATAGCATTTTCTACGGTAAGAAAGCAACTCAAAATCCATGGAAATCGAATACTTTAGAATGGACTACACCAGTGGAACATATTCACGGAAACTGGCCTGGTGAAATTCCTGAAGTACACAGATGGCCTTACGACTACAGTAAACCAGGTCACGATGAAGATTTCGTTACTCAAGTTACACCAATGAAAGAAGGAGAAGAAGTTTTACATCACTAAGATTTTTTCCACAATATACAAACCTCTCCAATCGGAGAGGTTTTTGTTTTATAACTTTACTTATCTTTGCTTTTATGAACGATAATTTGAATCCCAATAAAGAATCCTATTCTCCGCAAGATATTGATATCGAAAAAGCGTTACGCCCTTTAAGTTTTGACGATTTTTCTGGTCAAGAACAAGTACTAGAAAATTTAATTGTATTCGTTAAAGCGGCTAATCTACGTAATGAAGCTTTAGATCATACGTTGTTTCATGGTCCTCCAGGATTAGGTAAAACTACTTTAGCTAATATTTTGGCGAATGAATTAGGAGTAGGAATTAAAATTACTTCGGGTCCTGTTTTAGACAAACCTGGTGATTTAGCAGGATTATTGACGAATCTTGAAGAACGAGATGTATTATTTATTGATGAAATTCATCGTTTAAGTCCAATTGTAGAGGAATATTTGTATTCGGCTATGGAAGATTTTAAGATTGATATCATGATAGAATCAGGTCCAAATGCTAGAACAGTTCAAATTAATTTAAATCCATTTACTTTAGTTGGTGCTACAACACGTTCTGGTTTATTAACTGCGCCAATGCGTGCTCGTTTTGGTATTCAAAGTCGTTTACAATATTACAATACGGAATTATTAACTACGATTGTTCAGCGAAGTTCTTCCATTTTGAAGATGCCAATTACAATGGAAGCGGCTATCGAAATTGCTGGAAGAAGTAGAGGAACGCCTCGTATTGCTAATGCGTTATTACGTCGTGTTCGTGATTTTGCTCAAATAAAAGGCAATGGGAAAATCGATATTGAAATAGCTAAATTTGCTCTAAAAGCTTTAAATGTTGATGCGCATGGATTGGATGAAATGGACAATAAAATTTTAGCTACTATTATCGACAAATTTAAAGGAGGTCCAGTTGGTTTAACTACTCTTGCAACTGCGGTTTCAGAAAGTGGAGAAACTATAGAAGAGGTTTATGAACCTTTCTTAATTCAAGAAGGATTTATTATGCGAACTCCACGTGGTAGAGAAGTGACTGAAAAAGCATACAAACATTTAGGAAAAATTAAAAACAACATTCAAGGAGGATTGTTTTAATTTGATAAACAATAAAGAAAAATATTCAGAGATGATAAAAGCCGAATCCAAAAGACTCGGCTTTTTGTCTTCTGGTATTTCTAAAGCTGGCTTTTTAGAAGAAGAAGCGCCAAGATTGGAAAATTGGTTGCAAAATTCGATGAATGGTCAGATGAGTTATATGGAAAATCATTTTGACAAACGTTTGAATCCAAATTTATTAGTTGATGATGCTAAAAGTGTGATTTCGTTATTGTTGAATTATTATCCTTCTGAATTTCAAAATGATGATTCCTATAAAATTTCCAAATACGCTTACGGTCAAGATTATCATCACGTCATAAAAGAAAAATTGAAGGAATTATTACATTTCATCCAAACCGAAATTGGTGAAGTTTCAGGAAGAGCTTTTGTGGATTCAGCACCTGTTTTAGACAAAGCTTGGGCTGCGAAAAGTGGTTTGGGTTGGGTTGGTAAAAACAGCAATTTAATTACCCAAAAAGTGGGTTCGTTTTATTTCATTGCGGAATTAATAATTGATTTAGAATTGGATTACGATACTCCAACAACTGATCATTGTGGAAGTTGTACAGCTTGTATAGATGCTTGTCCTACGGAAGCTATTGTGGCGCCTTATGTGGTAGATGGAAGTAAATGTATTTCGTATTTCACGATTGAATTGAAAGAGAATTTACCGCAAGAAATGAAAGGCAAATTCGACGATTGGATGTTTGGTTGCGATGTTTGCCAAGATGTTTGTCCGTGGAATCGATTCTCAAAACCTCATAATGAACCACTTTTTGAAGCAAATTCAGATATTTTGAATTTCTCAAAATCCGATTGGGAAGAAATTTCAGTAGATACTTTTCAAAAGGTATTTAAAAATTCTGCGGTGAAACGCACCAAATATGAAGGCTTACTTCGTAATATCAATTTTTTGAAGAAATAAAATGATATAGTGTTTTTCAGACAAAAAATATTTTCAATTTCAAAACTTTGCTGTAGTTTTGAGGGTTATTAAAAAGAAAAAATACAATTATGGCATCAGGATTTTTCGCAATCTTAGACGATATCGCTGCATTGATGGACGATGTAGCAATGACTAGTAAATTAGCAACCAAAAAAACAGCAGGAATTTTAGGTGACGACTTAGCAGTTAATGCGGAAAAAGCAACGGGATTTTTAGCTTCTAGAGAAATTCCGGTATTGTGGGCAATTACAAAAGGTTCGTTTATCAATAAATTGATTATTCTACCAGTAGTTTTTGTTTTGAATTGGTTATATCCACCAGCAATTAAAGTAGCTTTAATCATAGGAGGAATTTACTTGGCTTATGAAGGTGTGGAGAAAATAATCGAATATTTTTTTCATCATACTAAAAAAGGAGAAGAAGTTATTGCGGAAAGCGAATTAGAGGAAAATGACGAAAATTCTGAAAAAGCAAAAGTAAAATCGGCTATCAAAACCGATTTCATTTTATCCCTTGAAATTGTTATCATCGCTTTAGGAACTGCAATGGAAAAACAGCATCCGCTCATTACCCAAATTTTGAGTGTAACTTTTGTAGCAATTATTGCAACCATCGGAGTATACGGAATTGTAGCCTTTATTGTTCGAATGGATGATGCTGGATTTTATTTGATGAGAAAATCAGATAACAAAGGATTTATGTCATCTGTAGGTGGAATTTTAATCAAAGCTTTGCCACTAGTGATTAAAGGACTTGCTGTTTTAGGAACTATTGCACTTATCTTAGTTTCAGGAGGTATTTTTCTTCATAATATCGACTACTTACATCATTTAATTCCTCATAGCATTCCATCAACACTAGCTGAATTTGGTGTGGGAATCGCATTTGGGTTAGTAGCAGTTTTGTTGATTACGGGGTTTAAGAAGATAAAATTTTTTGTAAAAAACCAGTGATTTTGCTTAATTTACAGCTCAAAACTTTTTTCAAAAGAATCCCAAAATAATTTCTCATTTTATGCGTATACTACTATATTTGTAAGTTAGTAAAATAAAAAACCATGCATAAAGATAGTAAACGTAGAGAAGCCTTATTATATCACGCAAAACCAACGCCAGGAAAAATTCAGGTAGTTCCTACCAAAAAATATGCAACTCAAAGAGATTTAGCTTTGGCTTATTCTCCAGGAGTAGCAGAACCTTGTTTAGAAATTGAAAAAGACGTTAACAACGTTTATAAATATACCGCAAAAGGAAATTTAGTAGCTGTAATCTCAAACGGAACCGCAGTTTTAGGTTTAGGAGATATTGGTCCAGAAGCCTCAAAACCCGTAATGGAAGGAAAAGGTTTGTTGTTCAAAATCTTTGCCGATATTGATGTTTTTGATATTGAAGTGGATACTAAAGACGTAGACAAATTCATAGAAACGGTAAAAAATATCGCGCCAACTTTCGGTGGAATTAACTTAGAAGATATCAAAGCACCAGAATCTTTCGAAATTGAAAGACGTTTGGTAGAGGAATTGAATATTCCAGTAATGCACGATGACCAACACGGAACTGCTATTATTTCATCAGCCGCTTTATTGAATGCAGTAGAGTTAGCAGGAAAGAAAATGGATGAAGTGAAAATGGTTATTTCTGGGGCGGGTTCGGCTGCCATTGCATGTGCTAATTTATATGTTGCATTTGGTGTAAAGCCAGAAAATATCGTGATGTTCAATAGTAAAGGAGCATTACGTAAAGATGACCCTCGTGTTACAGATATGCAACGCCCTTATGCAACAGATAAACATTATGATGATTTGGCACACGCCATGAAAGGTGCTGATGTATTTATCGGATTGTCTTCTGGAGATATCGTTACGCCTGAAATGTTATTGTCTATGGCAGATAATCCAATTGTTTTTGCAATGGCAAATCCTACACCAGAGATCAACTACAATTTAGCTATCGATACGCGTAAAGATATCATTATGGCAACAGGTCGTTCAGATCATCCTAACCAAGTAAATAATGTATTAGGTTTCCCATTTATTTTCAGAGGGGCGCTAGATGTTAGAGCTACGAAAATTAATGAGGAAATGAAGAAAGCAGCCGTTGTAGCTTTAGCAGAATTAGCAAAAGAGTCGGTTCCAGAGCAAGTAAATATTGCCTATGGTGAAACAAAATTAACGTTTGGTCGCGATTATATTATTCCAAAACCTTTTGATCCGAGGTTAATTGCAGCAGTTCCGCCAGCCGTAGCCAAAGCTGCTATGGAATCAGGTGTAGCAACAGCTCCAATTACGGATTGGGAAAAATACAAAGACGAATTATTAGAGCGAATGGGTTCTGATAACAAAATGATTCGTTTGCTAACCAATAGAGCAAGAACCAATCCAAAACGCATTATTTTTGCTGAAGCGGATCAAATTGATGTATTGAAAGCGGCTCAAATTGTTCATGAAGAAGGTATTGGTTTCCCAATTTTATTAGGAAATTTAGAAATTATAAAAGAATTAAAAGAAGAAATTGGTTTTGATACTGAAGTGCCAATTTTTGATCCAAAAACCAAAGAATCTGAAGCGAAACGATTAGCGTATGCAAAACATTTTTGGGAGACCAGAAAGCGCAAAGGCATCACCTTGTTAGATGCAGAGAAATGGATGCGCGAGCGTAATTATTTTGGATTAATGATGGTTAACACGGGTGAAGCGGATGCAATGGTTACAGGATATTCTAGAAGTTACCCAACTACTATTAAACCTGTTATGCAATTGATTGATAAAGCACCTGGAGTTTCAAAAATTGCGACTACAAATATGATGATGACGGCAAGAGGACCAATTTTCTTGTCTGATACCGCAATAAATCCAAATCCTTCAGCAGATGATTTAGCAAGAATTGCTTTGATGACAGCTAAAACTGTTCGAATGTTCGGAATGGAGCCTGTTATTGCAATGGTTTCTTATTCAAATTTTGGTTCATCACATAATGAAGGACCAAGTAAAGTAAGTCAAGCTGTAGCTTATTTACATGAAAATTTCCCAGATTTAATTGTCGATGGAGAAATTCAAACAGACTTTGCATTAAATTCGGATATGTTAAAGAGTAAATTCCCGTTTTCAAAATTGGTAAATAAAAAAGTAAATACACTTATTTTTCCTAATTTAGACGCAGCAAATATTACTTATAAGTTATTGAAAGAGTTGAATAAAGCAGAATCTATTGGTCCAATTATTTTAGGATTAGACAAACCTGTACACGTTTTTCAATTAGGAGCTAGTGTAGAAGAAATGGTAAATATGGCTGCTGTAGCAGTTGTAGATGCTCAAGAAAAAGGAAGAAAACAAAATAAATTATAAGAAAGAAAGTATGATAGCCCATATCCAAGGTAGATTAGTTGAAAAAACACCAACCGAAGTCGTTATAGATTGTAATGGTGTGGGGTATCATATTAATATTTCATTACATACGTTTTCTCTATTACCAGAATCAGAAAGTTTAAAATTATTTACGTTTTTGCAAGTAAAAGAAGATGCTCATACGTTGTATGGTTTTGTTGAAAAACAAGAACGCGAATTATTTAAATTATTACTTTCGGTTTCAGGTGTTGGAGCTAGTACAGCAAGAACTATGTTGTCTTCACTTGCACCAAGTCAAATTATACAAGCGATTGCTTCAAATGATGTAGCCACAGTACAGTCTATGAAAGGAATTGGAGCTAAAACAGCACAACGTATTATTTTGGATTTGAAAGAAAAAGTGTTAAAAGTGTATAATTTAGATGAAGTTTCGGTAGTTCAAAGCAATACAAATAAAGATGAAGCGTTATCTGCATTAGAAGTTTTAGGATTTGCTAGAAAAGCAGCCGAAAAAGTAATAGATAGGATTATAAGAGAAACCCCAAATGCCTCTGTAGAGAACTTAATAAAACAAGCTTTAAAAAATTTATAAAACTTGAAAAATTTAATCTTAAAAGCTATAAATAAATTACAATATAGTCTTGCATTATTCTGTATGTTTTTTTCATTTTCACTACAAGCTCAAGTAGATGAAGAAGAAAAAGATTCTATTAAAACAGGTGTTGATTTGGGAAAATTGACTATGCCAAATCCTGTTAGTATATTAGATAGATATGTTTATGACGCAGCTTCGGATCGTTATATTTATACGAGTTCGGTAGACGGATTTAATATTAAGTATCCTATGATATTGACTCCAAAACAATATCAAGAGTTGGTCTTAAGAGAACAAATGCGTAAATATTACCAGGAAAAATCGTCGGCGATGGATGGTAAGAAAGATGGTTCTGAAGCGGCTAAAAAGAATTTGCTACCAAGGTATTATGTAAATTCGAAATTCTTTGAGAGTATTTTTGGAAGTAATACTATTGATGTAAAGCCAACTGGATCTGTAGAATTGGATTTAGGAGTGCGTTTTACAAAACAAGATAATCCTTCATTTTCGCCAAGAAATAGAAAAACTACAAGTTTTGATTTTGACCAAAGAATTAGTGTTGGATTACAAGGTAAAGTTGGTACGCGTTTAAATGTAAATGTTAATTACGATACGCAGTCAACTTTTGCTTTTCAGAATTTAATCAAATTAGAGTACACACCAACGGAAGATGATATCATTCAAAAAATTGAAGTTGGTAACGTAAGTTTTCCTTTGTCAAATTCATTGGTAAGAGGTGCGCAAAGTCTTTTCGGGGTTAAAGCACAATTGCAATTTGGGAAAACAACTTTTACAGGAGTTTTTTCAGAGCAAAAATCTCAAACGAAATCGGTTACATCGCAAGGAGGTGGTACTTTACAAGATTTTGAAGTTTTTGCATTAGACTATGATGCAGATCGCCATTATTTCTTATCGCAATATTTTAGAAACAATTATGATAGAGCACTCGAAACGTTTCCATATATAAATTCTCGTGTTCAAATTAATAGAATTGAAGTTTGGATAACGAACAAACAAAATAGAGTTAATTCAACTGAAAACAATCTTAGAAATATAGTAGCTCTTCAAGATTTAGGAGAAGCGCCATTAACTGGAGTATTGCCTCAAGAAACGGTTCATATTAATTTAGCAACCAATGCAGGTTTTTTTAATGTAGGAAATAATACACCTACAGACAACTCTAATAATAAGTATGATCCTAATGCAATAGGAAGTAACCTTTTAAATAGTTCTATTAGAGATGTTTCTTTAGCATCAAATGGATTCGCTACAAGTGTTGGTGCTTCAGAAGGTATAGATTTTGCTAAATTAGAAAATGCTAGAAAATTAACTCCTTCAGAATATACATATCATCCTCAATTAGGATACATCTCATTAAACCAAAGATTAGCTAATGACGAAGTTTTAGCTGTTGCTTATCAATATACAGTAGGTAGTGATGTTTATCAAGTAGGGGAATTTGGTACAGACGGTGTTGATGCTACTAACGTTGGGGGAACTGGTGTTCCAAATTCGCAAGCCTTGATTTTAAAATTATTGAAAAGTAACTTAACAATAAATGAATATACACTTTCGGGAGTAGATTATACAATGCCAACTTGGAATTTGATGATGAAAAATATTTATCAAATTCCTGGAGGATATCAATTACAGCAGGAAGATTTTAAATTAAACATTTTATATACGGATCCATCACCTTTAAATTATATTACAGCTGTAGACCCTAATGTTTTAGATTTGCCAAATGATGTCAAAAACACTCCTTTGCTTAAAGTGTTCAATTTGGATCAGTTAAATTATACTAATGACCCTCAAGAAGGTGGAGATGGTTTTTTTGATTTTTATCCAGGTTTAACAGTAGATACACAAAGAGGAAAAATTATTTTCCTAAAAGTTGAGCCTTTCGGAAGTCATTTATTCAACAAATTAGATGTTCCTGCATTACCAGAAAATTACGATGACCCATTAACATACAATAGCAATCAGGCAAAATACGTCTTCAGAAGTATGTATAAAAATACTCAAGCGGCTGCTTTGCAAGAAAGTGCTAAAAACAAATTCCAATTGAAAGGACGATTCAAGTCGATGGGTGGCGATGGAATTTCTATTGGGGCATTTAATGTGCCACAAGGTTCTGTTGTTGTAACTGCAGGAGGAAGAGTTTTAGTAGAAGGAGTTGATTATACGGTTAACTATCAAATGGGTAAGGTTAATATTTTAGACCCTTCACTACAAGCTTCTAATACACCAATTGAGGTTTCGGTTGAAAACAATTCGGTTTTTGGTCAGCAAACTAGAAGATTTTGGGGTTTAAATGTTGAGCACAAGTTTAATGATAAATTTTTAATGGGTGCTACCATTTTAAATATGTCTGAAAGACCGTTTACTACGAAATCAAATTACGGTCAAGAATCTGTAAACAATACAATTTTTGGATTCAACACTAATTTCTCTACAGAAGTTCCATTCTTCACAAGATTAGTAAATAAATTACCAAATATTGATACCGATGTTCCATCGAATTTGTCATTTAGAGCGGAAGTTGCCTACTTAAAACCTGGAGCGTCTAAAGCGGATCAGTTTAATGGTGAAGCAACAACTTATATTGATGATTTTGAAGGTTCGCAAACAACCATTGATATGCGCTCTCCGCAAGCTTGGACACTAGCAAGTGTGCCGCTTGAAGATAATTACGATGGTGTAGCTACTTCTGCTGAACCATTAATTGATGATTTGAGTGTTGGTAATAAAAGAAGTAAATTATCTTGGTATACAATTGACCCTGTTTTTTATACGCAAACACCATCTGGAATTGATGATAATGATATTTCGTTTAACAAAACAAGACGCGTTTACAGTAGAGAATTATATCCAGTTACTGATATTGCTCAAGGACAAACTACTGTTATTAGTACATTGGATTTGTCATATTATCCAAAAGATAGAGGGCCATACAATTATAATCCGAGTTTAAGTGCTACAAATCAGTTTACTGATACTGAAGCGCCAGAAACATGGGCGGGAATTATGCGTTCTATAAGTTCTACTAATTTTGAACAATCAAATGTAGAATATATTCAATTTTGGGTAATGGACCCATATTATGGTAATCCAGGTGATGTTGCAGACCCAACAAACGAAGGGAAATTGGTGTTCAATTTAGGTGAAATTTCTGAAGATATCCTTAAGGATGGTAGAAAATTATACGAAAACGGTCTGCCTGAAGTTGGTTCTACGCAACCAACAATTACTACAGAATGGGGGCAAGTTCCAGCATCTCAATCGTTGATTTATGCATTTGATACAAACGATGGGAATAGAGCTGTTCAGGATGCTGGTTTCGATGGTTTAACTGACGCTGAGGAAGCTGCAAAGTTTACCGATTTTGCTTCTTACCCAGATCCATCAGCGGATAATTATAGATTTTATTTAGATAGATCTGGAGATATTGTTACTCGATATAGAGATTATAATGGTTTTGAAGGTAATTCGCCGGTTTCAGTTACAAATGATAATAGAGGAAATACTACTTTTCCAGATGTAGAGGATGTAAATCGTGACAATACGATGAATACTATTAATGCTTACTTTAAATTTGAGGTTCCTTTTCAGTACTATCCTGATGGAGCTGTTCCAGTAGGTCAAAATTATATTGCTGATGTTAGAGAGGTTAGTAATGTTGATTTACCTAATGGAAATACAGGTAAAGCAAGATGGATTTTGTATAAAATTCCTATTTTAGAATTTACTGATGCAAATAAAGTTGGTCCAATTAATGATTTTCGTTCTATCCGTTTCATGAGAATGTACATGAGTGGTTTTAAAGATGAAGTGACTTTGCGTTTTGGAGCTTTAGATTTGGTACGTGGTGAATGGAGAAGATATACGGGTAATTTTGATGAATTAGATACAGATCCAGATGATCCAAATACTGGGTTTGATGTTGTTGCTTTAAATATTCAAGAAAATGGTCAGCGTTCGCCTATCAGATATGTTACGCCGCCAGGAGTAGTTCGTGAACAATTGTATAACAATAATACAGTAATCAATCAAAATGAACAATCACTTTCACTGCGTGTTTATGACAAATTAGGCGGTACAGTTAATGGTTTGGAACCAAATGATGCAAGAGCTGTATTTAAAAATGTAAGTGTTGATATGCGTCAGTTTAAAAAACTACGTATGTTTTTACATGCAGAAGGTGTTCAAGATGGAGACTTACAAGATGATGAATTAATTGCTTTTATTCGTTTTGGGAATGATTTTACTGATAATTTTTATCAAGTTGAAATTCCGTTAAAGGTTACAGATTTTGGGGCTTCGACAGCTGAAGCAGTTTGGCCAGCTGAAAATGAAATCGAATTGCCTTTAGATTTTTTAACTAAATTAAAGATTTTAAATCTTCAAAATGACCCAGCAATTGATTATACTGATCCTAGTGGAATTGGATTTATAGAGGAAGAAGATGTTAAAATAGGTTCTTCAGATAATAGGTTAACATTAGGTATTAAAGGAAATCCGAACTTTGGTTTGGTTAGAACTTTAATGATTGGGATTAAAAATAAAACAGGTAATATTCAACGTGGAGAAGTTTGGTTCAACGAGCTTCGTATGTCGGATATGGACAACAAAGGAGGTTATGCTGCTGTTGCTAATTTAGACACTAATTTAGCTGACTTTGCTACTGTTTCTGCTACAACTCGAATGAGTACAATTGGTTTTGGTTCATTAGAACAAGGTCCAAATGAAAGAAGTAGAGAAGATGTATTCCAGTATGATTTAGTAACAAATGTGAATCTTGGGAAATTATTGCCAAAAAAATGGGGAATAAATTTACCATTCAACTATGCGGTTGGAGAAGAGACAATTACACCAAAATTTGATCCGTTCTATCAAGATATTGAATTGGATCAATTGTTAGATATTACTTCAAATCCTGATGATCGTGCTAATTATGAAAACAGAGCTATAGATTATACTAAACGTACAAGTTTTAATTTAATAGGTGTTAAGAAAGAGAAGAATCCTGAAAAGAAAGCACATTTTTATGATGTCGAGAATTTAACATTATCGTACTCATTAAATGAAACAGAACATCATGATTATGAAATTGAAAATTTAATTGACAAGCAAAATAGAACTACTGTTGATTATGCTTATACATTTAAACCAAAAACTGTTGAACCTTTTAAAAACACTAAGTTGTTCAAGAAAAGTGGTTATTATAAAATGTTGAGCGATTTCAATTTTAACTTCTTGCCAACAAATATCTCGTTTAGTTCTAATATTATTCGTCAGTTCAATAGGCAGCGATTTAGATTAGTTGATGTAGAAGGAATTGGTCTAGGAGATTTGTATAGAAGAAATTATTTCTTTAATTACACTTATGGTTTTAATTATAATTTAACGAAGTCATTACGATTTAATTATACGGCTTCATCTAATAATATTGTGCGAAATTATTTAGATGAAAATAACTTACCAATTGATGGTTTGGATATTTGGGATGATTATTGGAATATTGGACAGTCAAATCAGCACAATCAACAATTGGTTGTTAATTACGATTTGCCAATAAATAAAATACCGGTTTTCAGTTTTGTTAAGTCTACTTATACGTATACAGGAGATTATAACTGGCAAAGAGCTTCAGATGCTTTTACAACAATTACTGGTGAAGATGGAAATGTTTATGCTTTAGGGAATACCATTCAAAATGCAAATTCTCATAAGTTGAATACAACTTTAAATATGGATTTGTTCTATAAATATGTAGGTTTAACTAAAACTAAAAACACTAAGAAAAAACAAGCTAATAACACCAAAGATAAAAATGCTGTTCCAAAACCTGGGCAACAAATAAAAGCGCCAAAAAACACTATTTCTTCTGAAAGAAGCGTTTTTATGAGTGGCTTAATTGGGGTAATTACTAGTGTTAAGAATATTCAGATAAATTATACGGAGAGTAATGGTACAGTTTTACCAGGTTATTTGCCAGGATTAGGTTTCTTCGGTACGTCTAAACCAACTCTAGGATTTGTTTTAGGAAGTCAATCGGATGTGCGTTATGAAGCAGCAAGAAATGGTTGGTTGACTTCTTTTCCGGAATTCAATCAGAACTTTACGCAAGTTCAAAATAAGAAATTGAATTTAACAGCTCAAATGGAAGTTTTTCCTGATTTGAAAATTGATTTAACTGCAGATAGAACTTATGCTTATAATTTCTCTGAACAATATGATGTAACAGGAGGTCAGTATAATTCTCGTTCACCATACGATTTTGGTAATTTTAATATTTCTACAATATTAATCAAAACAGCATTTTCACAAAGCGATGTGAATTTCTCTCAAGCTTTCCAAGATTTTAGAGATAATAGATTGGTAGTTGCAAATAGATTGGCTGAAGGATATTATGGAGGAACAACATTCCCAAGAGATGCTGAAGGATATCCTGTAGGTTATGGTAAAAATAGTCAACAAGTATTATTACCTTCATTCTTGGCCGCTTATTCTGGGCAAAGTGCTGATAAAGTTTCAACAGGTGTATTTAGAAATATGCCACTTCCAAATTGGACAATTAAATATACTGGTTTAATGCGTTACCAATGGTTCAAAGATAATTTTAAACGTTTTTCATTGCAACACGGATATAGAGCTAGTTACAACGTAAATGCATTTCGTTCCAATTTGAACACAGCTCCAGTTGATGCTAACGGTAACTTTTTTGCATCTAAAATTGTTTCAAATGTTAACTTAGCTGAGCAATTCAATCCACTAGTAAAGGTTGAGTTTGAAATGAAAAATTCAATCAAAGTTTTGGCAGAAATTAAAAAAGATAGAACTTTAAATATGAGTTTTGATAATAACTTGCTTACCGAGGTTAGTGGTAACGAATATATAATTGGTTTAGGTTATAGAATAAAAGATGTAACTATTAATTCTGCTTTAGCTGATAACGCAAGCGGAATTATAAAAAGTGATATTGAGATTAAAGCAGATTTTGCATTAAGAAAGAATAATACAATAGTTCGTTATTTAGATTATGATAATAACCAATTAGGCGGTGGACAAGATTTGTGGTCAATTAAGTTGACGGCGAATTATTCTTTTAGTAAAAATTTATCAGCTTTGTTCTTTTATGATCATCAGTTTTCACAAGCTGTTATTTCAACGTCTTTCCCTATTACAAATATTAGAGCCGGATTTACATTGCGATACAATTTTAGTAATTAATACTACTTTATAAAATATTTACAAACCATCTAAAATCTTATTTAGATGGTTTTTTTATTCAAAAAAATAACAAAAACCTTTTTTTCAATTCAATAAATACAATTACATTTGTACGTCAAAAAATTAAAACCAAATGAATATACCAACTAATTTAAAATACACTAAAGATCACGAATGGGTTTCAATCGATGGTGATGTTGCTACTGTAGGAATTACTGATTTTGCTCAAAAAGAATTGGGTGATATTGTATATGTTGAAGTAGAAACTTTAGATCAAACTTTAGATAAAGACGAAGTGTTTGGAACAGTTGAGGCTGTTAAAACAGTTTCTGATTTATTTTTACCTTTATCAGGTGAAATTATTGAATTTAATGATTCTTTAGAGTCTGATCCAGAAAAAGTAAACTCTGATCCTTATGGAGATGGTTGGATGGTAAAAGTAAAAATTTCTGATGCGTCTGAAGTAGATGCACTTTTATCAAGTGAAGATTATAAAGCGCTTATCGGAGCATAAATTTCTATTACTTGCCATTCTTTGGACAGTTGCAATAACTGTCGCTAGTTTGGTAAGTATGAGTTCGCTTCCAAGAGTTAAAATTGTTGGGAACGATAAAATAATACATTTTGTTTTTTACTTCGTATTTGTCATTTTGTGGGGCTTAGCTAATAAAAAATCTTATTTTAAGATAAAAAATGATTGGTCAATAGTCCTTTTTGCAATTGTTTATGGCATAATTATTGAGGTATTACAAGGCGTATTAACCAAAACAAGACAAGCTGATATTTATGATGCGCTAGCTAATTCATCAGGAGCCGTTGTAGGTTTTGTTAGTTTGTATTGTATGAAAAATAAAATTTTTAATAAATTTTTTTAAAACAGTTCTAATATTAACTATATTAGCACCTCAAAATTAAAATTATGGAAGTAAAGAAAAATCCTAATGTAGATCCTAAGAGAAATAGTTCGCTATATTTCCTTGTAGGTCTTACTGCTGTGTTATTGTTGACTTACGTTGGCATTGAGCTTAAATCAGAAGATCCAAGAGTAGAGGTTGAAAAATTAGATATAGTGGATAATTTTGTAGAAGATGAAGAGGCAATCTTAACTATGCCTCCTGTGCAAAAATTACCACCACCACCACCGCCAGCACCAGAAGTAATCCAAATCGTAGATAACAAACAAGTTATTGAAGATAAAAAAATTGAAACTACAGAGGTTGATGAAAACAAACCAGTTGTTGTAGTTAACAATGCATCTCAATATGGTAGCGAAGGTGGAACAGCTGAAGAAA
Source organism: Flavobacterium channae (assembly GCF_021172165.1). NCBI lineage: Bacteria > Pseudomonadati > Bacteroidota > Flavobacteriia > Flavobacteriales > Flavobacteriaceae > Flavobacterium > Flavobacterium channae. Next base: position 2,415,190 of record NZ_CP089096.1, on the reverse strand, counting down.
TTGATGAAGAAGTTCCTTTTGCAGTTATCGAAGATGTTCCTGTTTTTCCTGGTTGTGAAAAAGAGCCAAAAAATAGACGTTTAGAATGTTTTATGGAGCAAATGGCTAAGCATATTAAAAAGAATCAACAATATCCAGAGAGAGCGATGGAAGATGGAATTCAAGGTAGAGTTTCAGTTTTATTCGTAATCGATAAAGATGGTGGAATTACAAATGTACAAGTTAGAGGTCCTAAAGGTGGAGAGCTTTTAGAGAAAGAAGCAAAAAGAGTTATTGAAAAACTTCCTAAGTTTAAACCAGGAATGCAAAGAGGTAAACCTGTAAAAGTAAAATACAGTCAGCCAATTACATTCAAATTACAATAATATCAGATCCCAACTTTTTAGTTGGGATTTTTTTTGGCACATAAATTGTATAGGTTAATTAACAAACTGTTAACTATAAATCTATATACTTATGAAAGCAAATGTTGAGTTTCCGAAAAGAGCGAAAAATAGTTTCATCTATTTTCAAGTTGGTTTAATTGCCACTATGCTTGTTGTATTGTTTGTTCTTGAATTTAATTTCAAAAATGAGTCTAAGGCTGTTGCTTATATACCAACAACTGAAATATTTCCTGAGCCTACATTTGTTTATAATCCCGCACCGGCAACTAAACCACAAGAGTTAAGTAAGCCTGTAGTTGCAAAAGTTCCTAGAGTTGCTCATGTTTTTAAGCCAACAATAGATGAACCAAAGAAAGAAGATTCTAACACACAAATAGCAACACAAGACAATCCGAATAATACAAATACTGAGACAAATACTACTCCAAGCGATACTGATACTGGTAAAGAAAAAATACCTGTTGATAATCCAGTAGAGCCAAATGTTTTTTCTGTTGAAAGATTGCCAATGTTTCCAGCTTGTAAAGGTTTGAGTAGAGATCAACAAAAGGCATGTTTTGATGAGCAATTGGCCAAAGCTATTGTAAGAAATTTAATGTATCCTGAAGTGGATTTAAGTGATGGAAAACAAGGTGTTGCTCAGGTAGAGTTTGTAATTGATGAAAAAGGTGCGATTACTAATGTAAAAGCTATCAGCAATAAAAGATCAACTTTAGAAATGCAATTAGCTGCTGAAAAAGCGGTTAAAAAATTACCAAAAATAATTCCTGCAATGCAAGGAGATAAAGCGGTAAAAATCAAATACTCTATTCCAGTTGTGTTTAAAATTAGATAATGAAATATTATTTCTATAAAAAAGTCCCATTTCGATGGGATTTTTTTATTTTTACACTTTCGTAATCCAACGTAATATGAATATTAAACAATATTTAGATTCAACTTACCTTAAAACGGCTGCTCAAGCCAATCTTTCAGAAAAGGAAAACACCAAAGTTGTTGAGAATTGTATCCAAGAAGCGATCGATAATGATTTTAAATTAATTATGATTCGACCAGATAAAGTGGCTTTGGCTAAAAAAATGATTCAAGAAGCCAATTCCAAAGTTACAATTGGAACAGTGATTGATTTCCCTGAAGGTAATGGAACTCTAGAAGATAAGCTTGGTGAAGCAACTCAGGCTATCAAAAATGGTGTTGACGATTTGGATTATGTTGTCGATTATGAAGCTTTCAAAAGAGGTGAAATTGAAGCTGTAAAAGAACAAGTTTTTGAAGGAACAAAATTAGGATTAGCTCACAATAAAATAGTAAAATGGATTATTGAAGTGGCTGCGCTTGATAATCATCAAATTGTGCAACTTACAGCATTAATCAAAAATGTGGTAATTGCTAACTTTAGTGAAAAAGAATACGATAAAGTGTTTGTGAAATCTTCAACAGGTTTTTATAAAACTCCAGAAGGTGTTCCAAACGGAGCCACTTTTGCTACAATTAAATTAATGTTGGAAAACTCATGTCCGCTACCAGTAAAAGCGGCTGGTGGTGTTAGAACATACGAAGAAGCTGTTGAAATGATTCAACTTGGCGTTAAAAGAATTGGAACATCTGCTGCTAAAGCAATTGCGAATGGTGAAATAGCAAACAGCAATTATTAAAAAAGAGATTTAATGAGAAAAATATATTGTGTATTACTAATGGTTTTGGGTTTTGTAACGAATGCTCAAAATACTTCAAACGAACAATTTCCTAAATTTCCTGAATGTGAAAACGCAATAGGAAAACAACAAGAAAAATGTTTTTACAATACTCTTCAAAATTATTTTTACAACAATTTTAAAGTTCCGCAAGAGCTTCAAGAGCAAAATTACAAAGGTGTAGTTATTGCCGTTTTTGAAGTAGATACTATCGGGAATTTCAAAGTATTATACACAGATGCAGCACACGAATCTCTAAAAAATGAATCAAATCGTGTTTTTGGAACGTTGCCAAAAATCAAACCGGCTACTTATTCGGGAAAACCAACGTATTCTAAATTCTCTATTAAGATAAATATTCCGTTGGTTCCTTCAATGAGCGATGAGGAAGCTCAGGAAGCTATATTGACCAAGACCAATACAAGACTTATTGATAATAAGAAAGAATTGTTGGAATACGACGAAATAAAATTAAAACCTTTCGAAAATCCACAATTCAAAAGTACTGGAATTGTACAATTTTCACATCAAAATTATGGTGTTTTTGACGCGTTGTTAAATCAAGTAGGAAGTAATAACCATACAGCATCTAAACCATATTCTTATGATGAAGTTGCAAAATATTATGATTTTGAAACAGTAAATCAATCTTTTGCTAAACAAAAAGCTTCTTGGTGGGGAAGAAAATTATGGAATGAAAATTTAGTAGCCATTCAAGGCGAAGGTTATTGGTTTACATTGAATCCAATTTTTGATTTTAGATTAGGAAAAGATACAGAAAGTGAAGCTTCTAATACTTTTGTAAATACCAGAGGTTTGATTGTGACAGGAGGTTTGGGTTCACAATTGACTTTTACAACTTCGGTTTATGAAAGTCAAGGTCGATTTGCAGATTATTACAATACGTATGCCGAAAGTATTCGACCTTCAGGAGGAAATCCTGCTATTATTCCTGGCGTTGGAATTGCAAAACGTTTCAAAGAAGATGCGTACGATTTTCCTTTGGCCGAAGCTAATATCAAATATCAGCCAAGTAAGTTTATCAATCTTCAATTGGGTTACGGTAGAAATTTCTTAGGTGATGGATATCGTTCGTTATTGCAAAGTGATGCCACTAGTCCGTATCCGTATTTTAAAATCAATACTACATTTTGGAAAATAAAATACACCAATACCTACATGTGGTTGAAAGACGTTCGCGATGCAGCAACAATCGACGGAACCTATGCTACAAAATATATGGCAAGTCATTATTTGAGTTGGAATGTTACAAAACGATGGAATTTAGGTTTCTTCGAAAATGTTGTTTGGACAAATGCTAATGATAGAGGTTTTGATTTCAATTTTGTAAATCCATTGATTTTCTATAGAACTGTGGAGTTTGGTTCTTCTTCTAAAACAGGAAATGCATTATTAGGATTGACTTCAAAATACAAATGGAACAATCAAATTAATTTCTACGGACAATTTTTAATTGATGAATTTGCTATTGGCGATGTGAAAGAAAGCAATCAAAGTTGGAGAAATAAATTTGCTTACCAAATTGGAGCAAAATATTACGATGCTTTCAAAATAAAGAATTTATTACTACAGATAGAATACAACCAAGTGCGTCCTTACGTGTATTCGCATAGTAATCCAATAACAAACTACGGGCATAATAATCAAAGTATGGGACATGCTTGGGGAGCAAATTTCAGAGAATTAGTTGCAATTGCTCGTTATTACAGAGGAAGATATTTTGCAGATGCGAAGTTAATTTATGGACAACGTGGATTTGATTTTAACAACGGAACCGATAACTTCAACTACGGAGGGAATATTTATTTGGACTATGACGAAAATCGTCCTTATGACACCGGAGTTTCAATTGCGCAAGGAAACAAAACAACTGTTATGATTGCTGATTTGCAAGTAGGTTACTTAGTGAATCCAGCATATAATTTAAAAGTTTTCGGGAATGTGTTGTTAAGAAATTTCGATCCAACAGCTGAAACGGCTACATCTGTAAAATCAAACACGACTTGGTTTTCAATTGGACTTAGAAGCGATTTATTTAACTGGTATTTTGATTATTAGTAGATTTAACGAATTTTCTAAATTGTAAATTCTAAAATCTAATTTTCATATCGTATCTTTGCGCGCAATTTCACAGCGAAAAACACAAAAGTGGACACGAATACACAACCTCAAATTCAGAAATCGTTATACAAAGACTTTGTAGAAATTACTAAGGCACGCTTGTCTATTAGTGTAGTGGTTTCTACCATTGCAGGATATTTGTTAGGATTTAATGAGGAACAACCTTTTGAATGGTTGGTTTTATTGCTTTTGGTTGTTGGTGGTTATTGCATGGTGGGTGCTTCTAATGTTTTCAATCAAATCATCGAAATTGAATTGGATGCCAAAATGGATCGAACTAAAAATCGTCCGTTACCTTCTGGTCGTATTTCTAAACAAAAAGCGTTTATTTTAGGTTTTATTTTAACCGTTTTAGGATTGACTATCTTGTATAATGTAAATCCTAAAACCGCTATGTTTGGTGCAATTTCGATTTTCATGTATGTGAGTTTGTATACGCCATTAAAAACCGTGACACCTTTGTCGGTTTTTGTAGGTGCTTTTCCAGGGGCAATTCCTTTTATGTTGGGTTGGGTTGCGGCTACAGGTCAATTTGGAATAGAAGCAGGAACTTTATTTATTATACAATTCTTTTGGCAATTTCCTCATTTTTGGGCAATCGGCTGGTTTTTATATGAAGATTATGAAAAGGCAGGATTTTTCATGTTACCAACAGGGAAACGCGATAAAAAAACAGCTTTACAAACCATTTTATATACTATTTGGATGATTTTAGCTTCGGTAATTCCAGTTTTTGGGTTTACAGGTAAATTAATGTTGTCTAAAATTTCGGCAGGATTGGTTGTGTTGTTAGGATTATGGATGTTGTTTTATGCGGTTAAACTTTACAAAGAAATGGATGCGAAAGCGGCAAGAAAGCTTATGATAATTAGCGTTTCTTATATTTCTTTGTTACAAATAATATATGTTTTAGATAAATTTTTACGATAGTTATGGAAAATAGAATGACATTCGAAGAAGAACAAGCTAGAAAAGGAAGAACTTACAAAATGTTGTTGTGGTTTGGAATGATTAGTATTTGTATGATTTTCGCTGGTTTAACAAGTGCTTATGTAGTAAGTAAATCACGACCAGATTGGTTAAAAGATTTTGTTCTGCCTTCGGCTTTCGTAGCGAGTACTGTGGCAATGTTAGTTAGTAGTTTTACTTTTTATTTAGCGTTGCAAGCAACAAAAAAAGATAATAGAAGTGGTGCTTCAATGTTTTTATTGATTACATTAGCGCTTGGAATTACATTTATAGTATTACAGTTTAAAGGATTTGGGCAAGTAATCGAAAATGGCTATTTTTTTACTGGAAGTGAAAGTAATGTAACAACTTCATTTTTATATATTGCTGTTTTAGTTCATATTGCGCACCTTTTAGGAGGTATAATTTCACTTTTAGTAGTAATTTATAATCATTATAAACAAAAATACAATTCGGCTCAAACCCTTGGTATAGAGCTAAGTGCGATGTATTGGCACTTTATGGATTTTATTTGGGTTTATTTGTTTTTATTTTTCTATTTTTTCAAATAGAAAAAAAATAATAAATTTGGGAACTTTTTAACAATTAAAAAATTTATGGGAGCGACAGTTATTTCAGACGAACACGCTTTAGACGGAGGTCCAGGACCATTAGGGGCAACCTATGGTAAAATGATGATGTGGTATTTCATCTTATCAGATGCATTAACCTTTTCTGGTTTCTTAGCTGCGTATGGTTTTTCAAGATTTAAATTCATTGAAACTTGGCCTATCGCGGATGAAGTTTTTAACCACTTTCCATTTTTACACGGTGTAAACGCGCCAATGTATTATGTAGCGTTAATGACTTTTATCTTAATTTTCTCTTCAGTTACTATGGTTTTAGCTGTTGATGCTGGTCATCACTTGAAAAAATCGAAAGTAGCTTTCTACATGTTTTTAACTATTATTGGAGGTTTTATCTTCTTAGGTTCTCAAGCTTGGGAATGGAAAAATTTCATCAAAGGAGAATATGGAGCTGTTGAAACAAAAGGTGGTTCTATCTTACAATTTGTTCAAAAGCAAGAAGACGGAACTTATAAAAGAGTTGCTTTAGCTGATTTTGCTGCTACTTTACCAGAAGCAAGAGAGCAATTGAATAGAAATAACGGTATGTGGTTTATGAGCGAAGCTTCATTACCATCTTATTCAGTAAATGAAGTTGTTGAAGGTTTTAAAGCTGATGAGTCTATTTTAGTTCGTTCGGAGTTTTTAAATGCTGAAAAACATAAAACGGTTTTATCTAGAGAAGAATCTTTAAAAAGATTAAGCGAAGCTAAATATGTTGTTGAAGGAGCTAACTTAGTTAGAAACGAGTACGGACATAAATTATTTGCTAATTTCTTCTTCTTCATTACTGGTTTCCACGGTTTCCACGTATTTACAGGAGTATTAATTAATATCATCATTTTCTTTAATGTGTTATTAGGTACTTACGAGAAAAGAAAAAGCTACGAAATGGTTGAAAAAGTTGGATTGTACTGGCACTTTGTCGATTTAGTGTGGGTATTCGTATTTACTTTCTTCTATTTAGTATAATTATATAATAAGATTTATCATGGCACACGCACACGAATCAAATACAAAAAGAATTTGGGTAGTTTTTGGAATACTATCTGTAATTACTATCGTAGAAGTTTTATTCGGTATCTATAAACCAAAATCATTACATTTTACTAATGTTTTAGGTATGAACTTACTTAACTGGTTGTTCATCATCTTAACAATTGTAAAAGCTTACTATATTACTTGGGCTTTCATGCACATGGAAGGTGAGAAAAAATGGTTTAGAAGATCTATCGTTTGGACAGTAGTATTCTTAATCCTTTACTTATGTTTTATTTTATTAGTAGAAGGAGACTACATTTATGAAGTTTATAAAACTGGTCACTTAAAGTGGATATTTTAACACTAGTTTCTAATATATAATCCCGATTTACATCGGGATTTTTTTTATTTTTGTACGAACAAAATTAGTTTCATTTAATGAAAAATAAATTAGTCCTCATTTCTCTTTTTATATTGCCTATCGCCATTTATTTGGTGTTTTCTACGGCATCTCATAATTCACTTTTTTTACCAACAATCTCTAAGAATAATAAAGATATTCCAGCCGATTGGATTGGTTTAGAAGGTACAAAAGAATCAATGAAAGGAAAAATCACCGTTCTTGGTTTTGTTGGAGATAAAGTAATTGAAAATCGCGGCAACTTTTTTAATCTAAATCAGAAGATTTACAACAAGTATAAAGGCTTTAAAGATTTTCAAATGATTATGGTAGTGCCTTTAGGAAATGAAAAGGATTGTCAACAAATTATTGATGAATTAGCACCTATTACTGGTGATATGAGTGGTTGGAAATTTGTTTTTTCAACACCAGAGAAGATTCAAGAATTTTACGATAGTTATAAATTGATTGGGCAACTTGATGAGAATAAAGGAACGCCTGCTGTTATAATAGTTGATAAAGAATTGAATCATCGTGGTAGAAAAGGAAAAAACAAGCAAGGCGAAAGCGAGTATAAAGAAAGTTATAATACAATTTCGGCTGCTGATTTACACAATGAAATGACGGATGATATCAAAATCATTTTGCGTGAATATAGATTAGCGCTTAAAAAGAATAAAAACGAAAGAAAAGACGCTTTTAGAGATAATATTAAAGAGAATATTGAAAAACAAAAATAAAGAGAATGAAAAATAAATCGTATATTGGGATTTCATTTATTGTTTTAATTTTCGGGATTTGGGCAGTACCAAAAATTGTTGGAAAATTTCAAAAATCTGATTTAGTTGAAATCGGTCCAGTACCAGCTTTCAAACTAACCAATCAAAATAATAAAACTATTTCAAATGAAGATTATCTAGGTAAAGTATATGTGGTTGAGTTTTTCTTTTCAACTTGTCCTACTATTTGTCCAAAAATGAATCAAAGCATGTTGCAATTGCAAGATGAATTTTATGGTAATCCTAATTTTGGTATTGCATCTATTACAATTAATCCAGAACATGATACTTCAAAAGTATTAAAAGAACATGCTGATTTGTTAGGCGTAAAGCATTATAACTGGCATTTTTTAACTGGAGATAAGGCGTATATTTTCAATTTGGCAAATAAAGGATTTAATTTATATGCTGGTGTGAATAATAAAGTCGCTGGCGGATTTGAGCATTCGGGATTATTTGCTTTAATTGATAAAGAAGGAAAAATTAGATGTAGAAAAGACGCTCAAGGAAATCCAATTTTATATTATGATGGATTGGAAGAATCAGGAGTAGAAGCAATCAAAGAAGATATTAAAAAATTATTAGAGGAGTAATATGAGTTCATTAAGTAAAGAAACAAAGTATAACAAGTTAATTGTTGTTTTGTCGGTTGTTATACCAGCAGTAGTTGCATTGTTATTTGGTGTGAATTTAAGAAAGCTTGGTTATGATGTGCAACCATTGTCTTTTTTACCGCCAATTTACGCAACAATAAACGGTTTAACCGCTGTTCTTTTGGTTAGTGCTGTCGTGGCTATAAAAAATGGTAATAGAAAATTGCATGAAAATTTAATGAAATTTGCGATTGCTTGTTCTGTTGCTTTTTTAGCTATGTATGTAGCTTATCACATGACATCTGATTCGACTAAATTTGGTGGAGAAGGAGCAATTAAATACGTATATTATTTTATATTAATTACTCATATTTTATTGTCAATTATTATTATTCCATTAGTTCTGACTACTTATGTAAAAGCATGGTCAGAGCGTTTTGACAAACACAAAAAAATAGCTAAAATTACATTTCCTATTTGGTTATACGTTGCAGTTACAGGTGTAATAGTTTATTTAATGATTTCTCCTTATTATGCATCTTAAAGTGAAAAGTAAAAAGTTAAAAGTAAAAAAAACAAAGCAGGAAGTATTTAATAAAATACTTTTTACTTTATGCTTTTTGCTTTTGCCTTTCATTGCTGAGGCTCAGTGTGCTATGTGTAGAGCGGCACTTGAAAGTGAAGAAGGTGGAGTGCAAGCCGAAGCAGTAAATGATGGGATTGTATATTTAATGGCAATTCCTTACATCTTAGTAGGCATTTTAGGATATGCGATATATCGATTAAAATACACTAAAAAGAAAGTAGAATAAAAAATGCGTTTCATTAAAACGCCTTTTTTATTTATTCTAATCCATCAATCTTAATGTCCATTTTTCCTGATGTTGCTATAAATGCAATAATTGCTTTATCGGTAAGTTCAACTTTTTCAAATTCAAAATCGTTGATTGTTCCGTTTACAAAAACACCTTTCATTGGAGAATAATTGGTTAAATATGGTTTTAAGTTTTGCTTGCCTTCTTCTAAATTTCCTTTTATGGAATAGCGACAGTTCTCTTGAATACTTTTCAAAATAGTGCCATGTAATAACCAATTGGCCGATTTCATCAAAACACTTTTGGTATTTAAAACATATTCCATTTGGTCAAAATAAATTTCTTTTGTTACTGAGTTGTAATTTGGAATTCCAGATAAATAGATGGTTCCGTTGATGCTTCCCATAACATCTAAAGCAATAATCATTTTACCATCTTTTTGCCACAAGTCTACTTTTTGAACTACAATTTTTCTACTTCCCGATGCAAATTCTTGTCCTTGGAAATTTTTAGTTACAATTTTGCTTGCACTTTCAAAAGTTGAAACAGCCACCACAGATACGTTGGTGTTGTCTGGAATTGTAGCGACAGGTTTTAAAACAATTTTTGTGGCATCAAAACCGTTTTTTGGTTCTTGTCCTACCATAGTTTGCATGTTGCATTTCAATCCCATGTTCAACATGATTTTGGTTTTGTTGAGTTTTGCTTCAGTAACATACAATTCTAAAGGAACCATTTTAAACCAAGTTTCGTATTGTTCGCTAGTTAAAATCGGATTGCTTAATTTTTGTAATGCATCTAAAACATGAGGTTTAAAATCGCAGTTTTCGTTAATTGCTTTGTCAATCATTCTTGAAATTTTCGATTTAAACATGCTAAGTGTTGGGTTGATAATGTATGTTATTGGAACCTTTTTTCCAGCCACAACAATATTTGGACTTTCACTCCATTCAAAGTCTTCGATTTTTGAATCAGTAGTCAATTTCCAATTGGTTAAATGTGTTTTGCTATCAAGAGTAATGGTGCCGTTAAGATTGATTTCTCTGGTATCATTTAATCCCATAAAATCGGTTCCGTATTTGAATTTTGCCCAAATTTTTAAAGGAATAACCGATATAATATTACCGTCTTTCTCACTTAGCTTAATAGGAGCCGTTTTCCAAATCTTCATTTCGGTTTTATCGTCATTTAAAATCGAATCGTTGTAGATTAAACCCGTAACATTTTTATTTAGTTGCTGTTCTAATTCCTTTAAAGTGATTTCAACTGGCATCGAAATAAAAGAAACTTTGTTTTTAAAAACTACAGGATTGTTGTTTGATGGAGCCGGTTTTAATGCTTCTATTTTATTTGAAGTGCCACAAGAAATAGTGAAAAGCAATACTGATATTAAGGAGATTGCTACTAAAAGAGTTTTCATTAAAATGATTTTTTGAGTGTAAAAGTAAAATTTTAATTGATATGCTGTAACAAAATAATGAAAAAGAGGTCTTATAGGAAATGAGAATTAAAGCACATAAAATGATAACAAAAAAAATAGTTTTTTTTCTATTGTTGATAGGTTTTCAACTTTCGGCTCAAAGTAAAAAATGGACTTTGGAAGAATGTGTAGATTATGCTATTAAAAATAATATTTCCGTTAAGCAGTCAGAATTGGATTTAAAAACTTCAGAAGTTGAAAAATTAGAAGCGATAGGTGGTTTTTTACCGACATTAAGCGGTAATGCTAATTATAGTGTAAATACTGGGGCAAGTATTAACCCGGTTACGAATCAATTTCAAAATCAAACTTTTAAATCATTTTCTGCTTCTGCTAACTCAAATATTGTTTTGTTTAATGGTTTGGCTAATTGGAAAACATTACAGAGAACTAAGTTAAATAAAATTGCTAATTCGTATCGTTTAGATAAAATGAAAGATGATATTGCGCTTTCTGTAGCAAATTCATACTTGCAAATTCTATTTAATAAAGAACAATTAAAGGTTCAGTTAAATCAAAATTTAATTACCAAAGAGAATCTGAAAAGAACTCAAGAACTTATTGATGCAGGTTCTGTTCCAGCTGGAGATATTTATGAATTGCAAGCAACAGATGCAACACAACAACAGCAAATAATTAATACTGAAAATGCACTTTTGATTGCTAAAATTGGTTTGTGTCAAACATTGTTAATTGAAGATTATGCAACATTTGATATTTCTGATGAAGTGATTGATTTGCCTATTACAAATATTCAAAACGAATCTCAAGAAGCTATACTAGAAAAAGCAAGAGAGTCTGTAAAAGATGTAAAAATTGCTATGTCAAATGTTGATGTTGCAAAAAAAGATGTTGCAATTTCTCGTTCTTCGTACTTGCCAACATTAGCTGGTTTTGTTGGATATAATACACGTTGGTCTGAAAGTACACCTTTTAATTTTATTGATCAGTTAACATTGTTTGATGGAACGGCAGTAGGATTACAATTGAATGTGCCTATTTTAAATGGTTTTGCAAGTAGAGCAAGAGTTCAAAGAGCAAAAATTAATCAAGAGCGTTCAGAGTTTCAGTTAAAACAAGCTGAGTTGGATTTAGAACGTAATGTTTATCAAGCATATAATGATGTTTCGAATGCTAAGAAAGCGTTTGAAGCTGCTCAAAAAACATTAGAAGCTCGTAAACAAGCATTTGATTTTTCTAAAGCAAGATATGAAGTTGGCTTGTTAAATGCATTTGATTTTTCTCAATCAACAATTGCCTTAGAAAACGCACAATCAGAAGTTTTAAGAACCAAATACGATTATATTTTTAGAACCAAAATATTAGAATTCTATTTCGGAATTCCATTAATTAAAAAACAATAGTTAAAATAAATACTTAGTCATGTCAAAGAAAACCATATTCATTTTATTAGGAAGTGCAATCGGATTAATCTTATTGTTAGTTGGACTTAAAAAAGGTGGTGTTATTGGAAATAATGATGATTCAAAAATTGTTGAGTTATCAAAAGTTGCGGAAACTACAATTATAGAAACAGTATCTGCAACAGGAAAAATCCAACCTGAAATAGAAGTTAAAATATCTTCTGAAGTTTCGGGTGAAATTATTGCGTTGCCTATAAAAGAAGGACAACAAGTTAAAAAAGGAGATTTATTAGTAAGAATCAATCCTGATTTATATGAATCTGGTGTAAACCGTTCTGTTGCTTCTATGTCAACAACTAAAGCGGGTTTAAGTCAGGCAGATGCGCAAGTAAAAGAAGCAAAAGCAAATTACGATAGAAATCAAAGATTATTTGAAAAAGGAATCATTTCAAAGTCAGAATGGGATAAAGTGGTTTCATCTTATGAAGTGGCTGTAGCAAATAAACAATCGGCTTACTATCAAGTACAAAGTGCTTCGGCAACAGTTACAGAAGCTAAAGATAATTTAGGAAGAACTACAATTTATGCTCCAGCTGATGGAACAATTTCATTGTTAAATGTAGAGTTAGGTGAAAGAGTTTTAGGAACGCAACAAATGGCGGGTACTGAAATTTTGAGAATTGCGAACTTAAACAATATGGAAGTTGAAGTTGATGTAAACGAAAATGATATTGTTAAAGTTAATATCGGTGATTCTGCAAAAATTGAAGTTGATGCATATTTAAAAAGAGAGTTTAAAGGAATTGTAACAAGTATTTCTAACTCGGCTAGTACGGCTTTAACTGCAGATCAAGTAACTAATTTCAAAGTTAAAGTTAGAATTTTGAAAGAGTCATATATGGATTTATTAGAAGGTAAGCCTGAAAATTATTCACCATTTAGACCTGGAATGACAGCTACGGTTGATATTATTACAAAACGTAAAGAAAAAGTTGTTGCGGTGCCAATAAGTGCAGTTGTTGTAAAAGACGATACAACTTCGGTTAAAAAAGATGTTGTTGCTGAATTAGAAAAGAAAGAACAAGAACAAAAAGGAAATGCTCCTAAAAGTGATAAAAAATACGAATGTGTTTTTGTAAAAGTAGGAGATAAGGCTAAGTTAAGAGTTGTAAAAACAGGAATTCAAGATGATAGCAATATAGAAATCATGTCTGGATTAAAACCAGGTGAAGAAATTATTATCGGACCATATACAACGGTTTCAAAAGAATTAGCATCTAACGATAAAGTTAGAGTAGAAACTGAAAAAGATAAAAAAGAAAGTAAGAAATAGATTTCTTATAATTTAATTTGGGTTGATAAGGCGTAGGAAACTACGCCTTATTTTTTTTACGATTATAACTTCTTAACTTTGCATTTCAAAAACTCAATTATGGCGATTATACTTAATATAGAAACGGCAACAAAAAATTGTTCTGTAGCTTTGGCAAAAGAAGGGAAAACAATTGCTTTCAGAGAAATTGCTGAGCAAAATTTTTCTCATGCTGAAAAATTACACGTTTTTATTGAAGCATTATTGGCTGAAAATAATTTGCAGTTTAAAGATTTGTCAGCAGTAGCTGTTAGTCAAGGTCCAGGCTCTTACACTGGATTGCGAATTGGAGTTTCCTCTGCAAAAGGCTTTTGTTATGCTTTAAATATTCCATTAATAGCAATTGATACGTTGCAACTTTTGGCAAAACAAATTAAAGTAGAAAGTGGAATCATTATCCCAATGATCGATGCTCGCAGAATGGAAGTATTTACTGCTATTTATGATAAAGACTACAATTTAATAAGAAAAACAGAAGCTGAAATAATCGATGAGAATTCGTATCAGGAAATAAATGAAAATATTCATTTGGTAGGAGATGGTACTGAAAAATTCAAAATGACTTTAATAAATGAAAAATTCAAATTTCATTCTGATGTTGTTTTTCCATCTTCAAAAGAAATGAGCGAGTTGTCATTTGATAAGTACAAAAAAAGCGACTTTGTTGATGTCGCTTATTTTGAACCTTATTATTTAAAAGACTTTGTTTTAATCAAATAATTTTATTCTTTATGAATTTCAACTTGGTGTGGATATGGTATTTCAATTCCAACAAGATCGAATTCTTTCTTAATTTTTTCTAACACATCTGATTTTACTTTCCAAAAGTTTTCATTTTCTGTGTAAGGTCTAACAGTAAAATCAATTGAACTTGTAGCTAATTCGTTTATAAAAATTGTAGCTTCAGGTTGTTGTAAAATTTCTGGAATAGATTTTAAAACTCTATCAATAGTGTTTTTTGCTAATTGTAAATCGGTATTGTAATCTACCGAAATTATTAAATCAACTCTTCTAACACCATTTGCTGTAAAGTTGGTTATAACACCATTTGAAAGAGAAGCATTTGGAATTACAATTTGTTTATTATCTGGAGAAGTAATTACTGTGGAAAATATTTTAATGTCTTTTACTGTTCCAGCTACTCCTTGTGCTTCGATAAAATCTCCTAATCGGAAAGGTTTGAATAAAATAATCAAAATTCCTCCAGCAAAATTGGATAATGAACCTTGAAGTGATAGACCTATTGCTAAACCAGCTGCTCCTAATATAGCTACAAAAGAAGAAGTTTCTATTCCTAATTTTGAAATTACAGTTACAAAAAGTAAAATGCGTAACGTCCAGAAAATAACATTTCCAATAAAGTTAGATAACGTTGATTCGACATGGCGTTTTACCATGATGCGTTTTGCTGTTTTGGTAATGAAACTTGTTCCCCAAAGTCCAATAAGTAAAATTAGTATTGCTGCAACAAATTTTGGCGAGTATTCTAAAACTAAATTTTGAATGGTTGTAAAGTAATTTTGTATTTCAATTGCTTGCATATTTTTTTTTACAAAGATATTGAAACCAATTTTAAATTAAAAAAAGGATAAGACGCTTTCATTAGAGGTTTTGATGTTTTAAAGGAATTCTAATCTGTTATGAATTGATAATTCGATTGATATATTCAACAACTAACTATTTAAATTTCAGTAAATTTGTTTAAAGGATTTTAGGTTTTTTAGTATTTATATTGCATTAAATTTGTTTTAAATTAAGATTAACTGCTTAATTTTGAAAATGGACTGTGGTAAAATTGATAACATTAAGTTAACATAAGATTCAAAATCTTGAAGGACTTTTGTACAAAATTAATTCATTAAAGAATGGAACAAATTTATATTATAATGTTGATTGCATTAGCAATACTTGCAATTACCGATTTAATGGTAGGAGTTAGTAATGATGCAGTTAATTTCTTAAACTCAGCAATTGGGTCAAAAGCAGTTTCTTTTAAAACTATTATGATTGTTGCGAGTTTAGGTGTTGCAGTTGGAGCTCTTTATTCTAACGGAATGATGGAAATTGCTAGAAATGGTATTTTCACGCCAAGTATGTTTAGTTTTAACGATGTTATTATAATATTCCTGGCAGTAATGATTACCGATGTATTGTTGCTAGATGTATTTAATACGTTAGGTTTGCCAACATCAACAACGGTTTCTGTAATTTTCTCTTTATTAGGTTCTTCAGTTGTTTTAGCAGTTTATAAAGTATATGTTGCTGATGGTAATTTTGATGCTTTAGGAACTTATATTAACACTAAGAAAGCAACAGAAATTGTTTACAGTATATTGTTGTCAGTAGCATTATCTTTTGGATTAGGTTCCCTAGTTCAATATATTTCTCGTTTATTATTTAGTTTTCATATCGATAAAAGATATAAGTATGTAGGTGCTATTTTTGGTGGTTTTGCCATGACAGCTATTACTTTCTTTATCTTAGTAAAAGGTTTGAAATCGGTTACTTTTGTTCCTTCAGATGTTAAAGATTTCATTAAAGAAGAGCCATTTACAATTATTGGATATTCATTGGTAATTTGGACAATTATATGTCAGTTTTTAATGAGTGTTGTTAGATTTAATATTTTTAAATTTATCATAATCGTTGGAACTTTCGGTTTAGCTTTAGCTTTTGCGGGTAATGACTTAGTAAATTTTATTGGAGTTCCAATTGCAGCTTATCAAGCTTATGAAATGTATGCTGCTCCTGGACAAACTTTAGGTGCTACTGAATTCATGATGTCTGGTTTAGAAGGTGAAAATCTTCCTGCTCCATTCATTTTCTTAGCTGCAGCTGGTGCTATCATGGTTTATACTTTATGGACTTCTAAAAAAGCAAGAACCGTTTTAGAAACAGAACAAAATCTTTCAAGACAAGGAGAAGGAAATGAAAAATATAACGCAAATAATTTATCTAGAAATTTAGTTCGAGCTATAATGTATGTAGGTAATATTATTAGTTTTATTTTACCTAAATCATTACAAAAAAAATTAGACGCTCAGTTTGTTCAACCTGAATATACTGGAAAAAGAGATGAGCAACCAATGTTTGATATGGTTCGTGCATCTGTTAACTTAATTGTTGCATCTGTATTAATTTCTATTGGTACTTCAATGAAATTACCTTTATCTACTACTTATGTAACATTTATGGTTGCAATGGGTTCGTCTTTTGCGGATAGAGCTTGGGATAGAGAAAGTGCTGTTTACCGTGTTGCGGGTGTGTTCAATGTAATTGGAGGTTGGTTTGTAACAGCTATCGCAGCGTTCTTGTCATCAGCTATTATTGCTTATATTTTATTCATTGGAGAAGTTTTTGCTTTCTTCGCATTTATGATTATCGTAGCTATTTTCTTTTACAGAAGTAATCAAATTCATAAAAAGAAAGTTAAAGAAGAAGAAGAGATTAAAAGTTTGAGAAAAGAAGATATTGTAACATTAAAAGAAATGATTACAGAAAGTTCTTCTCAGATTTCTAAAGTACTAAGAAAAACTAGCGCATTATATTCTAATGTAATTGATAATTTAGGTTTACAAGATTTAGCGAAACTTAAGGAGAACAAGAAATCACTTAAGAAGTTAGAAAAAGAAATTGATGAATTAAAAAGTAATGTTTTCTATTTTATCAAGAATTTAGATGAGAATTCTGTTGAGGCAAGTAAGTTTTATATTTTAATTTTAGGTTACTTACAAGATATGGTACAGTCAATTGATTTTATTACGACAAGTAGCCATTCTCACGTAAATAACAATCACAAGAAATTAAAATTCAATCAAATTCGCGATCTAAAAACTGTAGATACGCAGTTACAAGAATTGTTTAGTCGATTAGAATCTAGTTTTAAATCAGAAGATTTCTCTAAATTAGATGAGATTTTAAATGATAAAAAAGTATTCTTAGATTCTGTTTCTGATTTAATTTCAAAACAAATTATCAGAATTAGAACAACAGAAACTAGTCCAAAAAACAGTAAGTTGTATTTTGCTTTACTTCTTGAAACAAATGATTTAATTAAATCGATTATGAATTTGTTAGAGATGTTCAAAGAATTCAATCAACACAATAATAAGAAATAAAAAAAGAGCCGAAAGGCTCTTTATTTATTTTATAATGAATTAGTGATTAACCGTTGATTGCTTCAACTTTAATTGCTTCATCTTTAAGCATGTCTTTTAACATGTTTTCGATTCCATTTTTCAAAGTAAATGTAGATGATGGACAACCGCTACAAGCGCCTTGTAAAACTACTTTTACTCTTTTTTCTTCTGGATCAAAAGATTCAAACATAATGTTTCCGCCATCACTTTGTACAGCTGGTTTAACATATTCTTCAATGATATTAATGATTTGTTGTGAAGTTACATCTAAAGCATCAAAATATGCTTCTTGTTGTTTTTGATGAATTTCTGTCTTTACAATGGCAGATTCATCAATTACTACATTTCCGTTTTCAATATACTCCTTAATGAAAGTTCTTAATTCAAGAGTGATTTCGTCCCATTCTGTTACTGCAAATTTTGTAACGGAGATGTAATTTTCGTCAATAAATACTTCTTTAACAAATGGGAATTTAAAAAGTTCTTTTGCTAAAGGGGATGCGCTTGTTTCGTCAATGTTTTTACATTCAAGAGCAGTTTTAGTTAATAGTTTATTAGAAACAAATTTAAGAACCGAAGGATTTGGAGTTGTTTCTGCGTAAATTGTAATAGGTTGTTTTTTTGCTTTATTTTCGTCTACATTAATTACAATTCCACCGTTAGTTATAAAATCATTGATTTGATTGGCTACATCCTCTTTTACGTCTTCCCATTCAACTATTGAAAATTTTTCAATAGCTATGAAATTACCAGAAATGTAAACTGTTTTTACAAATGGTAAAAAAAACAATTGTTTAGCTAAAGGAGAATTTTGAGTTTCATCAATGTTTTTGAATTCAAAATTTTCAGTTCTAACTATAATTTCATCCAATTCAAATTTTACAATGGCAGGATTTTGAGTTATTTTAGTTGCGATTACTTGCATGATGATTATTTTTTTTGCAAAGATACAAAGTTAGATAGACATCTTTGTTTATTTTAATTGGAGACTTTTTTATTTAACTTTTTATTATATTTTGACCAATTAAATCAACAATTTTCCGATTTTTAAATTTTAACATTAAAAATCACAAATTAATCTTAAGAATATTTTAAGCGAATTGTAAAAGAAACACAAAAATTTATATCTTTGGCAAGTTCGTAGTAAAAAAGGAGAAATTTCAACTTTTTTAATCACGATATCCTAAACTTAAAGTTAAGTTTTGGTTAGGATAGTAAGAAGTATGTTTTCATTAAACAATAACTACAATGAATTTTAAAAAGAGTTATTTTATTTTAGCATTTTTATTAGCTCAATTTTCTTTTTCTCAAGAGGGGGTAGCTGTGTATTCGGATTATTTATCGGATAATTATTATTTGATTCACCCTTCAATGGCAGGTGCTGCTAATTGTGGTAAAATTAGACTTACAGCTCGTCAGCAATGGTTTGGTCAGGAAGATGCACCAGCTTTACAAACAATCAGTTTCAATACTGCATTAGATGAAGATGGAAGATCTGGTATGGGAGTTATAATGTTTAATGATAAGAATGGGTATCATTCACAAAAAGGAGCAAAATTAACTTATGCTCACCACTTAAGATTCTCAAGAGGAACTTTAGATTTAAATCAGTTATCTTTTGGTTTAAGTGCTGCTTTTGTACAAAGTACTTTAGATGGAACCGATTTTGTTAGTCAACCATTTGATCCAGCAGTTGTTCCTGGTGTAATTACAAAAGATGCTTATTTTAATGTTGATTTAGGAGTTTCATACCATTATATGGATTTCTTTACTCATTTCACAATTAAAAATTTCCTAGCAAACAAAAGAGAATTGTATACAGATGTAGAATCGGATAATTTAAGTAAATATTTATGGAGTGCTGGTGCTGTTTTTGGTAATGAAAACAATTTAATGTTCGAACCATCATTCATGTTTCAATATACTTCAGAAACTAAAGAAAAAGCGATTGACTTAAACTTAAAGGTTTATAAACAATTAGATTTTGGAAAACTTTGGGGTGGTTTATCATATAGAAGAAGTTTTGATGGAGCACAGTTTGCTTCAGATGGTTCTTTAGAAGAGCAAAAATTGCAATGGATTACTCCAATTGTTGGTTTAAATTACGATAAATTCATGTTTTCTTATACTTACTCTCATGTTATGGGTGATGTTAAGTTTGATAATGGAGGATTTCACCAAATTACTCTGGGTATGAATATCTTCTGTAAAGATAAAGCTTGGGATTGTAACTGTCCTGCGGTTAACTAAAAATATAAATTCAAATATACTTGTCCCGATTTATCGGGACATTTTTTTATAAAACAAATAGTTATGTTGATTAAAGAAGTAAATGGAAAATTTCCTCAAATACCAGAAGATTGTTATGTTGCTGAGAATGCAACTATTGTTGGTGAAGTAACTTTTGGCGCAAATTGTAGCGTTTGGTTTAATGCTGTAATAAGAGGTGATGTTAATTCAATTTCAATTGGAAATAAGGTAAATATTCAGGATGGAGCTGTAATTCATTGTACTTATCAAAAACATCCAACGGTTATTGGTAATAATGTTTCAATAGGACACAATGCAATTGTTCACGGGTGTACTATTAAAGACAATGTTTTGATAGGAATGGGGGCTATTGTAATGGATAATTGTGTTATAGAGAGTAATTCAATTGTTGCGGCGGGTTCAGTTATTACACAAAACACAATTGTTGAATCTGGATGCATTTATGCAGGTGTTCCTGCTAAAAAGGTAAAAGATATTGATCAAAGTGATTTCGCTGGAGAAATTGAGCGTATATCTAATAATTACGTAATGTATTCTGGTTGGTTTAAAGAATAAACTAGAAGTTTTTAAAAACTACTTTTTCGGAATAATTTAGAATTTTTTCTAAAACTTCAGGCTCGCTATTTGTATAAAAAATTTGCGAGCTTTTTTCGTTAGAATTATTAAGTAAATTGTGTAGCTCTAATATCTTTTTAGTTTGTTTGGCTACAGCTTCACCAGAATCGATAATTTTAATATGAGAAGGTATTATCTTTTTGATTTGCGGAATTAAATAGGGATAATGACTACAGCCTAAGACCAAATAATCGATGTTTTTCTCAATCATCGGTGTTAAATAACTTTTAAGCAATTCTTCCATTTCAGGAGAATCCATATCGCCATTTTCAATTAATTGCACTAATCCGTGCCCTATTTGCTCTATAATGTTTACTTCAGGATGATTAGCAACGCTTTTGTGAAATAAATCGCTATTTAAGGTTCCTTTAGTAGCTAATATGCCAATGGTTTGCGTTTGCGACTGTAATGCTGCAGGCTTTATTGCTGGTTCAATACCAATAAAAGGAATGTCGTGGTATTTAGCTCTTAGTTCTTTTATTGCATTTGTGGTTGCTGTATTGCAAGCCACAATTATCATTTTGCAATTTTGATTCAATAAAAACTCCGTGTTTTTAATGCTTAAAGCAATAATTTCTTCTTTAGATTTTAGTCCATATGGAGCATTAATACTATCGGCTAAATAGATTGTATTTTCGTTTGGTAATAATGCGTGAACTTCTTTCCAAATAGAAGTGCCGCCAATTCCCGAATCAAATAACCCTATAGGACATTCATTTTTCATAGTAACAAAAATAAAAAAAACTGTTCAATCTTAACTTAGATTGAACAGTTTTTAAATTCTATTTTTGAATTAATTAGAAACCTAATTCTTTTTTAACGTCTGCTAATAAGTCAATTCCTTCAGCGAAAAGAACTCCAGAACCTGTTGTAGAATCTAAAACGTAGTTAACACCTTTAGCTTTAGCTACTTTTTGGATTGCTTTTTGAGCTTTTTCCATAATAGGTTTGATTAAATCTAATTCTTTTTGACCTAATTCTTTTTTTGCAGTTTGTTCAAATTGTTGAATTCGGCTACCCATATCTTGCATTTCTTTTGAACGAGTTTCATTTAAAGCGTCACCAGCTGTTGGAGCTTCTTGCTCGTATTTTTGCAATTTAGTTTGGTATTCTGCAACCATGTTTTTGTAATCTTTATCGTAAGTATCCTGAATCTTTTTCATTTGCTCTTGAGCTGTTTTCATTTCAGGCATAGTAGTCATTAATGTTTGAACATCTATATGCGCTACTTTTGATTGAGCTGAAACCTGAGTTCCAATGAAAAGTACGATTGCGATTGCTAAAGTTTTTAATTGTTTCATTTTTAATTTTAAAATTTAAGTTATTTAATTTCTGTTCTCTATTCAGTTTTCTGTTCTTTCTCTTTTTTAGCGGCTTCTTTTTCTTCAGCCATTTTTTTCTTTTTTTCTTCGATAGCCTTTTTGCGCTCTTCTAATTTTTTATTTCTATCGTCGATAGCTTTTTGTCTTATTTCAGCAGGAGTTAATTTTTTCTCTCCTTCATCTTTAACTTCGCCATCTTTTTTTGCTTCAGTTTCAGTTTTTACTTCACCTTCTTTTTTTGTTTCAGATTCTTTTGCTCCTGATTCTTTAGATTTTGTTTTTGTGTCGTCCTTAGTTTCAGTCTTGTTAGAATCTTTTTCAATTACTGTGCCATTTTTTTTAGCATCTCTCTCTTCAAGTAATTTTTTTCTTTTTTCTGCAGCTTCAGCTTTCTTTTGTTCGGTAGCTTGTTTGCGTTCTTCAATTAGCTTTTCTCTTGCTGCTTTTTTCTCGTCTAAGATTCTTTGGCGTTCTGTAAAAGCGGGGTTTTCTTCAACAGCTTCCTCTAAAGCTTCTTTAGCTTCCTGTGCTTTAAGTTGTTTTTTAGTCATTTCTTCTCTTTTTTGAGAAGCAGCTAATTTCTTAACGACAAAATCACTAATATCATACTTTTGAGCGGCAAACAACATGGTTAAATCTGAAGATTTGTCGAAGATAAAGTCGTATTTTCTTTGTTCTGCTACATCTTGAACAATTGTAAAGATTTGATCTTGTATAGGTTTAACTAAAACAGATTTTTGAATAATTAAATCACCTGCTGGTCCAAATCTTTTTTCTTGATAATCAAGTAATTCCTTTTCTTGGTGAGCGATTTCTTCTTCTCTTTCTTCAATTAGTTCTTTTGTTAAAAGAACTCTTTCTGTTTTTAAAGCTTCTTTTAACTTGTTGATTTCATTTTTTTTAACTTCTATTTCTTGCTTCCATTTTTGAGCTTTTTGCTCTAATTGATTCAAGGCATCTGCATAATCAGGCACTTTTTCTAGGATATATTCCATATCTATGTAGCCAATTTTAACACCTCTTGCGGTTTGGGCATTGGCAGAAAAAGAGATTAAAGCAAGTATAAATAATAGTTTTTTCATTTCAATTTAGTTTTGTTGGTGGTTGAATCTTTATGATTCTACTTTAATAAGTATCAAACGTAATTAATGATAAAATATTTTTACGAATTTAACAAAAAAGTACAAACAAACCTTAAAATTGTTGACCAATAATAAAGTGTGTTTGCCAACCACTTTTAACTGTCTCTCCAGGAATTGCATCAAAACCATGAGCAAAGTCAATACCAAGTAAACCGAATGCTGGCATAAATACACGAATACCAACACCAGCAGAGCGTTGAAGTTTAAATGGATTGTATTCTTTGAATGTGTCAAACGCAGAACCTGCTTCTAAGAAACTTAATGCGTAAATAGATGCGGACTGATTTAATGTAATTGGATAACGTAGCTCTAATGAAAATTTATTATAAATTGTTCCTCCATCTTGTGATGATAATGAGTTATTAGGATATCCTCTTAATTGTATAACTTCTCTTCCGTCTAAAGAAAAGTTAGCTAAACCGTCACCACCTAAGAAGAATCTTTCAAATGGAACTAAACCTCTGTCAGAGTTATAAGCCCCCATAAATCCAAACTCAGCATTAGTTCTTAAGACTAATTTTTCATAAACACGAGTATACCAATCTGCTTTAAATTTGATTTTATAATATTCTAACCAGTTGAACCTTTTTTGATCTACTTTTCCTTGGTCTACAGCAGCATCAGCAGGGTCTGTAACAGGATAACCTTCACTATTTAAATAACTTCCGGCAGGATAGTTGGATCCGTCTGGAGCTTCTCCGGCTTCGGTAGCTCTAATTTTATATGCTGCCTGGTTTTTTAAATCTGCATAGTCAATTCCATTAAATAGAGAGTAAGGCAGCGTAAATTTTCCACTGATACTGAATTCGGAACCAGTTGTAGGGAATATTGGGTTTACTCCTTTACTGTTTCTAGAAAGGCCAATTGTGTAAGCTAAGTTTCTAGAGGCTCCATTTCCAAATGTAAACAATCCAGTATTGTAGTTGTTTAAATCATAATATTGGAAAGAAACAGCTTGTGATAATACAAAATAATCATCTGGTACTTTTAATCTTTTTGCAATACCAACAGATAAAGAGGTAATATTAAAGCTTTGGTTTCTATTGACATCTCTGGATCTATAATTGTATAAAAATTGTTTACTATGAGATAAAGATGTAGAAAAACTTACGGGTTTTTTTCCTCCAAACCATGGTTCAGAGAATGATAAACTATACGTTTGGAAATACGAACTTCCTTGTAAGCGTAAGGCTAATTTTTGCCCATCTCCCATAGGTAGCGGTTTGTAAGCATCTTTTTTGAACATTTTTCTTGCAGAGAAATTATTGAAAGATAATCCTAAAGTCCCAATAAATCCACCTCCACCGTAGCCTCCTTGAAGTTCTACTTGACTCGAACCTTTTTCAACTACATTATATTCGATGTCAACTGTTCCTGCTTGAGGGTCAACATTTTTGAAATCAGGTTTGATCGCTTCAGGATCAAAGAATCCTAATTGGCCAATTTCACGAATCGAACGAACTAAATCTTCTTTGCTGTATTTTTGCCCAGGTCTTGTTTTAAGTTCTCTATAAATTACATGGTCGTTTGTTTTGTCATTACCAACAACTGTAATTTTGTTGAAATAAGCAATTGGTCCTTCGGTAATTCTGATTTCAAAATCAATGGTGTCATTTACTGTTCTAACTTCAACAGGGTTGATACTTGAAAATAAATATCCAGTGTTCTGATATAAGTTTGTTAAATCTTCCCCATCTGGTTTTGTATTGTCAGCAATTCTTTTTTGCAGGATTGTTCCGTTATACACATCTCCTTTTTTAATTCCTAAAATTGAGTTTAACTGATTGTCAGTATAAACGGTATTTCCTAAATAGCGTATGTCGCCAAAATAGTATTTTCTACCTTCTTCTAATTTTACTTTAATAGATAAAGTATTAGAAGATTTATCGTAAATAACAGAATCTGAAATTATTCGAGCATCTCTGTTTCCTTTTTCTTTATATTTATCAATTACAGAAGCTAAGTCTTCTTTGTATTTTTCTTTGATAAACTTTGATTTTTTAAAAATGCGAATTGGATTACGTTGCTTTGTGTTTTTAAAAGCTTTTCTCAACTTTGCATCACTAAGTTGTTCATTGCCTTCAAAATCTATATTTTTTACCTTTACTTTGTTTCCTCTATCAATGTTGATTACCATTTTAACTTCAGTATCAATACTATCAGGAATTGTGTTGATAACAACTTTAGTTTGGTAATAACCTTCTTTTTTATATTTATTTTCGAAGTAATTTTTTGTTGTAGTGATCAAATTTTCATTAACAATTTTCCCCTTTTTTAAGTCGGTTTCTTTAATTAGTTCTTCAGATTTACCTTTTTTAACCCCTTTTATTTTTACATCAGAAATTTTAGGTAATTCATTAATATTCAATTCTAGAAAAATACTATCTCCTTTAATTTCATTTACATAGAAGTTTACATCAGAAAACAATCCTAATTTCCATAGTTTTTTAATTGCAATACTAATGTCTTCCCCTGGAACCATTATTGTTTGTCCTTTTTCGAGTCCTGTAAAAGTAGTAACAGTTTGCTCGTTATAGGAAATTTTTCCTGTAACTTGAATTTTAGCTAAAATATATTCTTTTCCATTTTCAAGTTTAGTTTCTTGAGCAAAAATAGAAATGTTATTCAGTAATAATAGGATAGAAAATAATTGTATTGCTTTTTTAAACATTTTTTTCGGGTATAATTTGTTCGCTGGTTTTTCCAAATCTGCGTTCACGTTTTTGATAACTAATAATTGACTCATATAAATCGTTCTCTGAAAAATCTGGCCAAAGGACATCTGTAAAATAAAATTCGGCATATGCAATTTGCCATAATAGGAAATTACTTATTCTGTGTTCACCGCTAGTTCTAATTACTAAATCTACATCTGGCAAATTGTGTGTGTAAAGATGCTGATTAATAATTGATTCGTCAATAGCCTCTTCAGAAATTATATTATTTTTAACTTTGTTTGATATTTTTTTAACAGCTTGTATTAACTCTTCTCGTGAACCATAGCTTAGCGCTAGTGTTAACGTCATTCTTGTGTTTTCAGCTGTTTTATTGATTACTTCTAGTAATTCTTTTTGCACGCTATCGGGTAAATTTGTTAAATTTCCAATTGCATTTAATTTGATATTATTGCTTTGTAATGTTTTAATTTCTTTTTTTAATGAAGAAACTAATAACTTCATTAGGGTGTCAACTTCTAATTTTGGTCGATTCCAGTTTTCAGTTGAAAAAGCATAAAGTGTTAGGTTTTTAATACCTAGTTTTGCACATGCTTCTACAGTTGTTCTTACTGATTTGGTTCCATTTTCATGCCCTAAAGCACGTAACATTCCTTTTTGTTTTGCCCATCTTCCATTGCCATCCATTATAATAGCTAAATGGTTGGGTAAATAATCGGTATTTATCTTTTGTAATAATTCCATATTATTCAGAACAAAAACATGGGTTTTGCCCAAATGTGTAAGTTAGTGTTAATCCAGTAAACACATACCAATCGTTACTGTTTAAATTTCCAAAGCGTAAAGTTTCAAAATTATCATTTTTTGGATTACTTCCATCTAAATTATCAGTGAAAGAATATCGTAATCCTACCTCAGCTCCAATAATAAAATTTTCAAAGAAACGTCCTTTTAAACCTACTATTATAGGGATAGCAAATGTGCTGCTTTGATAATCTTCGTTGCTTTTATTATTTAGTATGTATATTTCATCATAAATAAAATAGCTAATTCCGCTATAAACATATGGAGATATTTTAGTTTTTGAATCATGTAAGTCAAAGTCCAGGAAGTTAAATTCTAAACCAGCTGAAAATTCTTTAACACTATTTTTAAATGAAAACCCTCTTAAATTTCTACTAGGAACATCACTGTCTTTATCATTTGAAGTTAAACTTCCTTGGGTATATGAAAATCTGTAAGAATGCCTCGGACTTCTATTCCATCTGTATAGTATTCCTATTGCAGGCTCATTTGGAGATATGTAACTTGTTGGACCTACATCACCTATATAGTTAACACCCCCAACAAAAACACCTAATTCGTTGATTTGAGAATAAGCATTGAAGTTGCAGAAAATCAGTAATGTGTAAAATAATAGGTACTTCATTTTTTTAAATAGTTTGCAAATATAATAATATTGATTTCTTATCCCTATTTTATGAGATTTTTTTGTTATTAATTATAAATAGAAACGCTAAAAAATGAATAATGATATAAGAAAGATGTTAATTTCTTTTATCTTCTCCCCAAAGTAATTTTTTTCTGATAGTGTTTAAAAAAGATTCTTCTTTGAACTCAATTATTGAAATGGTAAACGGAGATTTTTTAATTTTTACAACGGTATCTTTAGAAACTGCTGATATCCTCGAATCTAACGAAATTAAAAACTGTTCTTCACGTCCTGAAATGCGAAGTTCAATTTCCATATCATCTGGAATAACTAAAGGTCTTGCATTTAGGTTGTGTGGTGCCATTGGTGTAATTACCAAACTTTCTACATTTGGAGTAAGAACTGGTCCTCCACAACTTAAAGAATACCCTGTTGAGCCTGTAGGTGTTGAAATAATTAAACCATCTGCCCAATATGAAGTAAGATATTCGCCATTTAAATAGGTTATAATAGTAATCATCGAAGTGGTGTCTTTTCGGGCAACGGTAACTTCGTTTAGAGCAAAATCTAATTCGCTAAAATTGTCGTATTCTGGAGTAGTTTTAATACTCAATAAAGTTCTTTTTGAAATAGCATAATCATTATCAAGTAGTTTTTGCAAAAGTGGTTCAATGTTATCAAACTGAATCGTTGCTAAGAAACCTAATCTTCCAGCGTTAATTCCAATAATAGGAATATTTTTATCTCTAACAAATGTGGCGGCTTTTAGTATTGTACCGTCACCGCCAATGCTAATTAAAGCTTTAAAATCATTATTTAATGTTTTGTGGCAAGAGTATGTTTTATAATTTTTTGAAACGATATTTTTTTCTTTTAAAATGTCTAAAAAATGTGCTTCAAAAGCAATTTCAATATCTTTTGACTCTAAAAATGAAACTACTTTTTGTACCGTTTCGGCCGTACTATTTTGATAATATTGACCAAATAATGCTATTTTCATTACGATCTATTTTTAAATATTTAAATATTTGTCTAAGTAATCTGAACGTTCTTTTAAGCTATTTAAATAAGAATCTTCCTGATGTTCCGAAATGATTTCATATTCATAACGTCTAAAAGTTTGAATAATATCGTTTAAGCCACTTTGACTGATTTTTATAGTAATTTCTACTTTTTTTCCCACAACATTTGAGATAAATGATCCTAAAATTTTGGCGTTATTACTTTCTATGATTTGGGACACCTGACTCATAGAAAATTTATCCGATTCTTTTTTAACTACAATAATTCCACCTTCTTCTTTTAAGAATGGCGTTTCATGAAAAAAGCGAATTACATCTTCAAGTTCATAATATCCTAAATAAGTATTTTTGTCATCTAAAACGGGAATTAAGTTGCTTTCGTTTTTAGCAAAAATCTCCAATACATCAAGCCAAATGGTAGTAGTACGAACAAAAAAACGTTCAAAATGAAATCGACTATCATTAATGATAGAATCACTATTTAATAGTTCTACATTTTCTTTGCTCACGCAGCCAATATATACACCATCTTCGGTTACTGGAAAATGACTGTATCGAAAGTCTAAAAATAAATCCTGTGCTTCCGCTATTGAATCCGTGTGTTTTAATGGTTTTATTTCGTTAGTGATGTAGCTTGTTAAATTATTCATTGTAGATAAGATGAAAATATATCGCAAATTAATCAAAAAATACTACATGCTAGCTAACTTATACTTTGTATTTTTGTATAAATTAAAATTATTATGACAAAGTTATCTGTAAATATTAATAAAATTGCCACACTTCGAAATTCAAGAGGAGGAAATGTTCCTGATTTATTGAAAGTTGCAAAAGATATTCAGCAATTTGGAGCACAAGGAATAACCATTCATCCAAGACCCGATGAAAGACATATTCGCTATCAAGATGCACGCGATTTAAAATCGGTTGTGTATACCGAATATAATATTGAAGGAAATCCACAACATAATTTTATCGATTTGGTTTTAGAATGTAAGCCTACTCAAGTGACTTTGGTTCCCGATGCTATTGGAGCTTTGACTTCTAATGCGGGTTGGGATACTATAAAACATCAATCGTATTTAATAGAAGTTATTCAAGAATTTCAAAGAAACGGAATCCGAACATCTATTTTTGTGGATGCCGATGAACGAATGATTGAAGGAGCAAAAGCTACAGGAACAGAAAGAATTGAATTGTATACCGAATCTTTTGCTCACGAATATGGATTAGGAAATAAAAGCGGAATTGAGCCTTACGTAAAAGCCGCAATCAAAGCGAATGAACTAGGATTAGGAATTAATGCAGGGCATGATTTGAGTTTGGATAATATCAAGTTTTTCAAAGACAATATTCCTGGATTGCTTGAAGTTTCGATTGGTCATGCTCTGATTTCAGAATCTTTATATTTAGGATTGGAAAATGTAGTGAATATGTATCTTCAAAAATTGAAATAAGATGTTATTGCATTCAAGAATAGAAGGCGAAGGAAAGCCATTAGTAATTATCCACGGTTTTTTAGGAATGTCAGACAATTGGAAAACTTTAGGAACTCAATTTGCAAATGAAGGTTTTCAAGTTCACGCTTTAGACTTAAGAAATCACGGCAAAAGTTTTCATTCAGAAGATTTTTCATATGATATCATGGTAGAAGATGTAAAGCAATATTGCGATTATCATAAACTAGCAGATATCAGTATTATAGGGCATTCTATGGGTGGAAAAGTTGCAATGCTTTTAGCAACAACATATCCTGAATTAGTTTCTAAATTAATTGTGGCTGATATTGGTCCGAAATATTATGCACCACATCACCAAACCATTTTAGCAGCTTTGAATGCGGTTGATTTTTCTAAAAAACCGAGTAGAGGAGAAGTGGAAGAAATAGTTTCGGGCTACATAAAAGACTTTGGAACAAGACAATTTTTATTAAAAAATTTATATTGGGCTGCTCCAGAACAATTGGCTTTTCGTTTCAATCTAAAAGTTTTTAATGAAAAAATAGAGACCATTGGAACAGCATTGCCTTTTGAAAATATATTCTATAAAGAGGCCTTGTTTTTAAGAGGAGATAAATCGGATTATATATTGGATAGTGATTTTGAAACCATTTATCACCACTTTCCAAAATCCAAAATTGAAACAATAAAAAATGCAGGACACTGGTTGCATGCTGAAAACCCAATCGATTTTTTTAACTATGTAATAGATTTTATTAAATAAAACGTCAAAAAATTATGCATGCATAATTTTTTAGTTAAAAAAATTGTAAAATTCATATTTTGTTATACTTTTGAAGTATTGATTTATTATAACAAAGAAAAAACTAACACATTTTTACATTATGAGAAAATTACTTTCTTTAACATTATTGGCTTTAGCTGGCTCTTCTGCTTTTGCAGGAGGATACAGAGTTAGTATTCAAGGCCAAAAACAATTAGCTATGGGGCACACAGGTGTTGCTGTAGTAAATAGTGCAGAGGTTGCTTTTTTTAATCCTGCAGGTATGGCTTACCTAGATAAGAAATTTAATTTATCTGTTGGAGCAAATGGGCTGTTTGCTAACACTAAATTTCAAAATTCTCAATATGGTTGGGAAGCTGATACTAAAAATTTTGGAACTCCTTTTAGTGTTTATGCAACTTACAAGTTAAATAACTGGTTTACGGCTGGTTTAGCTGTTTATACACCTTACGGAAGTGCTGTTGAATGGGATCAAGATTGGCAAGGTTCTCACTTGGTAAATAATATTGATTTGCAAGCTATTTTTGTTCAACCTTCTCTTTCTGTAAGAATAGGAGAGCATTTTAGTGTAGGTGGCGGTCCAATTTTTGCTACAGGATCTGTTAATTTTAATAGAAACGTAGATAGATCAACTACGAACTCTGGTGGTGAAAGAACAGATTTAACTATTGAATCAAAAGGAATCACCGCTTGGGGTTATACAGCAGGATTCATGTTTAATCCTACAAATAAATTACGTATTGGGATGAACTATCGTTCAGAAATAATCATGGAGGCTAGAGATGGTGATGTTACTTTTGGAGATTATCCAGAATTCGGTACTGCACCAACTACAAAATTTAATGCAGATTTACCATTACCTGCAGAATTAACAGTAGGTATGTCATATAAGGTTACTGATAAATTCTTAGTTGCATTTGATTATAATAGAGCAATGTGGAGTGCTTACAAAAGTTTAGATGTTGACTTTACTAATAATACACCAACACTTCAAGATTCTCATAATCCTAGAAATTACAAAAATGCAAGTACTTATAGAGTGGGGATGCAGTATGTTGCAAATGATAAATTTACTTTTAGAGCAGGATGGTATTTTGATGAAAGCCCTGTACAAGATGGTTATTTTGCACCAGAAACACCTAGAAATGACTCTATGGGATATACAGGAGGTTTAACTTATCAAGTAAACAGTAAATTAGGTATTGACCTTTCTTTCCTTTACTTACATTTTGATGAAGTTGATAATTCTTACGACCATGTTAGTGATGGAAGTAGCTTTGGAGGAACATATAAATCTGTTGTTTTCTCTCCAGGAATTGGTATAACATACGGGTTTTAATTTTTAATATTTGAAAGATGAAAAATAAATTTATATACTTAGCTATTTTAGCTGCTGGTTTTGCTTCTTGTGAACCAGAATTTGAAAACGAAGTAGATGCAAATTATACTTCAGGTGATGCTGATTTTACATCATATGTGGCTATTGGTAATTCATTAACTGCTGGTTATATGGATGGTACGGTTTCAAGAGTGGGTCAAACCTATTCTTTCCCAAATTTATTAGCTCAAAAATTTGCATTAGTAGGTGGTGGTGCATTCACTCAACCTTCTTATGAAGATGATGCTAGCAATTTAGGAGGATTAATGTTGTTTGGTAATCAAATTGGTTCTACAAGATTAGTGATTGACATTTCTCAAGGTCGTCCAGAAAATTTATCTGGAACTCCATCTATTGAAGTTTCAAATTTACAAGCTACTGCATATAATAATATGGGAGTTCCAGGTGCAAAATCCTTTCATTTAGTTGCTCCTGGTTATGGAAATTTAGCAGGCGTTGCTCTTGGTCAATCTAACCCTTATTTTGTTAGACATGCAACTTCTCCATCAGCTACTGTTTTAGGAGATGCGATGACTAAAAATCCTACTTTCTTCACTAACTGGATTGGAGCAAATGATGTATTATCATATGCAACTAACGGTGGTGCTAAAGCTGACGGTGTTACACCTGCTACTGATCATAATATTACAGGAAATATGAATCCTGCTACTTATGGATCTAATGATATTACAAATTCAAATCTTTTTGCAGGGGTTTATTCAAATATTATTAATACGTTGACTTCTAATGGCGCTAAAGGAGTTGTTGCTACAATCCCAAGTGTGACTTCTATTCCTTATTTTACAACCGTTCCTTATAATGCATTACCAGCAGAAGCTACGGCGACTAATGCTACTGCAATTGCATTATATCAATTTTTATCAGTTGCTACAGGAGGTAGAATTTCTCCTTTAAATACAACACCTGGTTCAAAAAATCCAGTATTAATTAAAGATACAGATTTAACAAACATTAGTGCAACAATTCAAGCATATGCTGCTGGTTCTGGTAATTCTTTGTTGATGGCTAATGCTGCTGCATTAGGAGCAATTTATGGTCAAGCTAGACATGCTACTGCGGAAGATTTATTTGTTTTACCATCGAGTTCTATTATTGGTCAAGAAAATCCTGCAGGAACAGCTCCTTTTAATGTTAATGGTGTAACATTACCATTAGCAAATAAATGGGTTTTAACAACAAATGAAAAAGTAAAAGTTGTAAATGCTACTTCATCTTACAATGCTGCTATCAGATCAATCGCTGCTTCAAAAGGTTTGGCAGTTGCAGATATGAATTTAATCATGAATCAATTGGTTTCTGGGTTGAGAATTGATGACGGTACCATTTATACTGCAAATTATTTCTCACCTACAACCGCAAGTTCTGTGTTGTTTTCATTAGACGGTGTGCATCCAAATCCAAGAGGTTATGCTGTAATTGCTAATGAGATTATCAAAGTGATTAATAATCATTATCATGCTAATATTCCAATTTATTCTCCAGCTAATTTCCCTGGTATAAGTATTGTACCATCAAATTAAGAGTTTAAAAATAATTAAAAAAGAGGCATCATTATTGATGCCTTTTTTTGTAACTTTAAATTTTAAATAAAATCATAATGAATTTAATTATTAAACTTCTTATTAGTACAATTGTTGTTTTTGTACTGTCTTATTTTTTGCCAGGTGTTCATGTAACTGATTTAACCGGAGCTTTATTGGTAGCGGTTGTTTTGGGACTTTTAAATACATTTTTAAAACCTGTTTTAGTTTTGCTTACGATTCCTGTTACTTTTTTTACACTTGGTTTATTTTTATTAGTAATCAATGCTATAATAATTTTAATCTGCGATTATTTTATTATAGAATTCAGTGTAGACAGCTTTGTTGATGCCCTTTTGTTTAGTGTCTTATTATCAATTACACAATCCATTCTGAATAAAATTTTTGTTAGTGAAGATTAATTTTTAGCGAATTGAATTTCAATAAATTAAAAACTTGTTTGGGTTGCAAAAATTCTATAATTTTGCAACCCAAATTTTATGGTACTTAAACAAAAGAAATAATGAACATTACAAAAACGCAAGTTGATGATTTAAATGCTATTGTAACAGTAGCAATTACAAAAGAAGACTATTCTGATAAAGTAGAAAAAGTATTAGCTGACTATAGAAAAAACGCATCAGTTCCAGGTTTTAGAAAAGGAGGAGTTCCAATGAGTTTAATTCAAAAGCAATATGGTAAAGCCGTGTTGTTAGATGAAGTAAACAAAATTTTACAATCGTCTTTAAACGATTACTTAGTAGCAGAAAAATTAGATATTCTTGGAAATCCACTTCCAAAAGTAACAGAAGATTTCAACTGGGATAATGATAATTTGTCTTTTGATTTCGAATTAGGATTAGCACCTCAATTTTCAGTAGATTTAACTGCTAAAAATAATGTTACTAAATTCAATGTTATCGCAGATGATAAAATGTTGAATGAGCAAGTAGAAAGAATTCAAAAACAATACGGAAAGTTAATTTCTCAATCTGAAGTTAAAGCAGATTACGAAGTAAGAGGAACTTTTACTAACGAAGAAAAAGGAATCAGCGCTCCAGCTAATTTTGCATTAGATATTTTTGCTGATAAAAAAGCAGCAAAAGCTTTCATTGGTAAAAAAGTAGGTGATGTGGTAACTATCGGAACTAAAGGTCTATTTGACGATGACCACAAATTAATGGATTA
This sequence comes from Flavobacterium channae, assembly GCF_021172165.1. Classification (NCBI taxonomy): domain Bacteria; kingdom Pseudomonadati; phylum Bacteroidota; class Flavobacteriia; order Flavobacteriales; family Flavobacteriaceae; genus Flavobacterium; species Flavobacterium channae. The sequence continues at coordinate 2,380,641 of NZ_CP089096.1, read as the reverse complement.
CTTAAAAGTAGGTCATGATGATGTTCATGGTTTAGATATCAATGTTGATTTTACAATTGAGGAAATCAATTCAGTTGAAAAAGCAGAATTAAACCAAGAATTATTCGATAAATTATTCGGACCTGGAGTTATCTCTTCTGTAGAAGAATTAAAAGCGAAAATCAAAGAAGATGCAGAAGCACAATTCGCACAACAAGCTGATCAAAAATTCTTAAACGATGTTACAGAATTCTTAATCGAAACTACAAAATTCGATTTACCAGCTGAATTCCTAAAAAAATGGATTCAAACAGTTGGTGAAACACCTTTAACTGCTGAACAAGCTGAAGAAGAATTTGCAAGATCTGAAAAAGGATTACGTTTCCAATTAATTGAAGGGAAAGTAATGGCTGAAAACAATTTACAAATCACTTTCGAAGATTTACAATCACATACAGCTGATTTAATCAAGAAACAAATGGCACAATTTGGTCAATTAAATCCTTCAGAAGATGAAATTAACGGAATTGTAGCTCGCGTAATGTCAAACCAAGATGAAGTAAAACGTTTATCAGAGCAAGTAATGAGCGAAAAAATGTTAGGTCTTTACAAAGAAAAAGTAAAAGCTAAAACTAAAGAAGTGAATTACGAGCAATTTATCAAAGAAATGTACGGAGAATAATATCTCACAAAAAATAATTATCTTTGAGCGTCAGACTAGTTTTGGCGCTTTTTTATTGAAGACATTTCTTTCATAAAATAAAAGATAATCATTTAAAATATAATGTTTTTTAGTTCAACTCATTTAAACTTTTAAACGCTTAAACATTTAAACAAAAAATTATGAACTACGGAAAAGAATTTAAAAAATATGCTACTAAGCATCACGGAGTAAACAGTTTATATTACGATAAAATCGTTAGCAGTATGACGCCATATATTATTGAAGAACGCCAATTAAACGTAGCTTCGATGGACGTTTTCTCTCGTTTAATGATGGATAGAATCATTTTCTTAGGAACGGGTGTTGATGATTATGTGGCGAATATTATCCAAGCGCAATTGTTGTTTTTAGAAAGTGTTGACGCTTCAAAAGATATCAGTATTTATATCAATTCACCAGGAGGAAGTGTATATGCTGGATTAGGAATTTACGATACCATGCAATTTGTAAAACCAGATGTGGCTACTATCTGTACCGGAATGGCGGCTTCTATGGGAGCAGTTTTATTATGTGCAGGAGCAGAGGGGAAACGTTCTGCTTTACCCCATTCTAGAGTGATGATTCACCAACCATCTGGAGGAGCACAAGGTGTGGCTACCGATATGGAAATCAACTTGAAAGAAATGTTGAAATTAAAAGAAGAATTATATCAAATCATTTCACATCATTCAAAACAACCTTACGATAAAGTTTATAAAGACAGCGAAAGGGATTATTGGATGAAAGCAGCTGAAGCTAAAGAATATGGAATGATTGATGAGGTTTTAACAAGATAATAAAAAGGTGTTAGGTAATGGGTTATAGGTAAAAGGTTTGCCCATCACCCATTAGCCAAAACCTTTAACCAAGAAAAAAATGGCTAAAGAAGTATTAGAGTGTTCATTCTGCGGAAGGAAAAAGCCTGAAACCAATTTATTAATTGCAGGAATTAATGCGCATATTTGCGATAAATGCATCGAACAAGCTCACGGAATTGTATTAGAGGAATTAAAGCAATCAGGAAATTCAGAATTGGTTGCTGATTTGATTCTTTTAAAACCAAAAGAAATTCGTGCGTTTTTAGATGACTACGTTATTGGACAAGATCAAACTAAAAAGGTAATGAGTGTAGCGGTTTATAATCATTACAAGCGTTTGATGCAAATTCAATTAGAAGACGAAGTTGAGATAGAGAAAAGTAATATCTTGATGGTTGGACAAACCGGAACAGGGAAAACATTAGTAGCAAAAACCATTGCTAAAATGTTGAATGTTCCTTTGGCTATAGTTGATGCAACTGTTTTAACTGAAGCTGGTTATGTAGGAGAAGATGTAGAAAGTATCTTAACTCGTTTGTTGCAAGCTGCCGATTATGATGTAGCTAAAGCCGAAAGAGGTATCGTTTTTATTGACGAGATTGATAAAATTGCCCGTAAGAGCGATAACCCTTCTATAACCCGAGATGTTTCGGGTGAAGGAGTACAGCAAGCTTTATTGAAACTGTTAGAAGGAACCGTTGTAAACGTACCACCTAAAGGAGGAAGAAAACATCCAGATCAAAAATTTGTTGAAGTAAATACTCAAAATATCTTATTCATCGCTGGTGGCGCTTTTGATGGTATTGAAAGAATCATTTCAAAACGTTTGAACAGACAAGCAGTGGGGTATAGTTCGTCTATTGGAACTGACCATATTGATAAAGATAATTTGTTGCAATATTTGATTCCAAAGGATGTTAAAGATTTTGGATTAATCCCAGAAATTATTGGCCGTTTACCCGTTTTAACACACATGGATCCTTTGGATGCAAAAACGTTAAGAGCTATTTTAACAGAGCCTAAAAATGCCTTAGTAAAACAATATAAAAAATTGTTTGAAATGGATGAAGTGACTTTAGATATCGAAGAAGAAGCTTTGGATTATATTGTTTCTAAAGCTTTAGAGTATAAACTTGGAGCAAGAGGTTTACGTTCGTTATGTGAAGCAATTTTAACCGATGCTATGTACGAATTGCCAAGTTCTGACGACAAACACCTTCAGGTTACAAAAGAATATGCTGAAAACAGTTTGAGTAAAAATTTATTGCAAAGATTGAAAGCAGTTTCTTAAGGAAATAACTAATAAATAAAAAGGTCGCCATTGGCGACCTTTTTTTATGATTAAGCATTTTTCTTTTGCTCGATTGTTTTAGTTTGTTTAGCATTTACATAGCTTGATTTACAACTCCAGCCGCTAGAGCATGATGTTAATAATACAATTGTTGATAAGGCTAATACTAGAGAGATTTTTTTCATTTTTTTATAGTTGTGATTAATTGAGAGAGTGCTTTTTTATTTTACGATTTTGAATTCAACCCTTCTATTTGTTTGGTCTTGTTTAGCTGAACATTTCTCGCATTTTTCTAACAATTCGCTTTCACCAAAACCTTTGTAAGTTAATTGCGTTGCTGGAATACCTTTTTTAAGTAAATATTGATATGCAGATTTTGCTCTACTTTCTGAAAGTGTTTGGTTGTAAGTTTCAGAACCTTTGCTATCAGTGTGAGCATTAATTGTAATACTCATGTTTGTATTGTTCTTAAGAACTTCAACAATTTTGTTCAACGATAATTCAGATTCTTTTTTAATTGTTGATTTATTGAAATCAAAATAAATATTTTCAATTACAATTGCGTCTTCAGTAACAACTGCTTTCTTTTGAGTTAAAGCAATGTTTTTATCTGTATCACCAGTAGCAATGTTTGTTTTCTTAGTTTCGTAACCATCTTTCATAACTTCAACGTTATAAAAAGTTAATGGTTCTAAAGCTAATTTAATTTTGCCATTATTATCAGATACAGTCTCTGCTAATTTAGTTCCAAATTCGTCAGTTACAACAACTGTTGCGTTTGGTAAAGCTGTTTTAGTAACTTCTTCAACTACAGTATAGCTAAAGTGTAAATTCTCTTGCTTTTTAATTTCGAATTTTAAAATATCAAAATTACCCGATTGTTTTTTATCCGTTGAAATATATCCTTTAGATGGAGAAGTCATTACAAAAGCAACATCGTCTCTTCTTGAATTTAAATCAGTACCTAAATTCATTGCCGTTAAGAATGAATTGTCAACATAAGCCGATCTAAATACATCATAACCACCTAAATTTAAATGTCCTTTAGAAGAAAAATATAAATATTTGCTGTCAGAAGACATGTATGGATATTTCTCATCGTCTGCAGTATTTACGTTTGGACCTAAGTTAACTAATTTCCCAATAGTTCCATCTTGCGCAATAGTAGCTTCATAAATATCAAATCCACCAAATCCACCAGGAATGTTTGAAGCAATATAAATTTTCTTTCCGTCAGGAGAAACGCTTGGAGTTTCAGCTGAATATTGCTCAGGAACCACATTTAAATTGGTGATGTTTGTCCATTTTTTAGCATCTTTCTCATTAAGAGTTGCTTTGTGTAGGGTAAATAATTGTTTATTATTAGGGTTTTCTTGAGTAAAGAAAATAGTTCTTTGATCAGAAGAAAATCCGATTGAACCTTCATCGTTTTCAGAATCCAACGCTTGAGAGAAAAGTAGTGGAAAAGATAAGTTTCCGTCTTCTTTCACATCTACACAATATAAGTTATTGTTTGGAGTATTTGTAATTGGATTAACAGTTACATCAGCATGTCTTCTTTTTTTATTAGATAAGATGATGTATTTGTTTTTAAAGAAAGTGGTACCAATTTCATTTAATTCCGTATTGATTCCTGTATCACTAGTAATGAAGCTAATTCCTTTTGTGTTTTTATTAATGGCATTTACAATGGCTTCTGCTCCTTCTGAACGTTTAGGTTCTTGTCCAAATGATAAAAAGCTTCCTAATAGTAAAAATAACGTAAGGATTTTGTTTAGTTTCATAAATTTAAATACTTAAATAATAGTTAGTTAATCTAGGGGTTAAATCGGGCGCAAATTTAGAGCTATTTTTTGTAAAAAAAATTATATATGCATTTATTTATTGATAACCAGCTAAAAATCCGATATAATGCAAAAAAAATCGATTTACTGCATTTTGAGTAAATCGATTTTCTTAAAGATTTCGCAATAAAATCAAATTAACAATATTGGTTTTTATAGAATTCGTTGTTAAAAGAACTTTTTTTAGTTTTTTCTATTGTGTTTTCGCACTTTCTGTAAGGTCCACATTTATAACGTCTTGGTCCGCAAGATACTGTAATTAGGACTAATGTCATAAGAGAATATATTATCTTCTTTTTCATACTGTTTTATTGTAGTGTTAATAGGCTTTCTAGATAATTTCGTTCATTAGAAAGTCGTGGTACTTTGTGTTGACCACCTAGTTTATCTTGTTGTTTTAACCAATCATAAAAAAGATTTTCACGAGCCACATTTAATACTAACGGATTTAAGGTCATGTTGTTGTAACGTTTGGCTTCATAATCAGAATTGACACTTTGAAGATTTTCGTCTAAAGCCTTTTGGAAATTCTCAATATTATTTGGTTTGGTTTTAAATTCTATTATCCATTCGTGAGCGCCTTTTTGTTTATCGTTCATAAAAATGGGAGCCACCGTATAATCCATAATTTCACAATTGAATTCTTTGCAAGTTTTGGTTAGAGCTGTATCGGTATTTTCAACCATCAATTCTTCACCAAAAACGTTGATATGATGTTTGGTTCTTCCTGTAACTTTAATTCTGTATGGGTTTAACGATGTAAAACGAATGGTGTCGCCAATTAAATAACGCCACAAACCTGAATTAGTTGTAATTACCAATGCGTAGTTTTTGTTTAATTCTACTTCATTAAGTCGGATTACTCGTTGGTTTAAAGTGCCGAAAGTTTCCATTGGAATGAATTCGTAGAAAATTCCATAATCCAACATTAATAACAATTCGTTGGAATCATTTTGGTCTTGGATTGCAAAAAATCCTTCCGAAGCATTGTATATTTCGTAATATTTGAAATCACTTTTTGGGAACAATTTTTTGTATTGTTCTCTATAAGGGTCAAAATTTACTCCACCATGAAAGTACACTTCAGCATTTGGCCAAAGTTCCAACATATTTGATTTTCCAGTGGTTTCCAATGATTTTTGTAACAAAACCATCATCCAACTAGGAACTCCAGCTAAACTAGTTACATTTTCATTGATAGTCTCATTTATAATTGCTGGAAGTTTGGTTTCCCAATCTCCCATTAAGGAAATTTTACTACTAGGAGTAGAGCTAAACTCGGCCCATATTGGCATATTGTCAATTAAAATGGCAGATAAATCACCAAAGAACGTATTATTATCTTCATACAATTGCTTGCTACCGCCAAGACGAAGACTTTTTCCTACAAACAGTTGTGAATCTTCATTATTATTTAAATACAAACACAATAAATCCTTACTTGCTTTGTAATGACAATTTTCTAATGCTTCTGAACTTACAGGAATGAATTTGCTCTTAGCATTAGTAGTTCCGCTTGATTTTGCAAACCATTTAATATTCGTATTCCAAAAAACATTTTGTTCTCCTTGTCTTGTTCGTTCAATTAAAGGTTCTAAATCTTCATAAGTTGAAATAGGTATGCGTTCATTAAATGTAGCATAATTTTTTATGGATGAAAATTCGTATTTTTTTCCAATTAGTGTATTTTCTGCCGATTTAATTAAGCTAAAAAGTAATTCTTCTTGAACTTCTTGAGGATATTTTAAAAACAATTCCATTTGATGAATTCGCTTCTTCAATATCCAAGTGGCAACAGAATTTATAATTTGCAGTGGCATTTACCTATTTCTAATTTTGAATTATTAATTGGGAATAATAACTTTACCAAAAATAGCATTTTTTTTAAATAATAATACTAAAAAGTAAATCTTAACACAAATGAATTATCAAGGCACGCTAAGTAAAATGCAAACCGAATTTGGGAATCCAATTCAATACTATCTGGTTTTTGAAAACAGTTTTTTAAATCTGAATCAATTATTAGGAAAACCAATGGAAATTGAATTTCAAGGCTACCAATGTTTGAATTGCGGAAAAGCCAAGAAAATTTTTCGTCAAGGATTTTGTTACGATTGTTTTATGAGCAGCCCAGCAGTTGGCGATTGGATTATGAAGCCCGAATTAAGTACCGCGCATTTAGATATTGAAGATAGAGACTTGGAATATGAAAAACGCATACAATTACAACCTCATGTAGTGTATTTAGCCTTATCAAGTGAAGTAAAAGTAGGGGTAACAAGAAAAACACAAGTTCCTACTAGATGGATAGACCAAGGCGCTGTGCAAGCTATTCCAATAGTTGAAGTTCCAAATAGGTATTTAGCAGGAATTACAGAAGTTGCCTTGAAAAATCATTTTGCAGATAAAACCAATTGGCAAAAAATGTTAAAAAATGAATATCTAGAGATGGATTTAATTGCTAAACGAAATAAAGTTTTCGATTGGTTGCCAACTGAAGTAAAAGACTATTTTCCAAAAGAAGAAAAAATTATCCAACTAGATTTTCCAGTATTGCAATATCCTAAAAAAATTACGAGTTTGAATTTAGATAAAACACCAAACTTCTCTGGAACGCTAACCGGCATTAAAGGTCAATATCTGCTATTTGAAGATGGAACCGTTTTTAATGTTAGAACTTATGAAGGTTATGTGGTGAAGATGAGCTTGTAGAATATTAATTTCTTTAATAAAAAACAAAAATGATAATAGCGACTTTCAATTAAACGAAAGTCGCTATAGAAAATTAAGATTAAATATAAGTATGAGTTAATTGGCAGGTGTTAATACATTTCCTCCACCTGTGCCTCCTCCACCTGTACCTGCACTAATTACGTCAAATAATTTATAAAACCAATCTGTGCAACCGCATTCATTCCATGCTCTTATGCCAATATTTAATTGATCACTACTCCTTGGATTTACATCTTTGTAAGCAGTGTCGGTATAATTTCTCACATAGCTATTAGGGATTATCCATTCGTAAGTTAAATTATAATTTCCACTTTCAGGGTAAATAAGTGCGCTATAAGTTGCCTTTAGAGTTGTCCAACTACCAGCATAAAAATCATAAGAACCAATTTTAAGTATGTTTAATCCTGAATTTTCAGGTAAACCAACCCAAACTCCTTTTCTAATTTCAACATTTGTATTTGGAATAGTATATGAAATGTAACCCGAATTTTGATTGTCAGATGGATTTTTAATTACAGTTACACTATTTGAATTTTGAGAAATTATTTGCAAGTTTGGAGAAACATCCCAATTAAAAGTGGTTATACAAGGATGACTTGCTTCTGTGATTGTGTAAGTATAATACTGATTTGAACAAACAGAACTAGAACCTGAAATAACGGCATCGTTTACATTACTAGGAATTCCAATTTGTATATTTTCTTTAGAAATCGTTGCTATTTGATTACAAGTATTTTGAACAGTAGCAGAAATAGAAACAATACCATCTGAAACTTTTGTAACTAAAATTTCATTAGTACCAGTTAAACTAACTGTTGCAATATTATTATTTGATGATGTAACAGATTGAATAACTACACTACTTGGTAGATTGTTTATGGAATAAATACCAGTATCACAAACATAATTATTACCCGAAATTGAAAGTGTGTTTGTATTAAAAGGAGCACGGCTGACAACGCAAGTTTTAGTAGCTTGAGTAACACTATTAATACTTGGGGTTACGGTTACATTTGAAGGTAAATTATTAGTAGAATTTGGTTGTAAAGTTCTAGAAGTAGCTGTTGAACTAACTAATGTCCAACCTGGATGATTCCAACTATAAGTTACATTTGCCCCACTTGGAATATTTGCTGGAGTAATAGTAAATGTTCTTAGGCTTGTATCACCACAACCTAAACTTACTGTTGAAGGTGATAATGAAAATGACGGAGGAGGGGTTTTGGTAATTGTAAAGCTACAAGCAGTTTGATATTCAACATTTCCACTTGACTTAAAAACTACAAATAAAGTACCACCAGAAGTATTAAAATCGGAAGAATTTATTGAGAAATTAGCAGTTGTAAGATAGGTACTTGGTTCTGATGTACTCCAAAATGATTCTTGAATTTGTATCCAACTTCTTTCAATTCTCGAGTCTGAGGAGGATTTCTGAGTATAAACACGCAAATCACTTAAACCAACAACTTGACCATTAGGTTTACTTAAATTTATACTTAAATATAATGATGTGCTAATACTTGATGCTAAATCTATATTCCCACAATTTGATGGATACACAGTAGGTTGACCATTATTTGTATATTGTAAATTTTGTACACTTACTGTTACTTGAGAATGAGTATTAAAACTAAAAAATAGTATTACAACTAATTTTAAAAACTTTATTTTGTTTTTCATTTTATTGTTTTTTAAAAGATTTTTATTTTTTCTCTAAATGTATTTGAAAACCAATTCCAACTGTAAAATTATTAGATTTTACATCTGAATTAAACTTTGATGAATCATAATTAAGCGAGAGTTCAAGAGCAACACTACTGTTTAAAAAAATAGCTGAACCTCCTTTAATTGTATATCCAGTGCTTTTATTTGATCCCCCTGAATCACTTTTACCTTTACTTAAACTATAACCCGTTTGTAAAAAAGGGTTAATCATTTTATCAGATTTTCTAAAGTAATATCTAATAAAGGGTGATAAACCATAACCTTGACTATTATTGTTGTCACCAGATGGATTTGAAAAGCTAAAACTTACAATAGAACCAAGAACAACATTATCTACAATAAAGTAGCCTAAATTTGGAGAAATATTTAATGCACTCCCTGTTTGACTAATTTCGGTATTACCGCTTTGAAAAGTACTTTTATAATTTGTGAAGCTTCCAGTGCCTCCAACCATCCAATTCCCTTTTGTAATTTGAGCGTTAGTTGTTAAAAATGATAATAATGCAATAGTGATAAATAATTGAATTGTCTTCATGTTTGTAATGTGTTAAATATTAAAAATGTAAAGTTAATTTTTCTTTTTGGAGGGCTGTTCCCTTGCGAAAATTTAGTTATTTTTTGTTTCATTTTTGTATAATTAAAAAATTTACACAAAAATCGGTATTAAAAATAATCTGATTTTACGGTTTTACCGTAAAAATGTTACGGTTTTTACTTTTTTTGAAGATGGAACCGTTTTTAATGTTAGAACTTATGAAGGTTATGTGGTGAAGATGAGCTTATAACAGAAAACCCTTTCAATTGAAAGGGTTTATGTTGTTATTTGTTGTTTATTCTTCTTTTTTCTTGCCGCCAAATAAATTTTTTATTGCACCAGCTTTGTCTTTAATGGTGTTTTTAATTTCTTCTTTAGGAGTAGATTTAGTTTTAGTAGTGTCTGTAGCTGTTGTAGTTCCAGAGTTATTTCCTTTTGTTCCGTTAATTAAATTGCTCAAGGCAGAAGTTCCTTGATTAACCAATTTGTCTTTCTGCATTTTAACCAACTGTGTGGTTAAATTAGTAGTAGATTGTTTTAAATCGGAATTAAATTTAGGTTGCGTGAAGTTACCAGTCATCAATCCTGTAACCGGAATACTTGTAATCTGTTTTTGGTCGGCAGGGGTTAATTTTGCCACTAAATTTGTCACTTCTTTTCCTAAGTATTTAACAGGAACATCAAATTTTAAATTATAATTCATCGTTTGATCAAAACCATGACTTCCGCCAACATTAACAGTAATATCTTGATATTTGATATCGAAAGGTTTTACATTTACTTTTCCATCTTTAAAAGAAAGAGCCGCTTTAACATCATTAAGATTTACTTTACTCATATCGATGAATTTCATGTTGGAACTCAATGCAGTTAACATAGCTGAATTCTTTTCATTAATAGTAGTTGATAATAATTGTCCAAATAAATCACCAGAAATCGTTTTTAAATTTGGGGTCATATCATTTTGTAAATCACCAGATAATTTAATGGTCGAATTCAGTTTTCCATTGACAACTCCTGCAATTGGAGCAATCGATTTTAGCATGTCTAATTGTGTAAAAGATTCTGCAATGTTAACCGAATTTAATCCTAAATTCATATCAAATTTTGGAGTTTTTCCTTTTGTTGAAACGGTTCCGGTTAAACCAATATTTCCTCCAAAAACTCCCATTTTTAAGTTGTTTAACATAACAGCTTCGTCACGAATAGTTAGGTTACCTGAAACATCTTTTAAGTTTAAATTGTCATAAATAACTGTTCCCGCTTTAGCTGTAATGCTGCAATCTAAGAATGAAGGAATTTTAACAGCTTCGGTAGTTTTTTTGCCATCATCACTAGTTGTGGTAGTAGGTGTCATGAAATCAGAAACTACTAATTTGGTCGAGTTCATATAAAAGTTTCCTTTCAAAATTTGGTTTCTAAATAAAAAGCCATAAAAATTATCTAGAGTTCCATTAATCTGAATGTCAGATGTTCCAGTTTTAGCATCAAATTGACTCAAGTTGATGTGATTTGGATTAAAAGCAACTGCAGCTTGATTAATCTTAAATGGTTTTGCCATTTCTGGACCTTCATAATTAAATCCAGTTAAACTAACGGTTCCCGAGTTTTGTATGTTTTGATACTGACTTTTCTCAACCGATTGCATATCGAACTTCGTTTTTACATCGGCTTTTAGAATTCCAGTTAAGGGTTTGTCTAATTTTACCGGATAGGCTTTTGTAACGTTTGCTAAATTGATAGTTCCTTTTAATTCGGCATCTACTAATGCGTTTGTAGCAATATTTTTCACAATTGCCTTCGCATTAAAAACGTCTTGGTCAATAGCAAATGAGAGTTGATGTAAATTTACATAAGTGTCATTCATTGCACCAGTTTCATTAACAATATGGGTGTTAATTACAATATTTTTTACTGATTTTGGTAAATCAGGATATTGGAAAGAGGCATTATTCGAAGCAATTTTCACATCAAATGTTGGAATCGAAGTTTCGGTTAAATTTCCTTTTACTTTTCCATCTACCGAGAATTGTCCTGATGTTTTTACTTTATTAATATCGCCAGAATAAGCAGCAGGAACTAATCCTAAGAAGTTTTTGAAATCAGAGGTTGGTGTTTTGAATGTTAAGTCATAGGTTTGACCCGCTTCCACCATTTGAATAAATCCATTAAATTCTAATGGTAATTGATTGATTAAGGCTTTATTGTCTTTGAATTCGTATTTGCTTTTCTCTAAATCAATTCCTAAAATAGCATCTAAAGTGATTCCTACATTGTTCATGTAGCTCATTTTCTCCATTTCAAAAGATAATTTTGCCGAAGTTTTGGTTTCTAAATCTAATTTTTGAGCAGCAAAATTTCCTTTTCCTTCATGATAAATGCTGTCTAAAACCATTTTCATGTTCGAACCTTCATCAATATAACTGAATTTTAGATTCTCAACTCCATACTTTTGTATGTCTAAAGAAAATGGCTTACTATCAGAAGGTTTTTTTTCTTCTGCTTCTTTTATAGCGATGTCAAAATTACCTACACCCTCTTTATTGAAAATGATATTTACAATTCCGTTAACAGCGCTAAAACTTTCTAAACTCATGGTTTCACCATCGCCTTTAAAAAGTTCTTTTACACTCATAGTTACATTGGTTTCTCCAGCATATAAAAGCGTATCGCCAGCAAAAGGAGCTTTGTTTATGATGCTCAGCTTATCAATTGTTACATGAGCTTGTGGAAAACTTTTAAACAAACTCAAATCCACATCTTCGAATGCAATGTTAGCATTAACATTTTCGTTTAATGTTTTAGCAATCATTTCCTTGATTTTGTCTTTAAACAAATAAGGTGCGGCTGCTAATACGATGATGGTTACCAAAAGAAATATCCCAAGTCCTTTTAAAACTTTCTTTAACATGATTATATTTTTTAAAGTGAATGATTTTAGCTACACAAAAGTAATACCAATTGTAAATTTACGCATTAAATTTGGGTAAAATATATAAAAAAATCCCAAAAACGAATTGTCTTTGGGATTTTGATGTTTACAGTAAAGATTAATGAATCTCAATTTCGTATGGCATCATGGCCTGGATACCTTTTCTGCTTTTAACTCGTTTTATTTGTTCTAGCATTTGATAGCCTTCTTCACCAAGTTGTTCTTTTAATAATTGCTCTTTAGTTTTAAACATGGCCATTCCTGTGAAATTAGCTAATAAATCTTCAAAGCTTTTTTCGTATTCTGGGAAGTTTTCAGTTCTGTACGAATTTGTTTTTCCAAGTTTTGCTGCATATTTAATGGCAGCATCTAAACCACCAATTTCGTCTACTAAGCCTAGTTTTTGAGCGTCAATTCCTGTCCAAACTCGTCCTTGTGCAATAGCATCAACTTGTTCAGTGGTCATTTTTCTTCCATCAGCTACTCTTTTAAGAAAAGTAGCATAGGTTTTTTCGATGCTTTCTAAAACAAATCCTTTAAAGTTCTCGTCAATTGGTTCAAAAATGCTATAACCACTTGCGTTTTCGTGAGTTTTAACTTGTTCGGCATTAATTCCGATATTTTTACCTAATTGGTTCATATTAGGTAGCATTCCAAAAACTCCGATAGAACCTGTAATCGTGTTTGGTTCTGCGAAAATTCGATCCGCATTAGCTGCAATGTAATATCCTCCAGAAGCGGCATAATTCCCCATAGAAACTACAACAGGCTTTGTTTTTTTAGTGATTTCAATTTCTCTCCAAATCAACTCTGAAGTCAAAGCACTTCCTCCAGGGCTATTTACACGTAAAACAATTGCTTTTACATCTTCATTCTCTCTTGCTTCTTGTAAAGATCGCTTAATTGAACCTTCTCCTATTATATTTACATCACCTTCACCTCCTGCAATTTCTCCTTGTGCATAAATTACAGCAATGATATCTTTCTTTGTATAATCTTCAACAGTTGAAGCGGCAGTTTTTGCATAATCTGTGATACTTACGATATCATATTTTTCTTTTTTGTCAAGCTTTAATTTCGCTCTAATCATATCGTGATATTCGTCTTCATAAGCTATTTTATCCACTAATTTATTTGCTAAAGCTAATTCTGGTGTTCTTGCTCCTAATGAATTGGCGATAGCATTTAATTGCGCTACTGATAGTTTTCTGCTTTTAGCAATATCTTCTACAATAGTAGTCCAAACCGAGTTTAACAAAACAGTCATTTGTTCGCGGTTTTCTGGACTCATTTCTTGTGATAAGTAAGGTTCAACAGCGCTTTTGTATTTTCCATGACGAATTACTTCAAACTTAATACCTGATTTTTCTTGTAACTCTTTCATGTAGATAATTTCAGAAGATAATCCTTTGAAATCAACTTCCCCCATTGGGTTTAAATATACTTGGTCTGCAACCGAATTTAAATAATATTCGCCTTGTGTGTAAAAATTAGCGTAAGCATAAACAAATTTTCCAGATTTTTTGAAATCTTCTAATTTATCTCGTACTGCTTTGCTTTGGGCTAAACCTAGTTGTGATTGGTTGTTAAGAATCGAAATTCCTTTAATTTTTTTATCTTTTTTTGCAGCTTCAATGGCATTTAAAATATCGGTAACACCATCATGATGCGCTTCAAAATAATTAAAGTCTTTGTAGTTGGTTTTTCCAGCATAATCCAAACTTACTTTTGATAAATCTAATTCAATAACGGAATTATTTTTTACAGTAACGGTTTCGTCTCCGCCTCCTGCAATGGCACCAATTATGATAATACCAAAAAAGGACATTATGCAAAAAACAAATAACCCAACAATTGTAGCTAATACATTTCCTAAAAATTTCATTTCATTTTCATTTTAATTCATAGCATTAGTAGAAAAAACTCAAAAATTGTTACATGTTCATAAAAAAATGGAAAAGGTAAATTAGAAGTCTAAAAATGTTTGTTATTTTGCCAATATGAGTCAACACCAAGTTATAGTATCGTTAGGAAGTAATCAAGGAAATCGTTTTGAAACGATTCAGGCTTGTATTGATTTGATTCATAGTGAAGTAGCAACGGTTGTAAAGGTTTCCAAAATTTACGAAACGCCAGCTTGGGGTTTTGAAAGTGAGCCTTTTTATAATGCTGCAATTTTAATTCACACTACAAAATCGGCTCAAAAAATTTTGAATCAGGTTTTGAGAGTAGAAAAGAAGTTAGGTAGAATTCGTACCAAAGATTCAGGATATCAAGCGCGAATTATTGATGTTGATATCATTGCTTTTGACGAGGAAATTATTTCTACTGAAAACTTGCAAGTTCCGCATCCATTAATGCAAAATCGCAAGTTTGTGTTGCAACCCATGATGGATTTAGGATTGAATTGGGAACATCCAATTTTAAAGAAAACAATTCTGCAATTGTTATCTCAAACTGAGGATAACAGCGAAATAAAAGTTGTAGCATCGTTAGTTTCGCCAATTGAAAAATTAGAATTACAACAATTCAATTATATTGCTATTGAAGGAAATATTGGCGCTGGAAAAACAACTTTGTCTTCAAAAATTGCACAAGATTGTAATGCAAAATTGGTTTTAGAGCGTTTTGCCGATAATCCGTTTTTACCTAAGTTTTACAAAGATCAAAGCCGTTATGCGTTTCCTTTAGAAATGTCTTTTTTAGCGGATAGATACCAACAATTATCAGATGATTTGGCGCAATTTGACTTGTTCAAAGATTTTGTGGTAGCCGATTATCATATTTTTAAATCGTTGATTTTTGCAAAAGTCACGCTTCAAGAAGATGAATTTCGTTTGTACAAAACCATGTTTGACATCATTCATAAAGAAATGCCAAAACCTGATTTGTACGTGTATTTGTACCAAAATACTGAAAGATTACTGGTAAACATCAAAAAGCGTGGCAGAAGTTACGAGCAAGAAATTCCGGCCGATTACCTAGAAAAAATTAATCAAGGTTATTTGGATTACATCAAAACCCAAACCGATTTAAATGTGTTGATTATTGATGTTTCTGATTTAGATTTCGTGAAAAAACAAGAAGATTATGTGAAGATTTTGAGTGAGATCAAAAAGAAAATTTGCTAATTAAAAAAAGATGAAAAAAGAAATTGTTATCCCAGTATTTTTTGGACTTTTTACTGCTTTTTTTGCAAGTTATACTTCTCCTTATGACATCATTGATATTGGTAAAGCGTCTGAGATAGTTCTTCAAAATCTAATAATACCAATTATTATTTTGTCAGGTATTCTATCTTTTTTAGTTTATAAGTTTTATTCTAAATTTATAAAACAAGAAAATGAAAGACCAAAAAAGTTTGATAGAGTTTTTGCACCTTTAGTATATTCAATATTGATTTTTTTTAGTTTGTTCTTTTTTACTCGATTTTTAGTTGTTGTAAGTAACGCTTTAATAGGAAATGAGCAAATTATAATTTCCGGTAATGTGATAGATGTTTATCATCATACAGGAAGAGGTGGAGATTATTATAATATTGAAATTAATGATGAAAAATTAAATCGAAAGATAGAATTGAGGACAGAAATATATGATAATCAAGAATTTGTGAATTATAAACTCAAAATTGGTTATTGGGGAATTATCTATGGAGATTAATATGCCATTTATTTCATCTTCTGAAACAAATCCCAAATCACAATTCCTGCACTAACTGAAATATTCAATGAATGTTTGCTTCCCAATTGCGGAATTTCAATTACACCATCACTTAAATTAATTGCTTCTTGAGAAACACCTTTAACTTCGTTTCCAAAAATTAAAGCATATTTTGTTTCAGCTTCTGGCTGAAAATCATCTAGCATAATCGAATTTTCGGTTTGTTCTACCGAATATACTTTTACATTTTCTGATTTCAATTGATTCACCACTTCTAAAACATCTTTCGCATATTCCCAATTCACAGTTTCAGTAGCGCCAAGAGCTGTTTTGTGAATTTCTTTATTTGGAGGAGTTGCCGTAATGCCACACAGATAGATTTTTTCTATTAAAAAAGCATCTGAAGTTCTAAAAACCGAACCAATATTGTGTAAACTTCTAATATCGTCTAAAACAATAATAATTGGTGTTTTTTGAGCTTCTTTGAACTCTTCAATATTTTTACGTTCTAATTCTGCGTTGGCTAATTTTCTCATGCCACAAAAGTAAAGATTAATTGTAGAATTTGAAAATTCGATTTTTGAAATTCATATTGTGATTGTATTTGAAATTCTTACCTTCGCAACTCTACTTAAAATTAAAAAATTGTGGCTAAAAAATCTGCAACAACTTCTGATAAAGCTCCAAAGGAAACCCCTTTGATGAAACAATATAACGAAATTAAAAATAAGTATCCAGATGCTTGTTTGCTGTTTCGCGTAGGGGATTTTTATGAGACTTTTGGAGAAGATGCAGTTCGTGCTGCAGGAATTTTAGGAATTACTTTAACCAAGCGTGGAGCAGGAAGTGATAGCGAAACTGCGTTAGCGGGTTTTCCACACCATTCATTAAATACCTATTTGCCTAAATTAGTTAAAGCAGGACTTCGTGTTGCAATTTGCGATCAATTAGAAGATCCAAAAATGACAAAAACGATTGTAAAACGTGGTGTTACAGAATTAGTAACTCCTGGTGTTTCGATGAATGATGAGGTGTTGCAGTCGAAATCGAATAACTTTTTGGCTTCTGTTCATTTTGGGAAGAAAATAGTAGGGGTTTCGTTTTTAGATGTTTCCACCGGAGAGTTTTTGGTATCGCAAGGAAACGAAGAGTATATTGATAAATTATTGCAAAATTTCCGCCCAAGTGAGATTTTAATACCAAAACAATTTAAAAACCAATTCAATTCTATTTTCGGAGAGGATTTTCATACTTTCTTTTTAGAAGATTGGGTGTATAAAGAAGATTATGCTTTGGAGAGTTTAACCAAGCATTTTCAAACCAATTCGCTCAAAGGTTTTGGAGTGGAGGAATTAACAGATGGATTAATCGCTTCAGGTGCTGTTTTATATTATTTATCCGAAACGCAGCATAATAAAATTCAACATATCACCAATATCCAACGTATAGCTGAAGATGCTTATGTGTGGATGGATAAGTTTACCATCAGGAATTTAGAGTTATATCACAGTTATAACCCTAATGCGGTTACGCTTTTAGATGTAATTGATAAAACACTTTCACCAATGGGAGCGAGATTGTTAAAAAGATGGTTGGCGCTTCCGTTGAAAGATATTTCAAAAATTAGAAGTCGCCATGAAGTAATTTCGTATTTGAAATCGAATCCTGAAATATTAAATCAAATTCAATATCAAATCAAACAAATTTCAGATTTGGAACGTTTGATTTCAAAAGTTGCGACAGGTAAAATTTCGCCAAGAGAAGTAAATTTCTTGAAAGATTCATTAGATGCTATAATTCCAATTAAAACTTTGGCATTAGAAAGTAATAATGAAGCTTTACGAGTAATTGGTGATAGTTTGCATGCTTGCGAATTGTTACGCGAAAAGATTAAAGCAACTATTCAAGAAGATGCTCCAGTAAGTGTGAATAAAGGAAATGCAATAGCTGTTGGTGTTCATCCGGAATTAGATGAATTGCGAAATATTTCATCTACAGGAAAAGGGTATTTGGAAGCATTGGAACAAAGAGAAAGTGCTGCAACAGGAATTCCTTCCTTAAAAGTGTCTTTCAATAATGTTTTTGGGTATTATATAGAAGTTAGAAATACACATAAAGATAAAGTTCCGGCTGAATGGATTCGTAAACAAACTTTAGTTAATGCTGAACGATATATTACAGAAGAACTAAAAGAATACGAATCGAAAATCTTAGGTGCTGAAGAAAAAATCCATCAATTAGAAACCCAATTGTTTGAACAATTAATTAATTGGATAGCAACTTATATTAAGCACGTACAATTGAATGCCAATTTGATAGCGCAATTGGATTGTTTAACTTCTTTTACGCAATTAGCGATTGATAACAAATATGTTTGTCCAGAATTGGATGATAGTTTCGATTTAGAAATTAAAGATGGTCGTCATCCAGTAATTGAAAAGCAATTACCTGTTGGAGTACCTTATATTACGAATGATGTATATTTAGATAGAGAAACCCAACAAATCATTATGATTACGGGTCCGAATATGTCGGGTAAATCGGCTATTTTGCGTCAAACGGCTTTAATTGTATTAATGGCGCAAATGGGAAGTTTTGTTCCTGCAGAAAGCGTTAGAATGGGTGTTGTGGATAAAATCTTTACTAGAGTAGGAGCAAGTGATAATATTTCGATGGGAGAATCTACTTTTATGGTAGAAATGAATGAAACAGCTTCTATTTTGAACAATATTTCAGAAAGAAGTTTGGTTTTGCTAGATGAAATTGGAAGAGGAACTTCAACTTACGATGGAATTTCGATTGCTTGGGCAATTTCAGAATACTTGCATGAACATCCAAATAAGCCAAAAACGTTGTTTGCTACGCATTATCACGAGTTAAACGAAATGGAAGTTACGTTTGATAGAATTCAAAACTTTAATGTCTCGGTAAAGGAATTAAAAGATACGGTTTTATTCATTCGTAAATTGGTTAAAGGAGGAAGTGCGCATAGTTTTGGTATTCACGTAGCAAAAATGGCTGGAATGCCTCAAATTGTAATTCAAAAAGCACAAAAACTATTGAAACAACTAGAGAAAAGACATTCAAGTGAAGAATTGGCTGGAATAAAATCGGCTAGTGATGAATTGCAATTGAGTTTCTTCAATTTAGATGATCCGCTTTTAGAAGAAATTAAAGAAGAAATTGTAAATATCGACATCAATACATTAACGCCAGTTGAAGCTTTAATGAAGTTGAACGAAATAAAACGAATGTTGGTAAAAAAATAATTTATTCGTAATCAAAGCGTTATGAAAAAGTTAGATTTTTTGTTTAAAAGTTCTTGTGGAAAGAAAAATATATTATATATTTGCACTCGCAATCAAGAAAAACGTTCTTAATTATATGCGAAAATAGCTCAGTTGGTAGAGCGCAACCTTGCCAAGGTTGAGGTCGCGGGTTCGAACCCCGTTTTTCGCTCAATGAAAATTTAAATTTTGCTCGAGTGGTGGAATTGGTAGACACGCTGGACTTAAAATCCAGTGGGTAGTAATGCCCGTGCGGGTTCAAGTCCCGCCTTGAGTACTAAAGCCTTTTTGCTTGGTTCAAAAAGGCTTTATTTTTAAATTTTCAGATAATTACCAACGCTCGAGTGGTGGAATTGGTAGACACGCTGGACTTAAAATCCAGTGGGTAGTAATGCCCGTGCGGGTTCAAGTCCCGCCTTGAGTACAAAAAGCTTCTAACTTTGTTAGAGGCTTTTTTTATTTCTAAAAGAATCAAATTGATTTTTTATTTTATCTTTAGAAAATTCATTTCAAAAAAATCTAATGGGGACATTTGTAATCAGTAAACGCCTTAATGGGAATTATAAATATGAGTTCGTCTCTAGAAGAGGTAAAACAATATTTACAAGTAATGATTTTGAATTGCGTTTTGAGTGCGAGGAAGAAATTGAAAAACTGAAAGTTTCTTTAGAGCGATGTGTTTTTATGCGCTTTAGATCTTCTGGAGGAAAGTTTTTCTTTCGATTGATATTAGATGAGCATGAAATTGCTGTAAGTAGACGATATACAACACAATTGCTTTTGCAAAAAGGAATTGATGAAATTGTAAAATATGCCGATAAGGCGGAATTCTTAGACTTTTCTTCTGCAGAAGACATATTTGGTCCGATAGAATAAAAAAGCCCTGCATAACAGGGCTTTTTGTTGTTTGAGTAAATGATTATTTTACTACTTCGTCAATTCTTTGAAGTTTTACTTTAGCAGTTTCTTGTGATTTTGCAACTGCAGAATCAACAGCAACTGCAGTAGAGTCTGCAACAGGAGCTTCTTCAACAACAGGAGTTTCAACAGCAGTTGAATCTGTAGTTTCAGTAGTCTCAGGTGTGTTTTCTTTGCAAGAAACAAACATAGTAGTAGCAAATACTAAGCTTAAAATAACTTTTTTCATTTTTTATTTTTTTATATTGATTAAACGTTTTTAATTATTGGTCAAAAAAAAGCCCCACATTGTGGAGCTTGATTTTTTACTGTCAGCAATAAATTACTTAGCTGGAGCAGCTTCAGCAGCTGGAGCTTCAGTAGCAGCAGTAGAATCAGCAACTACAGCAGTAGAATCAGCTACAGGAGCCTCTTCAACAGCTGGAGCTTCAACTACAGTTGAATCTACAGTAGCTTCTGCCTCAGCAGCATTTTCTTTACAAGAAACGAACATAGCAGCAACGATTGCTAAACTTAAAACAACTTTTTTCATCTTACTAAATTATAAAGGTTAATTATTAATTCGGAGCAAAGATATAAATTTTTTAACATGTCAAAATATTTTTAGACTTTTTTTTTAAATTTTTTTTCTCTGGATTCCGAAATGCTTTATTTCAAATGCCGTGCCAAACTTTTAATTTGAAAAATATTTTCTAATTATTTGGCTTTTTGAGACTTAGGGTATTGAATCGTCATCTCTTCAATAAGGTTTTTAGCACCGGCAAACTTGTCAATAATAAACAAAATATATCGTGCATCTACCATGATATTTCTACAGATTTCTGGACTATAATAAATGTCGCTCATTGTGCCTTCCCAAACTCTATCAAAGTTTAATCCGATAAGGTTTCCTTTCGAATCTAAAGCAGGACTACCAGAGTTTCCTCCTGTAGTATGATTAGTAGCAATGAAAGCTAATGGCATTTTACCATTCTTGTCTGCATATCTACCATAATCTTTAGCATTGTATAGATCAATTAATTTTTTTGGAACATCAAATTCGTAATCGCCTGGAACATATTTTTCAATAACACCGTCTAAGTAACTAATAGGTTCGTAGATAACAGCATCACTTGGTTTGTATCCTTTAACTTTTCCATAAGTTACACGAAGTGTACTGTTAGCATCTGGGAAAATTCTATCATTTGGAAAGAATTCCATAATTCCCTTCATATATGTTCTTTGTAATGCAACGTTTTTTAAATTGATTTCGTCAAACTTAGGTGCTACATTTTTTTGGTAACTATCCGCAATTGATTTTACCAATTTGTATGCTGCATCTTGGTTGATTTTTTCTAAAACAGATTTAGCATCTCCACTTAATAATTCTTTTAAACTAGTATAGCTAGTTAATTTTGATGTACTAAAAATAGAAGTTGTTAAAGCAGATGTGTTTGCATTGTTTAAACTTTCAGGTAAAAACTGTTTTGGTGATTTTGTTGCGTATAATGCAATTAATTGTTCGAATACTTTTTCGTCAACTTGTGCATTATAATCATTATACAAACCTTCAAATCCTGAAATTAAATTGTTTTTTCTGTCGTTAAAAGCTTGTTCACCTTTTGTGTTGTAAACTTGCTCTAATTGGTATAAACGATATCCGAAAGATAAAATCTCTGAGTTTCTTAAAACTACTTCTGTAAAATAATCCCTTGCAATTGCATATTCTCTGATTTCGTTATAATTTTTTTCAAAATCAGCTAAAAGAGTTCCGTATTCTGCTTGTTTGCCAGCTTTGTTTACTCTTTCTTGGAATTTCTTTTCAAAAGCTTTTTTAATAGCAACTGCATTTGATTTTTTTAAGCCTTTAGTTTCGCCAATCCATTTTTTCCAATAATTTGCAACACTTGCATACTTTGAAGCATATTGGATTTTAATAGCGTTATCTTTTCTCATGAAACCGTCTTGTACTTTTAATGCAGCATCACGAATTTCAATTTTAGCAGGATTTAAATCATTTACAATTTGTTCTACGGCAAAAGAAGGCAAGTATTCTTGCGTTCTTCCAGGATATCCCATTACCATTGTAAAATCGTTTTCTTGAATTCCTTTTGCAGAAACAGGGAAAAAGTGTTTTGGCGTATAAGGAACATTATCTTTTGAATATGCTGCTGGACGATTGTTTTTGTCTGCGTAAATTCTGAATAATGAAAAATCTCCTGTATGACGAGGCCAAACCCAGTTATCAGTATCTGATCCAAATTTTCCAATGGAACTTGGTGGCGCTCCAACTAAACGAACGTCTTTGAATGTTTCAGTAACGAATAATAAATATTGGTTTCCGTCATAAAAAGTTCTAATCATAGCGTCTTGCCAAGCTTCTTTTGGGAAGTTTTTGCTAACTGCTGCAATGTTTTGTTGGATTTTCTTTTGTTTGTCGCTTTCTGTTGGAAGATTTAAAACACCTTCAAAGATTTTGTTCGTTACATCTTCAATCTTAACAATAAAAGTTACTGTTAAATCTTTGTTTGGTAATTCTTCTTCTAATTTATAAGCCCAAAAACCATCAGTTAAATAATCGTGTTCTACTGTTGAATGGTTTTGAATGTTGTCATAACCACAGTGGTGATTTGTTAATAAAAGTCCTTTTGGAGAAATCATTTCTGCAGTACAACCACCATTAAAGTGTGGAACTGCATCTTTTAAACTTGAATGATTTACCGAATAAATGTCTTCTGCGCTAATTTTCATTCCTAGCGCTTTCATTTCTTTTTCATTAGTTCCTTCCAATAAAGATGGAATCCACATCCCACCTTGTTGTGCTTGAACTTGGAAAACAACTAAAACAAGTAGTAATTTTAAAAATTTCATATCAATTTAATATTTGAGGGTGCAAGTTACAATTTTAGTTTTGTAACAAAAATCAATTTATAGTTTCGTTAGTAATGTAATTCATTATCGTTTGAGTCGCTCCTTTATTCATCTGAACAAAAGTGCTACAAATATGTCCTTTTTCTAATCGTTCGTCTTTATTTTGAATAAGTAAATCAAAAGCTTCGTTTAATTGTGTTTGATTTTGAATAGAAGTACATCCATTCATATTTACTAATGCAGTAGCTTCAGCGAAATGCGAATAATTTGGTCCAATGATAACCGGAACACCAAAAGTGGCAGGTTCTAAAATATTGTGAACACCAGGATTTCCAAAACCACCGCCAACATAGGCAATATCGGCATAGGAATAAATTTTGGTTAGAATTCCAATGGTGTCAATAATGAAAACATTAAATTCTGATAATTGAACGTTCTCTTTTTCAGAAAACAAAATCGTTTTCTTTTGAATTTGATTTTTGAGATTTGAAATTTGCTCTTGTTTAATATTGTGAGGTGCAATTATAAATTTTACTTCATCAGAACTCTGATTGATATAATTCACTAATAAGCTTTCATCTTTTGGCCAAGAACTTCCAATTACAATGGTAGTCTTTTTGTCTTTAAATTGTTCTATAAAGTCTAATGAATTATCTCGTTCTAAAATTGAAACTACTCTATCGAAACGAGTGTCTCCAGAAACTTTTACATTGTGAAAACCGATACTTTGCAACAGGTTTTTTGAACTTTCATTCTGAACAAAAAAGTAGTTAAAGGTTTTTAATGCTTTTCTGTAAAATCCGCCATACCATTTAAAAAAAGCTTGATTTTCTCTTAAAATTCCAGAAATTAAATAGGTTTTAATATTGTTTTTCTTCAGTTCATTTAAGTAGTTTGGCCAATATTCATATTTGATAAAAAAAGCCATTTCAGGACGAACTAATTCGATGAATTTTTTTGCATTCGAAATAGTGTCTAAAGGCAAGTAAACAGTGACATCAGCTAAAGTATTGTTTTTTCGAACCTCATAACCAGAAGGAGAAAAGAAAGTGACAATGATTTTATGTTTTGGAAATCGCTCTTTTATTGATTCAATCACAGGTAAACCTTGTTCGTATTCACCTAATGAGGCGGCGTGAAACCAAATGGTTTTATCTGAAGAGTTGAGTTTGTTTTTAAGAGTTTCAAAAACTGTTTTTCTTCCGTTAACAAACAGTTTCATTTTCGGACTAAAAAGCGCTACAATCTTTAAAAGTTGTGAAGCTAAAAGTGTAATTATGTTGTATAGAAATAGCATAATTCTAATTTATGGTGCTAAAATACGTTTCTTTTTGTCGAACATAAAATTTGTACTATAGAATTTCTTATTTTTGCTAGACTTAATTTTATTTCAATGAAAAAATTACAAATGGTTGACTTGAAAAGTCAATACGAAAAAATAAAAGACGAAGTTAATGCTTCAATTCAAGAAGTTTTAGATACCAATACTTACATAAACGGACCTTTGGTTCATCAATTCCAAGCTGATTTAGAAAAATATTTAGGTGTAAAACATGTTATTCCATGTGCTAACGGTACCGATGCTTTACAAATTGCGATGATGGGATTGGATTTAAAACCTGGTGATGAAGTAATCACTGCTGATTTTACATTTGCAGCAACAGTTGAGGTTATTGCTTTATTGCAATTAACACCTGTTTTAGTAGATGTGGATATGAATAATATGAACATTTCTTTAGATGGAATCAGAAAAGCAATTACTCCGAAAACTAAAGCAATTGTTCCAGTTCATTTATTTGGTCGCGCTGCCAATATGGATGCAATTATGGAAATTGCAAATGAGCATAATTTATATGTTATTGAAGATAATGCTCAAGCAATTGGTGCTGATTATACAAACAAAGACGGCGTTAAAAAGAAAGTTGGAACTATCGGGCATGTAGCTGCAACCTCATTTTTTCCTTCTAAAAATTTAGGGTGTTACGGAGACGGTGGTGCTATTTTTACGAATGATGATGCTTTAGCTCATAAAATAAGAGGAATTGTAAACCACGGAATGTACGAAAGATATCATCACGATGTTGTAGGAGTAAATTCTCGTTTAGATAGTATTCAAGCAGGAGTTTTGAAAGCAAAATTACCACATTTAGATACTTATAATAAAGCACGTCAAGATGCAGCAAGAAAATATAGCTTGGCATTAGGGCAAAATTCTAATATTTGGGTTCCTACAATTTGTGATTCTTGTGATTGTCATGTATTTCATCAATATGTAATTCGTATTTTAAATGGAAAACGTGATGCTTTGTTAGCTCATTTACAAGAAAAAGGAATTCCTTGTGCTATTTATTATCCAATTCCATTACATAGTCAAAAAGCATACGCTGATTCAAGGTATAATGAAGCAGATTTTCCTGTAACAAACCAATTGTGTAAGGAAGTTATTGCATTACCAATGCATACTGAATTAGATGATGAGCAAATTAAATTTATTACAGATTCGGTTTTAGAATACGTATAATGGTGTTCAGTCTCAGTATTCAGTCTCAGTTACTGTTTACTGCGACTGCGACTGAAAACTAAAATATGAAGATACTTGTTACAGGTGGTTTAGGATTTATTGGTTCGCATACGGTTGTGGAATTGCAAAATGAAGGATTTGATGTTGTTGTTATAGATAATCTTTCAAATTCTTCAGTTGACGTAATTGATGGAATTGAAAGAATCACTGGAAAAAAACCTTTGTTTGAGAATATTGATTTACGCGATAAAAATCTAGTTACAGCTTTTTTTGAAAAGTACCATGATATAGAAGGTGTGATTCATTTTGCGGCTTCAAAAGCAGTTGGTGAAAGTGTTGAAAATCCTTTGTTGTATTATGAAAACAATATAAACTCTTTGGTTTATTTACTTCAACAATTACAAAAGAAAGATAAAGCCAGTTTTATTTTTAGTTCATCTTGTACGGTTTATGGTCAAGCCGAACAAATGCCAATTACCGAAAATGCGCCGATTCAATCTGCAATGTCTCCTTATGGCAATACTAAGCAGATAGGAGAAGAAATTATTTCAGATGTTGCCAAAGTTTCAAACATTAATGCAGTTTTGTTGCGTTA
Source organism: Flavobacterium channae (assembly GCF_021172165.1). Lineage (NCBI taxonomy): Bacteria > Pseudomonadati > Bacteroidota > Flavobacteriia > Flavobacteriales > Flavobacteriaceae > Flavobacterium > Flavobacterium channae. The sequence goes on along the minus strand of NZ_CP089096.1, from coordinate 2,354,250 downwards.
TTTTAATCCAATTGGTGCGCATCCATCAACTGAGATAGGGGAATTGCCTTTAGGAGTTCCTCAAAACTTGGTGCCTTTTATTACGCAAACAGCTATTGGACTTCGTGCAAAATTATCTGTTTTTGGGAATGATTATCCAACTCCAGATGGTACTGCAATTCGTGATTATATTCATGTAGTTGATTTGGCTAAAGCGCATGTTGTTGCTTTAAAACGTTTGTTGAATAAGCAAAATTTAGAAAAAGTAGAAACTTTTAATTTAGGAACAGGTAAAGGAAGTTCGGTTTTAGAAGTAATCAATGCTTTTGAAAAGGTTTCTGAAAGAAAATTAAACTATCAGATTGTTGAAAGAAGAGAAGGTGATATTACAGAAGCTTACGCTAATACAGTAAAAGCTAATGAAGTTTTAGGTTGGCAATCACAATTTTCATTAGAAGATGCTTTAGCAAGCGCCTGGAAATGGGAACAGAAAATCAGAAAATAGTATTGTTTATAAAGTAAAAATCCGGAAACTTAATTTCCGGATTTTTTTATATTTAAATTCTGAAAATGAGTTAGTCAACTCTTTCGTCCATATGTTCAATTTCTTTTTTAACTTCTTCTTTAACTTCAGTTGCAGTAGAATCGATTTTTTCTACAGCTTCTTCTGTTGAAGCTTTAATGTCATCTCCAACTGCTTCTGTTGCTTCTTCCACTTTGTCTTTGGTTTCTTCTTTACATGAAGCTAATGATAAAATTGCTAAGAAAGCAAAACCTAAAAATACTTTTTTCATATTAAAATAGTTTTATGATTATTGAGTATCAAGGTACTAAAAAATCATAAAAGTCACAAACAATTGCTTATAAAACTAGTTCTTTGTATAATTCATCAAAGGTTTTATCTAAGTCTGTGCTAAATCCAGAATGAGGTCTTGAGGTTTGAATGCTAGAACTTTTTATAGCCGTTAACCATCTAAAACGTTCGGCTAATTCAAATTCAGCAATTGGACCGCCCTCTTTTTTGCCCGAACAAATTTTGGTGAAGGCAGCCAAGTTTATTTCTAATTGTTCCACATCAAATTCTGGACAAAATAGCGTTATTTTTTCCTTTGGAATTTGGTATTGAATGTGCAAATATTTTTGACGTTTGCAAAACAACATCAAACCAATGTTTATAAATTCTTCGCGTTCTACTCTTGGTACTACACGAATGACAGCGTAATCATATAAGTGTTTTTCGTGCATCTTGAGCTTGTTTTAAAAAAGTTGAAGCATTTTCTAATCGTATTGATAAAAATTTTAAGTAAACCAATTTGATTTCGTCTGGCGATAAATCGGTTTCTTCCCATTGTAGCCATTCATTTGGAATTCTATTTACAATTTCTTTTAAAATTGAAGGATTCAATTTTGAACTAAATTCGGCATGCGCTTCTTCAAGTTTACTTGCTTTAGGTAACAAAACATGATCTTTAATTAATGCAAATGGAGTAATGGCTGTCGTTTCCCAATTGTTCCAAGAATGATGAAAATAGAAAGAAGCACCATGATCAATTAACCACAATTCTTTTTTCCAAATCAATAAGTTGGTGTTTTTGAAAGTTCGGTCAACATTGGTAATAAAAGCATCGAGCCAAACAATTTTTGAAGCCAAAAGCGCATCGCAATCATTTACGGCTGCATCAAAAGTCAACGCACCAGATAAATAATGAAGTCCTAAATTTAACCCTTCGCTAAACTTCAATAAATCTTGAATTTCTTCATCGGCTTCAGTTCTTCCAAACGCTTCGTCTAAAGTAACATAAACCAATTCAGGAACCTGCAAACCTAAATAGCTCGCAATTTGACCTCCTAAATATTCAGCAATTAATGCTTTAACACCGTGACCGGCACCTCTAAATTTAATTACATATTTAAAATCGTCATCAGCTTCGGCCAACGCAGGAAGCGAACCACCTTCGCGTAGTGGCGTAATGTATCGAATGACGCTTACTGTTCGTAAATCCAAATTCATAAAGGGAATTTCTTTTTACAAAGATAGTTAATTCAATTTTTGGTTATGTTTTTTGTTTTATTACAGGGATTAATTATCTTAATAATGAAAAATCCCGATTTTGAACTCGGGATTTTTTATTATTTCTCAACTGATTCTTTTATTTTTTTAGCGCCTTCTTCAACTTTTTCAGCTCCTTTAGCAATAATAACTTTTGCTTTTTCACCTACTTTAGATGAATCAATAACTTTTTTTGCCTTTACTTTTGCAGAATCGGCAGCTTGTTTTAAATCTGCTCCAACTGCTTTAGAAGCTTCTCTTACTTTTTCTGTTGTTTCTTCTTTACATGAGATTAACAGCGTTAAAGCAATAACGGATAAAATTATTTTTCTCATACGATTATCTTTTGAAATTTAACTCAAAAACTAAGCCGAAATCGTTTCTACTTCTTTGTTGATTTTGTTTACCAATCCAACTAATACTTTTCCTGGCCCAACTTCCGTAAAACTAGTTGCTCCGTCAGCAATCATTTGGTTAACCGATTGTGTCCATCTAACTGCACCTGTTAATTGCGCAATTAAGTTTTTCTTAATTTCAGCAGGATCGCTAACCGCACTTGCTGTTACGTTTTGATATACTGGGCAACTTGGAGTTGAAAAATTTGTTGTTTCGATAGCAGCAGCTAATTCTTCACGAGCTGGTTCCATCATAGGCGAGTGGAAAGCACCACCAACAGGTAAAATTAAAGCACGCTTTGCACCTGCTTCTTTCATTTTTTCACAAGCCGTTTCAACTGCTTTGTATTCGCCAGAAATTACTAATTGACCTGGACAGTTGTAATTGGCTGCAACTACAACACCATCAATTGAAGCACAAATATCTTCAACAATTTTGTCATCTAAGTTTAAAACAGCCGCCATAGTAGAAGGTGTAATTTCGCAAGCTTTTTGCATTGCTGTAGCTCTTTGAGAAACTAATTTTAATCCGTCTTCAAACGATAAAGCACCATTAGCTACTAAAGCAGAAAATTCACCTAACGAGTGACCAGCAACCATTTCTGGTTTAAAATTTTCTAATGTTTTAGCTAAAATAACCGAATGTAAAAACACAGCAGGCTGTGTAACTTTCGTTTCTTTTAATTCTTCGGCTGTTCCTTCAAACATAATATCTGTAATTCTAAAACCTAGAATATCGTTTGCTTTTTCAAATAATTCTTTTGCTAATGGTGAGTTTTCGTAAAGGTCTTTACCCATTCCAGTAAATTGAGCTCCTTGACCAGGAAATACGTATGCTTTCATTTTAATTGGTTTAAAAGTTTAAAGTTTATGAGTTTAAAAGTTACTCAAAATTTCAGCAAAAGTACTATTTTTTAAACATAAAAAAACCTTACAAATTTTAAAATCTGTAAGGTTTTATATTATTTGAACAAAATAATTAAGATTTAACCAACTGTAAATCGATAATAAGTTTCACTTCTTCACCTACTAAAACACCACCAGTTTCTAAAGCTGAATTCCAGTTTAAACCCCAATCTTTTCTGTTTATTTTTCCTTCAATGTTTAAACCAGCTTTTGTATTTCCCCATGGATCTTGCATTAATCCGCTAAATTCAACAGGAAGTTTAACTTGTTTTGTTACATCTTTAATAGTTAAATCACCAGTTAATTCATAGTTATCTCCATTTGGGACAAAAGAGGTAGATGTAAAGCTTAATTTTGGAAAATTATCAGCATCAAAAAAGTCAGCACTTTTTAAGTGATTGTTTCTGTCTTCATTTCTTGTGTCTATTGAACTAATATCTGCGCTGAAAGCAAAATTACCAGTTGTAAAATCATCCTCGTTTGTTTCGATAGAAGCTTCGTAATTATCAAATTTTCCTGAAACATTTGTAAACATCATGTGTTTAACTTTAAAACCAATTTCTGAATGTGTTGGATCAATTGTCCATTTTGTAGTTGCCATATTTATCTTTTTTAAATTATTTAATATTAACACTACAAATTTACTTCGGTTACCAGAAGTAGTCACTTAACCTAGATTAAGAAATTATAATTCTATTGATTTTATGATGTTTAACAATTGATTTTTATATTCAGGATGAATAATTCCGTTTACAACATCAAAGTTTTCATAAAAGCTTGGTAATGAAAAACTACCTTTTACAATTCCTCCTTGAAAAGGGAAACGTTTTGAAGCAATATCTAAAACAGAACTTCCGCCACGAGCACCTGGTGATGTTGCTAATAATAACATTGGTTTTTCTTGAAAGGTTTTGGAATTAATACGTGAAGTCCAATCTAAAATATTTTTAAATGCAGTTGAATAATTTCCATTGTGTTCGGCAAAAGAAATAAGAATTAAATCAGCAGTTCCAAGTTTTTCATAAAATTCTTGTGCCAATGGATGAATGCCATTTTCTTTTTCTTTATCAACTGAAAAGATGGGCATTTCGTAATCGTTTAAATCTAAAATTTCAATTGAAACATTTTGAAACTGATTAGCAGCATAAGTTGCTAGTTGTTTATTAATAGAGTTTTTACTTGATGAAGCGCCGAATGCGATTATTTTTTTAGTCATTTTTATTTAGATAATAGGTTAATGCACCTGAAGGGCATTTTTTTACAGTTTCGATAATTTTTTCAGTAGTTGAGTTTTCTGGTGTAATCCAAGGTTGTTCTTTTGGTTTAAAAACATCAGGATTATTTTTAACGCAATTTGCTGAATGACTACATTTTCCAGATTGCCATACAATGGTTACTTCACCATTTGTATATTCTTTTTTAATGTTTTTTGGATCCATGATTTTTAGTTTTAGAATTGCTATTGGTATATAAAAAAATCTGCAAGCTTTTATTGAAACTTGCAGATTATAAGTTAAAGAACGTCTTTAAATTCTGGTGTTTTATCAAAAACACTTTTTGCAAAAGGACACAACGGCAATATTTTAATTTCTTTTTCTCTGGCAAATTCCACCGCTTTAGTTACCATTTTTTTACCAAAGCCTTTTCCTTCATTTCCGGGATTAACTTCAGTGTGGTCGATGATAATCTTGTCTTCACCAGCAAAAACAAAGGTCATCATTGCTTCTTGTTTTTCGTTAACTTCAATATAGAAAGCGCCTTTATTATCGTCTATTCTTAGTTGTACTTCGTTCATGGCTTATTATTTAACTGAAAATTAATTATTGTTCCATAGGAATTTCCATTACTAAAAATTTCGCATCGGTGTTTGCTTTAATTTCAATTTCTGGAGTTTCCCAAATTCCAATTGCATCTCTTTTTTCTAGTTTTTCTCCATTTACTTCGATTTCACCTTCAATGTTCATAATGTAGAAACCATTTCCTTCTTTTTTTAATCCTAATTTTTTAGAAAAATTAGCATCAAAATCACTCATATAAAACCAAGCATCTTGATGAATCCAAACACCAGCATCATCTGCATTTGGAGATAAAATTTGAGCAAAATCGTTTTTCTCTAACGATTTGTCTAATGTAATTTGTTGGTATCTAGGTGTAACATTTCTAAATTTTGGGAATAACCAAATTTGAAACAATTTTGTTTGTTGGTCATGATTTGGATTGAATTCGCTATGTTGAATTCCTGTTCCAGCACTCATTACTTGAATGTCACCACTTTTGATAGTTGTACCATTTCCCATACTGTCTTTGTGAGCTAAATCGCCTTCCAAAGGAATGGTAATAATTTCCATATTATCGTGAGGATGTGTTCCAAAGCCCATTCCAGCAGCAATGGTATCGTCGTTTAAAACGCGCAACATTCCAAACTGCACTCTTTCTGGATTGTACCAATTTGCAAAACTAAAACTGTGGTAAGCGTTTAACCAACCATGATTTGCATTTCCTCTTGTATTTGCTTTATGTAAAACCGAATTTTTCATGATATATAAATTTAGTAATTATTATGATACAAATTTACATCACGACTAAAGAAAGCGCACTTAATCTAGATTAACAAATTATTTACGCAACATTTTTGCTTTCATTTTACTGAAAAATTCTGGAGTAACTCCAATGTAAGAAGCTATTTGTTTTTGAGGAACTCGTTGGATAAGCGTTGGGTATTTAGAACAAAATTTTTCAAAACGTTCTTCCGCTGTTAAACTTAAATTATCCATTAATCGCTCTTGATGTGCTACTAATGAATTTTCGATAAGTATTCTGAAAAAGCGTTCTAATTTTGGAATTAAATGATACAATTCGTCTTGATTTTCTTTTGGCAGTAAAACAACTTCGGCATCTTCGATAACTTCTATAAATAGGTTGCCCGGTTTTTGAGTTAGTAAACTATACATGTCGCCAATCCACCAACCTTCGCAAGCAAACTGAAGTACATGTTCGGTAATATTATCATTAATAGAAAAACTTCTTAATAATCCAGAATTTACAAAATACGAATACTTGCAAATTTCTCCAGCATTAAGAATAACTGTTTTTGCTTTGTAATGTTGTGTAATGGTTTTAGATAGTAACAATTCTTGCTCTTCTGGTGTAAGAGCAACATGTTTGGCGATATTTTCAAGAATGGATTGCATACTCAAAAATACAATTTAATTTTAGTAATCAAAAAAAGAAAAACCGATGTTTACATTGTAAACATCGGTTTTTTATATTAATGAATATGATCTTCTTCGATTTCAAATTCGGCATCTTTTTCCCAAATTTCCATTTCGCAAGGTTTACAATTGAATTTTAGTTTGTATTCCAATTCACCTTGTTTCAATACCAATGGCTCTTTAAGTTTTTTGTCCATATTTTCTCTATGGTATTTAGGACAACGCTCTAATTCGTATTTGATACAGTATTTAGTAGTCATTACACGAGATTTTCCTGGATCCCATTGTAATTCGAAAGCTTTTTCAATTTCGGTTACACCATGACGTTCGTAGAATTTACGAGCTGTTTTGTTGGCAACATTATACATAAAATCCAACTTGGTTTCAGGATAAGGATGAGATGTTTTTACTAATTGATGTTCTTTTCTAACATAATTTTTTAAACGAATTTCTGATAATTGTTCGTAAACAGTTCTTCTCATTTCGTTGATTTTTGAAATAGGAAGGAACCAGTTTTCAGAAAAGACAACATCAATTTCATCAGCGTTATATGGTGTGAATCCAGTTTTAGCTAAATTTACTTTGAAGTTTTCTTCTAACGATTCACCATTTTTAGTTGGCTCTTTTGGATGAACCAAATTAGTTGTGCTTACATTTCCATCTTCATCGGTTGCGATTAATTCGAAACCAGTTTCGTTTTCAGTCAGTAATAAAGTGGTGCTGATTTTTCGAACAGCACTATCTTCTCTTTCAACCAACTTAATGAAAGCTGCATCGTTGTTTCGGTATATAAATGTTCCGTCTTTAATTTCTTTTAGAACATTAGGATAAACGATTCCGTTTTCTACTTTATTTACGTAAATTCCTTCCGCTTCATTGTTTGCATTAATAAAACACAATCCATCACCATTGTTAAGTAATTCTCCGTTTTCAATTACATACGAATTACCAACTGTTTTTACTAGTTTACCAATGTATTGTCCTTTTGATTTTGGGCTTTCCCAAGAACCAATAGCTTGATGTCTTTCATTAACAAAATAATCAGTATACCCACGATTGAAAGTTCTATCTAAAGCAGAATCAAAAGTATAGGTGCAAGTTCCAGATGAAGCTTTTGTATATTTCTCAGGATTTTCTTCTAAGAACGCGTCTAATTTTTTACGTAAGTACGAAACATTATTTTTTACATAAACAATGTCTTTTAAACGACCTTCAATTTTGAAAGAAACAATTCCGGCTTCAACTAAATTTGGAATTTGATTGGAAACATCAAAATCTTTAATAGAAAGTAAGTGACTGTTTTTGATTAAAGTTTCGCCATTACCATCAATTAAATTATAAGGTAAACGACAGTTTTGAGCACATGAACCACGGTTTGCTGAACGCTCTCCGTTTGCAACACTCATATAACAGTTTCCACTAAATGAAACACACAATGCACCTGTAACAAAGAATTCTAATTCTACATCACTTGCTTCGCTAATTTCTTTTATTTGATGTAAGTTCAATTCGCGAGCTAAAACGACACGTTTAATTCCAGCATCTGCTAAGAATTTAATTTTATCTGCATCTCTATTGTTAGTTTGTGTACTGGCATGAAGAACAATAGGAGGTAATTCCATCTCCATAATTGCCATGTCTTGAATAATTAAAGCGTCAACACCAATATCGTATAACTTCCAAATTAATTGGCGACAAGTTTCCAATTCATTATCATATAAAATAGTATTGATAACAACAAAAACTTGAACATTGTACAAATGCGCATATTCTACTAATGCTGCAACATCTTCTAATGAGTTGTGAGCATTAGAACGAGCACCAAATTGTGGTGATCCAATATAAACAGCATCGGCACCTGCGTTAATAGCTGCAATACCAGTTAGTAAATCTTTTGCTGGTGCTAAAATTTCAATCTTCTTCTTCATTTTTAAAACTTTAATCTTTCGGGAATTACCGAAAAAAAGTGTGCAAAGTTCTTATAAAAAATCCAAGATTTCTAATTCTGAATCAATTTTTTGAGGTATTTTCTTGTTCTCGATACATTCCAATGAAAAATTGGAACACTCGAACTGACGAAAATGTTTTGATTTCGTAACATTTTGCTTTTCATTTTATTAAAAAAATATGTTGGTATAATTAAATAAAAAAAACACGTTTCTTCAACTAAATGAGATGAAACGTGTTTTTAATATACTGTGAAATTTTATTACTTTTTCTTTTCTGGAAGTAATTTGAAATAGGTTACAACAAATTTATTGTCTTTTATTTCTCCAATAACCTCCGCTTTTCGAATTGCAAAGCAAAAACCATCATCAGCGTGAGCATCACCATGATCGTCTATGGTAGTTCCTTCAACGAAATAGGATTTTCCATCGATACGAACCGCTAAATCACAGCCCTTTTTTTCAGTCATAGCAAATTTGCACTGACCACATGACACTTCAACGATTCTCTTTTCTTCAGTTTTTTTCTCTTGCGAAAAACCATTAAAAAAACTTAAAAAGAAAAAGAATAGAACTAATTTTTTCATTTTTTAACTATTTACTTTTACTAATGTAGCAATTTTTTTTGCTCGTTCTACAATTTCTTCAATTGGAGAATCTAAATTGTCATAATTTAACACAACGCCCATTCTTCTGTAGGGTCTTGATGTTGGTTTTCCAAAAAGTCTAAAATCTGTTTTTGGTAATCCTGCAATATCTTCAATTCCAGAAAAAGTAGGATTGGTTGAATTTTCGGATGCTAAAATTACGGCACTAGCCCCATTTCGTTCAAGTGTAATTTCAGCAATTGGTAAACTTAAAATGGCTCTTAAATGCAATTCAAATTCGTTGAAATTTTGTGTTCCGGCTAAAGTTACCATTCCGGTATCATGAGGTCTTGGTGATAATTCTGAAAAATAAACACCTTCATTAGTTAGGAAAAATTCAACACCAAAAAGACCAGCACCACCTAATGCTTCAGTTACTTTTTTAGCCATATCTTGAGCTTCAGCTAGATCTGCATCTGAAACTTTTGCTGGTTGCCAGCTTTCCTGATAATCACCTCTTTCTTGTCTGTGTCCAATAGGTGCGCAAAACAAGGTTGGATTGTTGTTTTGAGTAACAGTTAACAAGGTAATTTCAGAATGAAAGTTTACAAAAGCTTCCACGATTACTTCAACAACATCGCCGCGAGAACCTTCGACAGCATATTTCCATGCTTTTTCAATATCTTCTTCTGATTTTATAGTTGATTGCCCTTTGCCAGATGAACTCATTAATGGTTTTACAACACATGGAATTCCAACTGCAGCAACACTCGATTTCAATTCTTCGGCTGTTGTCGCGTATTGGTATTTTGCTGTACGTAATCCTAAATCTTTAGCCGCTAAATCTCGAATAGCTTTTCTATTCATAGTAAAGTTTGCCGCTTTAGCAGATGGAACAACGGTTATTCCTTGTTTTTCGTAATCATAAAATCGTTCTGTACGAATTGCTTCTATTTCAGGAACAATAAAATCAGGATTGTGTTTTGCAATTATTCTATCTAATTCTGCACCATCTAACATATTAATTACTTCAAAACCATCTGCAACTTGCATAGCAGGTGCGTTTTCGTAACTATCAACAGCAATTACTGTTTGACCAATACGTTGTGCTGCAATTACAAATTCTTTTCCAAGTTCTCCTGATCCTAGTAATACAATTTTTTTATTCATAATTTTTATAAAAAAGCCCCAAGAAAACTTGGGGCATATAGTATTAAGCTACTGCTTCTTTAATTCTTTTTACGGCTTCTCTTAATAATTCTTCGCTAGTTGCATATGATAAACGAATACAGTTTGGATTTCCAAAAGCATCACCAGTTACCGTTGCAACATTTGCTTCGGCTAATAAGTACATAGCAAAATCATTAGCGTCTTTTATTTCTTTACCTCTTAAAGTTTTTCCAAAATAATATGAAACATCTGGGAAGAAATAGAAAGCTCCTTCTGGTTTGGTTACTTTAAAACCTGGAATTTCTGATAACAAATCATAAACAATAATACTTCTTTGGTAAAAAGCATCTACCATGTATTTGATTTTTGATGGCTCAGCTTCAATAGCAGCAATAGTTGCTCTCTGTGCAATAGAATTAGCTCCTGAAGTTACTTGACCTTGAATTTTTGTACATGCTTTTGCAATAAATTCTGGTGCGCCAATATAACCAATTCTCCATCCAGTCATGGCGAAAGCTTTAGCAACTCCGTTTACAGTGATTGTGTTGTTTTCCATTCCTGGAATTGAACCAATACTGCAATAAGTTCCAGTATAATTAATGTGTTCGTAAATTTCGTCAGAAACAACATACACGTTTGGATGTTTTTTTAACACTTCAACCAATCCTTCTAATTCTGCTTTGCTGTAAATCATTCCAGAAGGATTACAAGGAGAACTGAACCACATCATTTTAGTTTTTGGTGTAATTGCAGCTTCTAATTGTGCAGGTGTAATTTTAAAATTTGTTTCAATTGAAGTTGGAACTTCAATAGGAACACCACCAGATAATTTTACAATTTCTGAATAAGAAACCCAATATGGAGCAGGAAGAATAACTTCGTCTCCATCGTTTAACATTACTTGAGCAATATTATATAAAGATTGTTTTGCTCCAGTTGAAACAACAATTTGAGATGGTGAAAAATTTAAGTTGTTATCTCTTTTAAATTTTTTACAAATTGCTTCTTTTAATTCTGCATAACCTTCTACTGGTGTGTAAGCTGAATAATTTTCGTCAATTGCTTTTTTTGCAGCTTCTTTGATGTAGTCTGGAGTGTTAAAATCAGGCTCTCCTAAACTAAGGCTGATAATGTCTTTTCCTTGTGCTTTTAATTCTCTAGCTAAAGCTGCCATAGCTAACGTTTGTGATACAGCTAAATTGTTGATTCTGTCCGATAACGGGTTCATTGTGTGTTAGTTATTATAGTTAATACAAAAGACGCGATTTCTCGCGTCTCTTAATTTATTATGCTAATTGTGGTTTTCTGCCAAGTTCTCTTAAGTGCTTAAAGTGCGATGCAATTGCCTCTCGAGTAGTTTTGAACTCATGATATGGTAAGTTGCATTCTTTTGCAGTTTGTTTTACAATTTCTGCAATCTTATCATAGTGAATGTGGCTAATGTTTGGAAAAATATGGTGCTCAATTTGGTGATTTAAACCACCTGTGTAATAATTTACAATCCAATTTTTAGGTGCGAAGTTAGCAGTTGTAAATAATTGGTGAATAGCCCAAGTGTTTTCAATTTCGCCATTTTCATCTGGCATTGGGTTTACAGTATCTTCTACAACATGTGCTAATTGGAATACAATACTTAAAATTAATCCCGCAGTGTAGTGCATTACTACGAAACCAAATAAAACTTTCCACCAAGTAATTCCTAAAAGCATTGGTAAAACTAACCAAATTGAGAAATAAATTGCTTTTGTAACAATCAAAGTTGTCCATTGGAATGCTGGGCTTTTTGCTTCTCCGTAAGATAATTGTCTTTTTAAATAACGTTTCATTTGAAGGAAGTCAGTAGTGATAGCCCAATTGAAAGTTAATAATCCATACAAGAAAACAGAATAATAATGTTGAAATCTGTGGTGACTATACCATTTTGCAGTTTTAGAAAAACGTAAAATTCTTCCCGCTTCTAAATCTTCATCGTGACCAATAATGTTGGTATATGTATGGTGTAAAACATTGTGTTGTACTTGCCAGTTATAAACATTTCCAGCTAAAATATAAATACTTCCGCCCATTAATTTGTTTACCCAAGATTTTGTTGAATATGCACCATGATTTCCGTCATGCATTACGTTCATTCCAACTCCTGCCATACCGATACCGATAACGACATTAAGTAATAAATATACCCAGAAAGGCATATCCATTGCTAATAAGAAGAAGTATGGTGTTAGAAAAAGGCTGAACATCACAATTGTTTTTAAGTGCAATTTCCAGTTTCCAGTTTTGTTTATTTTGTTTTCTTTAAAATAGTCGTTTACTCGTTTATTTAAAGTTCTGAAAAATTTCAGATTGTCCTCTTTTGAAAAAATCGGGGTTGTGGTATTCATATTTTAATATTCAAATTTCGTCAAAGATAATTATTATAATTTTTTCATTTATGATAATCATCATTTTTTATTCACTAAAAAGCGTATTTTTGTGTAAAATTTAACTAATGGAAGCCATTTTAATGCAATTTCCTGATTTATCTGATAATCAAATACTTCAGTTTCAAAAATTACAAGGTTTATACGAAGATTGGAATGCCAAAATTAACGTGATTTCACGAAAAGATATCGACGAATTATATACGCGTCACGTTTTACATTCACTTGGGATTGCAAAAATTATCGAGTTCCGCCCAGGTTCTAAAATTATGGATGTTGGAACAGGTGGTGGGTTTCCTGGAATTCCATTAGCAATTTTATTTCCAGAAGTTGATTTTTATTTGATTGATGTAATTGCGAAAAAAATCCGTGTAGTGAATGAAGTAGCTGCAAGTTTAGGATTAAAAAATGTAAAAGCCGAACAAAAACGTGCCGAATTAGTGAAACAAGAATTTGATTTCATTGTAAGTCGTGCCGTAACCAATATGCCTGATTTTGTAAAATGGGTCGATGATAAAGTAGCTAAAAAACAAAACCACGAATTAGCTAACGGAATTTTATATTTAAAAGGCGGCGATTTAACCGAAGAATTAAAGGATTTCCCAAAAGCAACACAATATAATTTATCCGATTTCTTTTCAGATGAGTTTTTTGAAACTAAGAAAGTGGTGCATTTGCCGTTGAAGTATAAGAAATAGGTGAATAGTGAAAAGTAATTAGTGTTTAGCTATAAAAAGTAAAACCCGATTTTCAAATGAAAATCGGGTTTTTTATTTCTACTTCGTATTTCGGATTAACCTAAAAACGGATATTTATAATCTTCTGGTGTTACGAAAGTTTCTTTAATTGTTCTAACTGAAGCCCAACGCAATAAGTTTTGAGATGAACCTGCTTTATCGTTAGTTCCAGAACCTCTTGCTCCTCCAAATGGTTGCATTCCTACAACAGCACCTGTTGGTTTATCGTTGATGTAGAAGTTTCCTGCTGCATTTTGTAAAGCAACGGTTGCTTCTTCCACTGCATAACGACATTGGCTGAACACAGCGCCTGTTAAAGCGTATTCTGAAGTTTCGTCAACTAATTTTAATGTTTCAGACCATTTTGCGTCTTCGTAAATATAAATCGTAACCACTGGTCCGAATAATTCCGTACACATCGTGTTGTATTTTGGATTTGTAGTTAAGATAACCGTTGGTTCAATGAAATAACCTTTTGATTTATCATAATTTCCACCCATGATTACTTCAGCATCGCTATCGTTTTTAGCTTGATCAATGTAACGTGCTAATTTATCAAATGAAGGTTCTGAAATAACTGCTGTAATGAAATTGCTCATGTCTTCTGGAGAACCCATTTTCATTGAAGCTAAATCTGCTTCTAAATGTGATTTTACTGCTGGCCATAAACTTTGTGGAATGTAAACACGTGATGCGGCACTACATTTTTGTCCTTGGAATTCAAAAGCACCACGAGAAATTCCGGTTGCTACTTGTTTTGCATTAGCTGATGGATGTGCAATGATGAAATCTTTTCCTCCAGTTTCTCCAACAATTCTTGGATACGTTTTATAAGTTGCAATATTATTTCCGATAGTTTTCCAAATGTCGTTGAAAACTCCTGTTGATCCTGTAAAGTGAACTCCAGCTAAGTGTGGATTTGATAAAATTACATCTGAAACCATTCCAGAATCTCCCATTACCATATTGATAACACCATCTGGTAAACCTGCTTCTTTGAAAACTTGCATAATTACATTAGCAGAATATACTTGAGTTGCAGCTGGTTTCCATACAACAACATTCCCCATTAAAGCAGCGCTCGATGGTAAATTTCCTGCGATAGCTGTAAAGTTAAATGGTGTAATTGCGTATACAAATCCTTCTAATGGTCTGTATTCAACTCTATTCCACATATCTGAAGTAGATGCTGGTTGATCCGCGTAGATTTTAGTCATGAATTCTACGTTGTAACGTAAGAAATCAATTAATTCACAAGCCGAGTCAATTTCTGCTTGGTGAATTGTTTTTGATTGCGCAATCATAGTTGCTGCATTGATTTTAGCACGGTAAGGACCAGCTAATAATTCAGCCGCTTTTAAGAAAATACTAGCGCGATTTTCCCAAGATAAAGCTGCCCAATTTTTACGAGCTTCTAAAGCAGATGTAATTGCTTTTTCAACTAAAGCTCTATCTGCTTGGTGGTAAACTCCAACAACATGTTGGTGATCATGTGGAGCCGACATTTTTTTAGTGTCGCCTGTTTTGATTTCTTCTTTACCAATATATAAAGGAACTTCAACTTGAGCGTTCCACATTTTTGAATAAGTTGCTGCAACAGCTGCTCTTTCAGGAGAACCTGGAGCATACGATTTTACGGGTTCGTTAACCGCTTTTGGGACATTAAAGAATCCTTTTAACATGGTGTTGTAATTTAGCTTCCTCAATTAGGACATTGTCCTTGAGTGAAAATTAGACAATATTTTGTACTGTTTTATGGTTTAATTGTAAACCAATGCAAAAATACGAAGTATATTTTGAATTATCGATAACAAAAGTTACTTAGCTTAAAAGAGATAACTTTTAATTAATAGCAAAAGGTGCGCTAAGTTTGAAAGTAGGAATAATAACTCTAAAGCTTCTTGTTGAGGTAAAATTCACCATATTGAAATAACCTTTCATGGCTCCAATTGGAGACGAAAGTAAACAACCTGAAGAATACGTGTATCTTTCACCTGGTTTAATAACTGGTTTTTTTCCAATTACACCTTCGCCATCTACAACTTCTAAAGTGTTTAAAGCATCGTAAATTTCCCAGTGACGTGTGGTTAATTGAACCGAATCTTTACTTTGGTTTTCGATAGTAACATGGTAATTAAAGGCAAAATGAATCTTATAGTTCTTGAAGTAAGTTCCTTCAAAACTAGTTAAAACTGAAATCTTTATGCCTTTTGTTATTTGACTAACCATAGTTTAAAATAAAATTATTCCAATCAACATCATTACTAAAGTGCAAATGCCTAGAAATAAAAAGAATAACGGATTCAAAAGTATAAATTTTAAAATAGTTATCCAACGGCTTTGTTGATAAAAATTTCTTAAAGATTTATAAAAGTATATTGGGAAGAGAATTGCAAACGAAATTCCTGAGATAAAAGTTGCTAATCCACTACTTACGAAATCAATAAAATTGAAAACCATTAAGCAAATAAACATAAAAGTAAAAAAGCTATATGAAAATACTAAATGCTCTGTATAATTGATGTTTTTAGAGTAAAATACCATCCAAAAAATTAAAGTCAAGATTGGTAACGATAAAAAGATGAAGAAAGGAAGTTTTTCATAGAAATAATCAAAAATTTCTCGTTCAATTTCATTGGTTTTAAATAGTCGCGCTTTGTGATAAAAAGTTTTGTTTAGAAAACTAACTTCATGACCAAGTTCTTTAAGAGCCTGTTCGTCTGTTTTTTCAGGATATTTTTTGTGAAAATTTCTAAACGATAAAATTGTATACATAAATGGTTTTGATCCAGAAGAAATGTTTTCGTCTATAAATTGCTTTGTGTAAATAGAATCTTTGCTGTATTCAATAGTGTCATTTATTATTTTATTTACATAGTCTTTTTTTGATTTGGACTTTGTTTGAGAATTTGGTTGGTAATACTATCTTTAATTTGTCTTTCTTTATTTAAATCTTTTTCAGTTATTTTTGTGTTAGAATCCGAATCGCCCTCAGTTAAATTAAAAGAAATGAATAGTAATAAAGAAACACTTAAAAATAAACGAAACGGATTAGCGTAAGTATGTCTTTTACCTTCGTTAAATTCTTTTGCTAAAACACCTGGTTTAGTAAAAATGGAAATAATAGAGTTTCTTAATCTTGAGTCGTAAGCGTAAAAGTTTGCAAAAAACTCTTCAATAAAATCACTAATGGTTAGTTTTTTTGTTGAGTTTAATTGACCACAATGATGACAGAATTTTTCGCTTATGTCTAATGCTGTTCCACAATTTAAACACTCAGAACCTCTGTATTTTAAATCTTTTCTACCCATTTTTAATTACGTATAACTTCGCTGTTTGTATTGGCAATTCCAATTACTCTATCGTATCTTTCGTTGTTTCCTTTGTAATATACTATTGCAGTATAATTATTTTCTGTTTGAAAGAAGTTTCCATCAATTGTGTTTGCGTAATCAATTTTTCCTGATTTATCGGTAACAACGTATTGATAATTGGTAAAACCTTGTTTTAATAAAATTGCCTTTTCATACAAACCAGAATTTTTATTGAATTCCATTTTAAATTCTTCTGTTAAAGCATAATTATTAAACATGCCAACAATGTAGATGTTTTTGTCTAACATGTTTGGAGTGTTTAAAGCAAAATATACCCAAGAATAATCAGCTTGAATTTGTGAATTTGAAGAATTGGCATTTTGAATAAAAAAGTTGCCATTTATATCAGGGAAATAGGTGTAAGGATGTGTTCTTCTTGGGGTATTTACATATAAATAAGTGTTGTAAATATTGTCTCCCGAAGTTACTTGAGCAACAGTGTTATTTGTTGCTCGGATGATTTTATTGTCAATCGTATAAGTTTCATTTCCACCCCAAAATTGTGTTTCTTTATTGTATCTGTAAATTAGTTCAGAACCAATTGTGTATTGTGGTTTTACATTGGAAATACTATTTTCCCAATTTCCATTTTGAAAAATAGTGACTTTTACATTTTGGATAGGATTTTGAAGTGTTCTGTCTCCGTAATTTATAGTCATTTCAATGTTTTGTTTTTCATTGATGCTGTCAAAATCTCTAGCTCTTCTAACGAGTAAACCTACTGAAACTTGTTCTTCGTAAATCACAACCCTTCTTGAAAAAACCACTTCAGATTCGTCGTTTAAAACCGAAATTAAGTAGTTACCACTTTTCGTAATTTGGTTAAAACGATTTGGAAATACTTGTGTGTAATGAGAATAAAGTTGTAAGGTATTAAACGAATTTTCATAAGTAATAATTCGTTGGTTATCCATTCCATTCAAATATTCCACTTTTGCTAAATCGGTAGGAGCAGACCAGTCATAATTGAATTGTGTAATAGTGTAATAGTAATCGGCTTCGTCTCCGTATAAATCATCAAATTGAAGTTCAAAAACTTCCCCTAATTTAAAGTAAGGAACCACATTATTTCTATTTTGAACAAAAGAAATGGTTTTAATATTAAACGGAGGTTCTTGTTCAATTCCTGATTGAGCCAAAACAATTTGGCAAAAAAGCAAGCAAATTATGTAGCTAATTTTGTTCATTTTATATGTAATAAGAATGTAAAAATAACAAAAGTTTGAAAACAAATACCATTCCAATTCATATATTAATCTTAATTAATTTAGAATAATTATAAATAAAGCAAATCTCCAACTTTATTTTTGGTTCGCTATAATGTATTTGATTAAATTTGCACGTTTTATAGTAAATTTTTTAACATTCATATCTTCAAAAATATGTCAAAAGACATTCGAATTAAAAAAGGTTTAGACCTTAAGTTGAAGGGTGAAGCGGCTCATAAGATAGCTGACACCACTCGCTCGAAAGTCTATGCTGTTAAACCTTCTGACTTTCATGGAGTTAATCCTAAGATGGTTGTAAAAGAAGGTGATAACGTAAAAGCGGGAGAAGTGATTTTCTATTCTAAAGCAGATGAGAAAGTTAAGTTTGTTGCTCCTGTAAGCGGAAAAATTCAAGAAATCAAACGTGGTGAAAAAAGAGTCATTTTAGAGATTCTTATTGCTGCAGATTCTCAAGATGTTTTCGTTGAGCATAGCAAGAAAAATCCTAACGATTTATCAACAGAAGAAGTAAAAGCACATTTGTTAGCTTCTGGATGTTGGCCATTTATCAATCAGCGTCCTTATGATGTGATTGCTAATTCAGCTGATACTCCAAAAGCTATTTTTATTTCAGCTCATGCAACAGCTCCTTTGGCAGCGGATGTTGAGTTTGTTTTAGCTAACAAATTAGAGGCTTTTCAAGTTGGTATCGATGCTTTAACGAAATTAACATCAGGTAAAGTTCATTTATCAGTTAAAGGAAAAGGAAAATCTATTTTTAGTGATGTTAAAGGTGTTTCTTTACATCAAGTATATGGTCCTCATCCTGCTGGAAATGTTGGAGTTCAGATTGCAAAAATTTCTCCTATTAACGCAGGTGAAAGAGTTTGGACAGTAACACCACAAGATGTTGCTATTATTGGAGAATTATTTTTAACTGGGAAATTTAATGCGACAAGAACCGTTGCTTTAGCAGGTTCTGAAGTTAAAGATGCTCAATATTACAACGTAATTTCTGGTGCAGCTGTTTCTGATTTAGTTGCTGGTAAAATTGAAGGTGATAACGTGAGAGTTATTTCTGGAGATGTTTTAACAGGAGCTAAAGTAAATATGGATGGAAATTTAGGTTTCTATAGTAATACGGTAACTGTAATTCCTGAAGGAAATGTTTACAGAATGTTTGGATGGATGCCATTTGCGTCGCCAAGTGTTCATAGTGCATCAAGAACAGGATTATCATGGTTAATGCCAGGAAAAAAATATGCACCTAACACCAATTTAAACGGTGAAGAAAGAGCTTTAGTTGTAACAGGAGAAATGGAAGCAGTTATGCCTCTTGATATTTTTCCAATGCAATTATTAAAAGCTTGTTTGGCAAGTGATATCGATAAAATGGAAAGCTTAGGAATTTACGAAGTAGCTCCAGAAGATTTTGCTTTAATTGATTATACTAACACATCTAAATTAGAAGCACAACAAATCATTCGTGAAGCTCTTGATTTAATGATTAAAGAAGTAGGATAATAGCTATGAAGTTTTTAAGAGATAAAATAGACCAAATTAAAAAGCCTTTTGAGAAAGGGCAAAAATTTGAAAAATTTGCACCTGCAATCAATGCATTAGATACGTTTTTATACGTGCCTAATCATACTACAAAGCATGGAGCACATATTAGAGATGCTGTAGATTTAAAGAGAACCATGATTACTGTGGTTTTAGCTTTAGTTCCAGCTTTATTATTCGGGATTTATAATGCAGGTTACCAACATTTTATTCAATTGAATGATGGTGTTTTACCTCCATTTATGGATATCTTCTTACACGGATTGTGGAAAGTGTTACCAATGATTATTGTTTCTTATGCAGTAGGATTAGGTATTGAGTTTGCTTTTGCAATTTTTAGAGGTCACGAAGTAAACGAAGGATACTTAGTATCTGGTTTATTAATTCCAATGGTTATGCCAGTTGATTTCCCATTGTGGATGTTAGCTATTTCAGTTGCTTTTGCAGTTGTTATTGGTAAAGAAGCTTTTGGAGGAACAGGAATGAACGTTTTCAACCCAGCCTTATTAGCACGTGCATTTGCATTCTTTGCTTATCCTACATTTATGTCGGGAGATAAAATTTGGGTTAGTGATGCTTCAACTATTGATGGAGTTTCAGGAGAAACAATTTTAGGTTCATTAGCACAAGGTAAAGAAGTAGCGTACTCAACTATGGAAATGTTCTTAGGATTTATTCCAGGTTCAGTAGGTGAAACTTCTGTGTTAGCTATTTTAATCGGTGCATTTGTGTTAATTGCAACAGGAGTTGGTAGTTGGAAAATTATGGTTTCTGGAGTAGTTGGTGCTGCTGCAACGGCATTAATGTTCAATGCTGTAGGTTTAACTGCTTTAATGAACTTTGATTGGGTAAATCATTTAGTAGTTGGAGGTTTTGCTTTTGGTATTGTGTTTATGGCAACAGATCCTGTATCTGCAGCTCAAACTGATAAAGGAAAAATCATTTATGGTTTATTAATTGGATTCTTTAGTATCACTATTAGAGTTTTCAACCCTGCATATCCAGAAGGAGTAATGTTAGCTATTTTATTAATGAACACTTTAGCTCCAACTATCGATTATTTCGTAGTTAATGGAAACATTACTAAGAGAAAGAAAAGATTGGCTAAAGCAAAACAATTAAAATCTGCGTAATCATGAATAGAGAAAGTAACGGATATACATTTTTGTTTGCGACTGTTATGGTTGTTTTAGTAGCTTCTGCTTTAGCATTTGCTGCAACAGCTTTAAAGCCAGATCAAGAAGCAAACATTAAGAAAGAAAAAATGCAGTACATCCTTAAATCGTTTGGAGTTGCTGTAGATAGAGATGCTTCTGAAGAGGCATATAAAAAACACATTATTAGTGAAGCTGTTTTTGATGAAAACGGTAACGAAATAAGTAAAGAAGCTTTTACAGTTGATATTGCTAAAGTAAAAGGGAAATTTCCAATCTTTAATGCAGAAAAAGACGGTAAAAAATTCTATGTTATTCCAGTAAGAGGAATGGGATTATGGGATGCTATCTGGGGATATGTTTCAGTTGATGAAAACTTAAAAGTAGATGGTATCGTTTTTGATCATAAATCAGAAACTCCAGGATTAGGAGGAGAAATTACACAAGATTATTTTCAAAAACGTTTTGTTGGAGAAAGTATTTTTGATGCTAATGGAAACTTACAAGGTCTTAAAGTAATCAAAGGATATGCTGGTGGAGATGATAAAGCAGACGGTGAAGTTGATGCAATTTCAGGAGCTACTTTAACAGGAAATGGAGTAACAGAAATGTTAGTAAGAGGTTTAAAACCTTATGAGAAGTATTTAAAATCTATTAAAAAATAATCGTCATGGCAGAAAACAACAAAGAAGGATTATTTTCAAAAAGTAATATTAAGTTAATTACAAATCCATTTAATGACGATAACCCAGTAACAGTTCAAGTACTTGGTATTTGTTCTGCTTTAGCGGTAACTGTTCAAATGAAAAATGCCTTTGTAATGGCACTTTCAGTAACGGCGGTTGTTGCGTTAAGTAACGTTATTGTATCTTTAATTAGAAATTTAATTCCTAACCGTATTCGTATTATTGTTCAGTTAGTAGTAGTAGCTTTATTGGTAATTTTAGTAGACCAAATCTTAAAAGCTTATGCTTACGACGTAAGTAAACAATTATCGGTATTCGTTGGATTAATTATTACAAACTGTATTGTAATGGGACGTTTAGAGGCTTTCGCTTTAGGTAACGGTCCATGGAAATCATTTTTAGATGGTATTGGAAACGGATTAGGATATGGAATTATCTTAATGATTGTAGCTTTCTTCAGAGAATTATTAGGTTCTGGAAAAATCTTCGGAATTGAAATCTTAGGAAATGCAGTAGATAAAACTGGAGCATATGCACACGGATATGTTAATAATGGTTTTATGTTATTAGCACCAATGGCTCTTATTACAGTAGGTATTGTTATCTGGGTACAAAGAGGTATCAACAAAAAATTAATTGAGAAAAAATAATAGCTATGTTTGAATATATCAATATATTTTTAAAATCCATGTTCATTGATAACATGGTGTTTGCATACTTCTTAGGAATGTGTTCATTCTTGGCTGTATCTAAAAAAGTATCAACTGCTATTGGATTAGGAATTGCGGTAACTTTCGTACAAGTAATTACAGTTCCATTAAACTATTTAATTTATAAATATGTTTTAGAAGCAGGTGCTTTATCTTGGTTAGACCCATCTTTAAAAACGATGGATTTAAGTTTCTTAAATCTTATCATCTTTATTGCGGTTGTTGCAACGTTAGTTCAATTAGTAGAAATGATTGTTGAGAAATTCTCTCCATCATTATATAACTCATTAGGTATCTTCTTGCCACTTATCGCGGTTAACTGTGCTATTTTAGGAGGTTCATTATTTATGCAATTACGTGTAGATACTGGTGCTTATCAAAATATCGGTCACGTTGTTACTTTTGGTTTCTCATCTGGTTTAGGTTGGATGATTGCAATTGTAGCTATGGCTGCTATTCGTGAGAAAATGGAATATTCTAATGTTTTAGCTCCATTAAGAGGTTTAGGTATTACTTTTATCTTAACAGGTTTAATGGCTGTAGGTTTCATGAGTTTTGGTGGTATTGATCTTAACGCATTAAACAAAAAGCCTGAGGTTAAAGTTGAAGCTCCAGCTCCAGCAGTTGTTGAAACTCCAGTAGTTGATTCAGTTCAAGTAGCTGTTGATTCTGTAAAAGTAGATTCAACTCAAACAGTTAAATAATAGTATAACATTAAAAATTGAAATTATGTTTGAATTAATTACATATTCGATTTTAGCTTTCTTAGCGCTAATTTTACTAATGGTGTTTATGCTATTATACGCAAAATCAAAATTAGTAAACTCGGGTGCTGTAAAGATTAAAATTAACGGTGAAAACGAAATTGAAGTAGGTGGAGGTGCAACACTTTTAACTACTTTAGGAAATAATAAAATCTTTTTACCATCTGCTTGTGGTGGTGGGGGTTCTTGTTTACAATGTAAATGTAAAGTATTAGATGGTGGTGGTGAGCCATTACCAACAGAAATACCAAACTTTACTCGTAAAGAATTAGCTGAAGGATGGAGATTAGGATGTCAGGTTAAAGTAAAACAAGACATGATTATCGAAGTTCCAGAAGAAATTTTTGGTATCAAAAAATTCGAAGCAAAAGTATATTCTAACTACAATGTAGCTTCTTTCATTAAAGAGTTTATTGTTGAGTTACCAGAAGATATGCACTACGAAGCTGGAGGTTATATACAAATTGAAATCCCTTCTTGTGAGGTTAAATTCACGGATATCGATATTACTGCTCACCCTGTGGAACACCCAGGTGAACCAGATAAATTCCAAGTAGAGTGGGATAAGTTCAAATTATGGCCTTTAGTTATGAAAAATAACGAATTGGTTGAAAGAGCTTACTCTATGGCTTCTTACCCTGCAGAAGGAAGAAAAATCATGTTAAACGTTCGTATTGCTACACCTCCATTTGATAGAGCTACTAACGATTGGATGAAAGTGAACCCTGGAGTTGCTTCTTCTTACGTTTTCTCTAGAAAAGCAGGTGATACAGTAACGGTTTCTGGTCCTTATGGTGAATTCTTCATCAATGAGTCTGAAGCTGAAATGTTGTATGTAGGTGGTGGAGCTGGTATGGCACCAATGCGTTCGCACTTATATCACTTATTCCGTACAGTTAAAACAGGAAGAAAAGTAACCTATTGGTACGGAGGTCGTTCTAAGCGTGAGTTATTCTATGTAGATCACTTTAGAGCTTTAGAGAAAGATTTTCCTAACTTTAAATTCCATATCGCTTTATCAGAGCCTTTACCAGAAGATAACTGGAAAGTGAAAGATGGACCAAATGGAGAAGGAGATGGTTTCGTAGGATTTATCCATAACGTAGTTATCGATAATCACTTGAAATTACACGATTCACCAGAAGATATCGAATTCTATTTCTGTGGACCACCAATGATGAATAACGCAGTTGTAAAAATGTGTGACGATTGGGGTGTGCCAAAAGAAAATGTTCGTTTCGACGACTTCGGAGGTTAATCCAAATTTTATATATCAAAACCGATTCAGAAATGAGTCGGTTTTTTTATGCATTCAAATAGAATAACTACCTTTGTATCATGGAAGCATTATCACTACAAGACTTACACCATTTGGCCATGAATCACGTGGGAAAAGAACTTGAAAAAAAAGGATTTGAGTTTATTGCTATTAACAGCCAATTAAAAAAACACCCACAATTTGTTTGTGTAGATAAACCTACAAACACATTGCATTTTGTAATGGTACAAGCCGTTACCTATCCAGATAATCCTGCCGAATATGATGTGGTTTTTATGGAAACTTTCATTAATCATGCTAAAGAGAAAAAAGCTAAAGTTTTATTTGCTGGTGTAGGTTTTGCTAATGCAGAAGATTTCGAAAAACCGATTTTAAAAAATCAAGATTATATTTTAAATTATGAAGGAATTAAAGAGATTTTGTAGTTTTCTTTTTGTAACTGTTTTGTTTGTTTCGTGTACTAAAACAAGTGACTTTTTTACCATTCAAGGCGAAGCACAAGGAAGTACCTATTCTATAAAATATATTGCTAATGAAGAAAAAGTAACTAAAAATCAAATTGATTCTTTGTTAACTGCTTTCGATTTATCACTTTCAACTTATCGACCTGATTCTAAAATTTCTAAAATAAATACTGGAGATTCAACTGTTGTTGTGGATGATTTCTTTACTGAAACATTCCAACTTTCCAACCAAATTTATAAAGAAACGAATGGTTTATTCGACCCAACAATTGGTGTTTTAGTAAATGCGTACGGTTTTGGCCCCAATAAAAAGCACCAAGATTTAGCTCCAAAACAAATCGATAGTTTGTTACAATTTGTAGGTTTTAATAAAATTGCTTTAAATCTAAATAAAACCATTTCAAAAAAACACAACCAAACTTTCATCGATTTTAATGCAATTGCGCAAGGTTATTCAGTTGATGTTGTTGTGAATTATTTAAAATCGAAAGGAATTGAAAATGCCATTGTCGAAATTGGAGGTGAATTATTTGCTCTCGGTAAAAACACGATTGATAATAAAAATTGGGTTGTAGGAATAGATGATCCTTTACAAAAACCTGAAGAACGTACATTAATTGCTAAAGTAAATTTAGAGAATCTTGGAATGGCAACTTCTGGTAATTATAGAAAAGTAATGATTGATGAAAAAACAGGTGAAAAATTTGTTCATATCATTAATCCTAAAACAGGAATTGCTCAAAAAAACAATGTTTTAAGCGCTACTATCTTGTCAAAATCTGCGGGTTTGGCAGATGGTTATGCAACAGCTTTTATGTTGATGAGTTTAGATGAAAGTAAAGCTTTTTTACAAAATCATCCTGAATTATATGTCATGCTTTTATATTCGGATTCGAAT
The DNA here is from genome assembly GCF_021172165.1 of Flavobacterium channae. NCBI lineage: Bacteria > Pseudomonadati > Bacteroidota > Flavobacteriia > Flavobacteriales > Flavobacteriaceae > Flavobacterium > Flavobacterium channae. The sequence goes on along the minus strand of NZ_CP089096.1, from coordinate 2,328,748 downwards.
AATAAGATGCAGCAGTTTACAACAGAAAATTTCAAGAGTTTAATAAAAGACTAATTCTAAATAAGAATTTAATTGTTAAAACTTGCATAATAAACTTTTGATTTTGTAGTTATAAAGATAATTTTATCCAAACAAAATCAAATTTTATGAAGAAATTTCAATTTTCTATTTCTTTATTGCTGTTTGTTCAGGCATTTCTTTTTGCTCAGGACTACAAGCTTGAAGATCCTATTCCGACTGATCCAAATGTAAAAATCGGAAAACTTTCTAATGGATTAACGTATTATATCCGTAAAAATGCAAAGCCTGAAGATAAGGTAGATTTACGTTTAGTAGTTAATGCTGGTTCTATCCAAGAAACGGATGAACAACAAGGTTTGGCGCACTTTATGGAACACATGTGTTTCAATGGTACTAAACGATTTCCAAAAAACGAATTGGTAAATTATCTTCAAAGTATTGGAGTTAAATTTGGACAACATTTAAACGCTTATACTAGTTTTGATGAAACTGTTTACTTTTTACCAATTCCGTCAGACGATAAAGAGAAAGTTGAAAAAGGATTTCAAATATTAGAAGATTGGGCTTTTAATACAACATTAACTCCTGAGGAAATTGATAAAGAAAGAGGTGTCGTTTTAGAAGAATATCGTTTAGGTCTTGGTGCTGATAAGCGAATGATGGGACGTTTTATGCCTAAAATGATGTATAATTCGTTATATGCGAAACGTCTTCCTATAGGTCAAAAGGAAATTTTAGAAAACTTCACGTATGACAAATTAACTAGTTTTTATAAAGATTGGTATCGTCCTAATTTAATGGCGGTTATTGTTGTAGGTGATATTGATGTGGCTGAAATGGAGAAAAAAATTATTGCACATTTTAGCAATTATAAAAATCCTAAAAAACAAAAAGAAAGAAAAACGTATGATGTTCCTAATCACAAAGAAACTTTTGTAGCAGTAGAATCAGATAAAGAAGCTGCATTTACTCAGGTTCAATTGTTGTATAAAGATTATGATGCTCCTAAGAAAATGGTTACTATTCGCGATTTTAAAGAGTATTTAGCAAAAGGTCTTTTTTCAACGATGTTGAATAATAGATTAGAAGAATTACAAAACAGTCCAAATCCGCCATTCAATTTTGGTTATACATATCATGGAGGAACTTGGGCAAGAACAAAAGAAGCGTTTCAATCTTTTGCTATGGTTGCACAGGATAAACAACTTGAGGCATTAAAAGTTTTGGTAAAAGAAAATGAAAGAGTAAGACAGTTTGGATTTACTCAAGGTGAATTGGATAGAGCTAAAGCTGAATTTTTATCACAAATTGAAAGACAATACAACGAAAGAGAAAAAAGTGAATCTGAAAATTTTGTTTCAGAATATCAATCTAATTTCTTAGAAAAAGAACCTATTCCAAGTATTGAATGGACGTTTGATATCTTTAAAAAAATGTTGCCAACCATTACTGTTGAAGAAACAAACGGTTTGATTGCAAAATATTTAAAAGAAGATAATAGAGTAGTTGTTTTAACTGGACCTGAAAAAGATGGATTAGTAAAACCAACAGAGCAAGATGTTTTAAATTCATTAGTTGTAAATAAAAATGAATTAACTGCTTATAAAGAAACAAAAGTTTCTGAAAGTTTATTGAGAAATCAAGTTAAAGAAGGAAGCATAGTCTCTAAAGAAACAAATGCAAAATTAGGAACAACAACATTAAAACTTTCAAATGGTGCTACTGTTGTTTATAAAAAGACTGATTTTAAAAACGATCAGGTAATGTTTGAAGCTATTAGTTTTGGAGGTTCAAATTTATTTTCAAATGATGAAATGGCTAAAGTTTCATTAGCAATGGGAGGTTTATCTGAAGCAGGTTTTTCTGGAATGTCTAAAAATGATATCAATAAATTCATGACAGGAAAAATCGCAAGAGTAAATCCTTATGTTGGTGGAATTTATGAAGGATTAAATGGTTCGTCTACTCCGAAAGATTTAGAATATTTATTCCAAATGACCTATGCTTATTTTACTGATTTGAATTTAGATAAAGATGCTTTTGCAGGTTTTATTTCAAAACAGAAAGGATTTATGGCAAACATGATGTCGCAACCAGCGTCTTATTTTTCAAATGAATTTTATACTTATTTAAACAAAGAAAATCCTAGATATAAAGGTTTTCCAAAAGAAGAAGATTTTGATAAAGCTGACTATGAATTAGCATATAAAAAATATAAAGAACGTTTTGCAAATGCTGCCGATTTTAATTTCTACTTTGTTGGAAATTTTGACGAAGCGCAATTAGAATCTTTTGTAACTAAATATATTGCTTCATTACCTTCAGATAAAAACACTAAGGAAAAAGCAAAAGACCTTGGTTATAGAATGTTAAAAGGAACACATAAAAAAGTTGTTAATAAAGGAAAAGATCCGAAAAGTAATGTGAATATTTTGTTTTATGGCGATACAAAATACGACGCAAAAGAAGCTTTTATATTTAAAGCAATTGGTGATGTATTGACTATTAAATTAGTTGAAGAGCTAAGAGAAAATGAAAGCGGAGTTTATGGAGTAGGAGCTAGAGGAAGTATGAGTAAAGTGCCTTACGGAAGTTATAATTTTTCAATTTCATTCCCATGTGGGCCAGAAAATGCTGAAAAACTTACAGAATCGGCATTAAGAGAATTAAATAAGTTAATTACAAATGGTCCAGAACAAAAAGATTTGGATAAATTTAAAGAAGCTTCAAGATTAGAATATAAAGAAAACTTAAAGGAAAATAGATATTGGATGACAATATTAAAACGTGCTTATACCGATGATGTTAATCCAGAGGAGATATTCCAGTTTGAAGAAAAATTAAATGCATTAACAGTTAAAGATCTTCAAGATATTGCTAAAAAGTATCTTTCTAAAGATAAAGTAATAGGTATGTTAATGCCTGAAGAATAAAGGGGTTGTTGTTAAATTCAAAATCCCGTAATTATAATGATTACGGGATTTTTTTATTTGTAGCAAACAGGAATTATTTCTCCTTTTGCTAAACAATATTTTTCTACTAATTCTGGAGTAATTGTTTTGGTGTAATCTACTTCATCAACTTTGAAACCAATGCTTCTTAATTTGTCAAAATAATCTCTTCCGTAAACTCTAACGTGGTCGTATTGTCCAAATATTTTAGCTCTTTCTTTTGGGTCAGTTATCGAATCATCTGCAAAAGTTATAGCTCTTGATAAGTCTTGCGGGATTTGAAAGATTCCCATTCCGCCAGGCTTTAAAACGCGATAAAGTTCTTGCATCGCTTTTGTGTCATCGGGAATATGTTCTAAAACATGATTACACAAAATAATGTCATACGAATTGTCTTCAAATGGTAAATTGCAAATATCAGCTTTTACATCAGCTAAAGGCGAAAACAAATCAGTAGTAGTGTAATCTAAATTCGATTGCTTTTTAAAACGCTTGTAAAATTCTTGCTCTGGTGCAAAATGCAATACTTTTTTAGGAGCCGTAAAAAAATCGGTTTCATTTTGTAAATACAACCATAATAATCGATGTCTTTCTAATGAAAGTGTACTTGGCGATAAAACATTATTACGTTGTGTTCCATAACCATAAGGTAAAAACATACGAAAGCTTTTCCCATCAATAGGATCGGTAAAACGATTTCCTTTTAATAAAAAGGCTAATATTGGTCGCACCACAATACTTAATCGAATTAAGATTGGACGAGGAATAGTATTTAATATAAGTTTAAATAGTTTTTTCATTTCATTAAAGTTATGGCGTATATAATTCCGAATACAATAGAAAAAAAGATAATTATTGCTAAATACATTGCTGCAAATATAAATATGTATTTAATGGCAGAAATAATACTTTGTTTAAGTGTTTGATTGTATAATTTTTTAAAAGCGTATAAGGTGAATGATATAAATAATAGCATGAATAAGATGGAATAAGTTCCAAATTTCATTCCTGAGAAATTCACTAAAATCACTTGTAAAATAAGCGAAATGAATCCTAAATTGGTTTGTAAATAGCTATTGAAAACCAAATGTTCAAAAAAGTTGTGACCTCTTTTGTAAAAAATGATATAACTAGTTAATGCATAAACCGGAATTAAAAGCAAAACAAAAAAGTTGTAATAGCTCATAATAGTTTCTACATAAGCATTCATGTCAATCTTTGGTGTTTTTGCAGCTGTATTTGCTGTTTTAAATCCACCCGAAAAACTTTCAGAATAATCGGTGATGATTTCCATTGGAAAGAATTTATAGAAAAAAACAGCTATTGTAGCATACAAAATAATGTATGAAAAAGGCTGAAAGTATTTTTTTCTAGCACCATTAATATAAGCCTCTAGCACATCTTTAGGGTTTTTGAATAAACCGAAAAAAGTTCTCCAGAAATTATTATCCCAACTAAAAAATGGACCAACAAACTCTTCCCAAGTTCCCCATAAAGAAAGTCTTTCATGTACTATTTTAGAACCACAATTAGAACAATAATTGGAAGTACTTTCAAGTTGAAAATCACAAGTTTTACAATTCATACATTAAATGAGTTATATTACAATACTAATGGTTTTTGTCTTAAGCCATCTTCTTCATTACTAACAATTCCTAAAGCTTCGTAGATATATGCAAAAGTTGATAATAATTCAGGTTTGCCATCTACAATTGCAACATCATGCTCAAAATGAGCACTTGGTTTTCCATCAGCAGTTGTTATAGTCCAACCGTCTTTATGTTGTTTAATGTTTTTGGTTCCCATATTAATCATAGGTTCAATAGCGATAACCATTCCGTTCACAAGTTTTTTTCCACGGCCACGTTTTCCATAGTTAGGTACTTCAGGATCTTCGTGCATTTTTCTTCCTAAACCATGTCCACATAATTCACGAACAACTCCATAACCATGACTTTCGCAATATTGTTGAATTGCATGTCCGATATCTTCAACTCGATTCCCAACTTTAGTTTCGCGAATTCCAACGTATAATGATTCTTTAGTAACCTGTAATAATTTTTTTGTTTCAGGAGCTACTTCACCAACTTCAAAAGTATAGGCGTGATCGCCATAAAAACCATTTTTTAAAGCGCCACAATCCACAGAAATAATATCACCATCTTGTAATGGAACATTGTTAGGAATTCCATGTACTACTTGTGTATTTGGACTCATACATAGAGAATTTGGAAAACCATACATTCCTAAAAAGGCAGGTTCAGCACCATGCGAACGCAAAAAGTCTTCCGCTAATTTGTCTAAATATAAAGTAGTAACGCCAGGTTTAATTTCCTTAGCAATCATTCCTAATGTTTTTGAAACAATCAAAGCACTTTCGCGCATTAATTCTATTTCTTCTAATGTTTTAATTACAATCATAATGCAAAATTTCGAAGCAAAAATACGAATTCAAGTTCAATTATAAGTACAATTTAAAAATTCAATTTTATTTTGTTTTAAGCAGTTATCTTTAATCTAAAACCGTTAACCAAATATGAGAATTGTCATATTTTATCCCTAAATTAGAAAGTAATTTTGCAGTATAAATTTCATTAGGTATGGGAAAATATGTAACTGCAGCTGAAGCTGTACAAGTAGTAAAAAGTGGCGATAGAGTTTACGTTCAAGCCGCGGCAGCTACACCAACAATCTTAACAAAAGCATTAACAGATAGAGCTTCTGAACTTAGAGATGTAGAAGTTTGTCATTTACACACCGAAGGTGATGCGCCTTATGCTAATCCTGAATTAGCCGATAGTTTTCATGTGAATTCATTTTTTATAGGAGCTAATGTTCGTCATACATTAAAAGCAGGAAACGGATCTTATACGCCAGTTTTTTTGAGTGAATTACCATTATTGTTTCGTAAAAATGTATTGAAGTTAGACGTGGCGTTTATTCATGTTTCTCCTCCAGATATTCACGGGTATTGTTCATTAGGAGTTTCAGTTGAAGCTTCTGTAGCGGCTATTGAAAATGCTAAAATTGTTATAGCACAGGTTAATCCAAATATGCCAAGAACTTTTGGTGATGGAATTCTACATGTTTCAGAAATTGATTATTTGGTAGAAGTTAATGTTCCAATTTATGCGCATGAAGTTGCTCCTTTTACAGTCGAGGAAGAGAAAATTGGAGCATATGTTGCTTCATTAATTGAAGATAAAAGTACGCTTCAAATGGGGATTGGTTCTATTCCAAATGCAGCCTTAAGTAAATTGACAAATCACAAAGATTTAGGATTGCATACCGAAATGTTCTCGGATGGTGTAATTGATTTAATTGAAAAAGACGTAATTAATTGTAATTATAAAGGTACTTTAAGAGGAAGAGCTTTGGCAACATTTTTAATGGGTTCAAAACGTTTGTATGATTACGTTAATGATAATCCGTTTATTGAAATGAAAGAATCTTCTATGGTAAATGATACGGCTAGAATTAGAAGAAACCCAAAAATGGTGGCTATCAATTCAGCTATTGAAGTAGATGTAACGGGCCAAGTTTGTGCTGATTCTATTGGTAGTACCATGTATTCAGGTGTAGGAGGACAAATGGATTTTATCCGTGGAGCGTCATTAAGTGAAGGAGGAAAAGCAATTATCGCTTTACCGTCAATTACAAAAAGAGGCGAAAGTAGAATTGTTCCTTATTTAAAACAAGGTGCTGGTGTAGTGACAACAAGAGCACATGCACATTATATTATTACTGAAAATGGAATTGCTGATTTATATGGTAAAACATTAAAACAAAGAGTAAATGAATTAGTTAAGATTGCGCATCCAATCCATCAAGAGTCAATTGAAAAAGCATATTATGAAATGACTGGTTGCCATATGTAATAAAAACAAGGTTAAAAAATCAAGAAAGACAATCATATATTTTTTTTCTTGTTTTTAATATTTTAAAAAAAAATGCAATCTTGTTGAAAATTTTTTAAAAAAATAACTATCTGATTTTTAAATTTTTACAAAAAATGATTCGTTTTTGAAAATAAACCAAACTTTAACCTTTTGGCAACATTAAATAGTCTACCTTTGTGGGGAATTAAATTTTTCATAGATGAACATTTTTGTAGGAAGTCTTCCTTTCAGTGTAGAGGAAGCAGATTTAAGAGGTTATTTTGAAGAGTATGGAGCTGTTGAATCAGTTAAAATTATCTCTGATAAATTTACCGGAAGAAGTAAAGGATTTGGATTTGTTGAAATGGCTAATGATGCTGAGGCTCAAAAAGCAATCGACGAATTAAACGGTGGAACTATCGAAGGTAGAAAAATCGTTGTTAACAAATCTGAACCAAAACCAGAAGGCGAAAGAAGAAGTTTCGATCGTAACTCTGGTGGAAGTAGAGGTGGTTATTCTAATAATAGAGATAACAACTCAAGAGGTCGTTATTAATATATTTTTTGGATATAAAACGCAAAAAAGCCTCCGTTTTACGGAGGCTTTTTTATTTGTGCTTTTCTGAGATTATCTTATTAAACTAAAATGCCCTTTAAATTCTTTAGTAACATTGTCTTTTGTGTATTCAATCGTAAACCAATAATCGGTTGAAGGAAGTGGTTTGTTGTTAAAAGTACCATCCCAACCATTACCATTCGGGTCTATTTGTTTCATTAATTTCCCATAACGATCAAAAATTCGAATTACAGCAGCATCTAATGCAGCACTTCCTTTGATATTCCAAGTGTCATTATGTCCATCGCCATTTGGTGTAAAGTAATTTGGATAATCAACAATTGTAAACGTTTCAGTAAGAACTCCACATCCGAATTTATTGATTACAGTTAAGGTGTAATCCCCACCAGGAATATTGGTAAACACATTGCTTTCTTGGAAATAAGTTCCATCAATTGAATATAAATAATCAGGTGATGCAGGGGCAACAATTGCAGTTACTGTATTTTCTGTATCAAAAGCTATTAATTCATCTGGTGTAATAGTTAATGAATTTGGTACAATTGAGTTTGCTGTACTTAAATTGAATATCGACGAACAGTTTGCAGCATTAGAAATATTAGTAACTTGAACAGAATATAATCCTACAGTTGATGTTACAAAAGAAGAATTGGTCTCACCACTAATTTCATTTCCAGGAATTGCATCGTGTCCATTAAACCATTGAAAAATATAATCCGTACTGTTTAATTGCGTTTTAATCTCAACCGGATAAGTAATGTTATTCAGTTGGTCAATACAAATTGTATACGGTTCGTTTAAAAGATGATTGAAAGGGTAAGGTCTTACATGCAAATCTAACTCTAAAATTTTAAAACAAGATTCACCGGTTTCGCTATCAATGTTTGTTCTACTGTTCAAACGAACATATATTTTTTGGAAGTTAATAGTTGTATTTAAAAAGTTGTTTGGATTAGAAATTCTGTTTGCATTTCCATTTGCTAATGCATCCACTAATTCTTTGTAATATCTAAAAGCAATTGTGTTAACTGGTGTAGCACCAGCCATTTGTAATTCTCTAGTTGTTAAATCAAAATATTCAAAGCCAGAATCGTTACATAATTCAATTGGTGTTGGGTTTGAATTGCTTCCAGGAAGTGACATCACAACTAAATTTAAAGTAGTAGTTGCCGCACATGAAAAGTTAGTTGGATCTACAACTTTACAAATAATTGTTGCAGTTGCACTAGTATAGCTATCAGGTGTTGCAATTGGATTGTTTGCTACTAAATCGGCATTATTTGCATAAAAAGTTACTTGATAGTTAGTGTTGCCATTTGTTATTTGATTAATTCTACTATTCAAATCAAAAGCAGCAGTTGTATCTCCACAATGACGGATTGGAGAAGGCTGTATAATTGTTGGATTTGGGAAAACCGTAATATTAGAACTTACAACTGAAAAACATCCTGTTAGAGAATCAAACAAACGAACAAATATTGTTCTAGTTCCTAAAGTTAATGGTAGTGAAACATTTTTGTTAATTACTAAAACATTATCACGTGCATTATCAAAAGTATTGAAATAAGAAGCTACAACTGTTGGGTTTTGTCCAGCAAGTGCTTCTCCATCTTTACTGTTTAATAAATACGAATCTAAAAGACATAAAGACTCATTATTTATTGTGTTTTGTAACGGCGCTTGAATTACAACTACGTTAAATGTACCAATTCCTTCACAACTTTGTGTTGTGTTCGAAATAACTCTTGTGTAAATTAAAGTTGTTCCAACAGGAATTTGACTAGCATTTGTTAGTCCGTTTAATCCTGTTGAAGCATCCGAAGTAGTCAAATGAAACGAAATTGATACATCAGAACTTGGGAAATATGTATTTTTTATTAAAACACGTTGAGCATCAAAATTGATGAAGCCGAAATTTTGATTCAATTCAGGGCATACAGCAGGAATGTCAGGATAATTAGCAACGCTTGTTGGATTAATTTGTAAAACAAAATTACCAATCCCAGCTGAAGTACAATTTGGAACTACATTTTCATTAACTGCTTTTACATAAATATTTTGTGTAAAAGGTGAACTTGTATTAATGTAGTTTGAAGGATTGTTGATTAACTGTGTTAACGCAATATCTGAATAAAAATAAAGAGTTAATCCAGGAGTGTTATTAGTAAAATAATTATACAATTGTAATAAGTTGGTTTCTGCAATTCCATCTAGAGTATTGTTGATGTAATCACATTGTTCCAAAGTTGTTAAAGCAGTATTAATTATTGGTTGTGCATTAATAGTAATTGAAACAGTGTTGGAAATATTATTACAAGTTCCTTGTTCAGTCGTTTCTAAATAATACTGTGAAGTTGTATTTAGAGCTTGATTGAATTTGTTTACTATATAAGCAGCATTTGTTGCGCCCAAAATGGCAACACCATCTTTAAACCATTGATAACTTAAACCACTATTAATTCCTGCATTTGTATTTGATGAAGTAATTGTGTAGCTGTCATTTTCACAAATAGTAGTATTAGATGAAATTTGAACATTTGGATTCGCTATTATTCGGATTACATTCGAATCGGTTACAGAACAAGGTAAATTACTTACTCTTACAAAATAATCACCAGGTAAAGTAGGAGTGAAGCTATTTGTAGTAGCTCCGTTTACTAATACATTGTTGCGATACCATTGATAATTTAAAACGTCAACAGTTGAGTCTAAATCGGCATTGTTTATAATTGTAGATGATAATATTGGGTTTGTATTTAAACAAACCGTATTAGTATTGGTAATACTTACATCTGGTTTTACGTGGAATTTTAAATCTGCTGTAGCTTCACTTTCTCTTAATCCAGTCGTATTCCCACTCGGATTTACCGTAATGTCATATGCTGTAGTAACAACTTTATAAATGCCACTTTCAGTTACTGTAATACTATTTGTTGCTGACGTAGAATTTGAAACTGTGCTTATTTGAACACCATCTTTATACCAAGTATAGTTAAATCTAAGATTACTTGGTGATCCTGGAAAATCAGTAATGTCAATTGTTGCGACAATTTCTTTAGTGTCAGGTTTGCAATAGTCTAAAGTAGTTAAAAGAGAACCATCTGTATTATTTAAAGTTACCGAAGAAAGGAAGTCACAATTCGTACTTCCAGTTCCTCCAGTTTGCGATACGGTAATATTTCCTGGTTGTCCCGAATAATTATCTATTACAATAACGTATAAATCACCTGCACTACTGTTTGGAATGTTAACTGTTTCAACAGCATCAGGTAAATAACTACAATCAACTTCGTTAGCAGGAATAAGTTGACTACAAATGTTATTTAAATTTTGAAAAGGACCCCATAATACAAAATCAACATCAGTACCAACGCCACTTAAATTTCGCTGACTAATTTGTAATACGACATTTCCTGGAGTGTCAATTTCAATAAAAAACCAAGTTGGTCCTACATATTGTGTAGGAATACAACTTGAATTAAAACTTTCACTATTTCCTCCAACAGAACTGCTAAAAGGAACGTTTGTTGCACAAGATTGGTAGGCTGTTGGATTTGCTGCTAATTGAGCACATGAAGACGCTCCTCCTTGACTATAAAGGTTATAGCTCAGGAATAGAAAGCAAATTAATAAAATAGAAACTGTTTTTTTCATCATAATAGTTTGGGGTCGCTAATTTATTAATTTTTAAATGAATAGTTATAAATAAAACGAATTACTTATTTTTTGTTGATTTTAATTAGGATTTGCTTGTGTTTTGAATAATCCAATAACTGCATTTAAATATCTGTTTTCTAATGAAATTCCATTTATTTGCGACGAAACTAAAGCGTTTTCTCTTGAGTTAATTACAAATAAAGAACTTTCTCCCATTTCAAACAATCGGTCTTCAGCATTCAATAAGGTAACGTAATCATTAATAAGCTTAGTATTATAATCCTGCTGTTTTTCAATTGATATTATTTCTTGCTGTTGTACTTTTATTTTATTTTCTAAATTTTTACGTTCAAATTGCAAACCAAATTCGGAATCTTGAATTTTTAATTTGGTTAATTTTAAGCTACCACGTTCTTTTCTCAAAAATAATGGGAATGAAAAGTTTAGCCCAATTTTATAATCTTCAAATCGATAATTATCAATATAACTTGGTTCAGACAAATAATTGTAACTCAAATCTAATTTTGGTAACAAAGCATTCACTTTTAATTTTCTTTCTACATTTAGTATCGCAATTTTTGCATCTAAAGCTTTAATTTTTGGATGATTGTTTAAATCTATCTCATTGAATTCGTTAATTTTAAGCGTTTCTTTTATTGTTTTTGATAATAAGTTTTCAGGATACAAATTTTCGTTTAATTCTAATGGGATGTTGTTTTCAAGCCATAAATAATTTGAAAGTTCTAGCCTTGCTTTTGTGAATTTTAATTTGGCTTCTTCTAAGTTTAACTTTCTTGTTTTTACGACAATTCCAGCTTCAACACTATCAATGGCAGGTTTGTCTCCTTCACTAATTAATTTAGCAACACCATTATATCGTATCAAAGCATTTTCTAAGTATTCTTCGTAAAGTTTTACTTCATCATGACTTCTTTTCCAATTAAAATAACTTATTGCTGCATCATGAATTACTTCGACTGCTTTAAGATTTCTTTCTGCAGTATTTAAACTGGTAACAATTTTAGCTTTTCTAATGTCGGCCATTCTTTGATTGATAAACAAGCCTTGTCCAACTGGAACTGAAATCCCTAAAGAAGTTAATCCACTATTAGGTAACGTGTTTTCAGGATTTACATAAATTCCTTCAGCATTGTCAAAGCCTGCTTTTAATTCAATTCCATACCATGTTGGGATTTTAAAACTGCTATTTAAAATCGAATAATATTCATTGTCTTTAAATTGCTTTTTATTATAATCTACTTCAATTTTTGGATCGAAAGCACCACGTGCAAGCATCAAATTTGCCTGAGCTTCATTAAGTTTTAAATCGGCTTGTTTTACTAAAGGATGGTATTTTTTCACATATCCTAGAAATTCATTAAAGCTGAATTCGTTAGATGTGTTTTGACTTAGTAAATTCAAACTCCAAAAAATGAAAATAAATAGTTGAAATTGTCTTGATTTCATTATTTTTTTATGTTTTCAGTTGTTGTAGGTTGATAAAAGTTTGGTGGGAAACCGTTTAATGTTCTCCATATTTCAAACCAAATTGGTACATCATCAAGTAACGCTATTGTTTGCGTTCCGGCTCCAATGCTTAGTTGTTCTGGCCATTTTTTATCTTCAGGATCTGGAGCAATCAAAACTCGATACTTTCCGTTAGCACTAATGAAATTTTCTTTGGCAACAATAACTCCACCAAAAGTTCCATAGGAAACTCCTGGCCATCCGTTAAATACAATTGTTGGCCATCCATCAAACCAAACACGAACTTTTTCGCCTTTATTTATTAATGGAAAATCCATAGGGTCTATGTATGTTTCAACAGCAATGTCATAATTGGCTGGCATAATACTAACAATAGATGTTCCTTCTTTAATAGTTTCTCCAATTCCTGATTGCAATGCTTTATTTATATATCCGTCTTGAGGTGCCGTGATATAATACAAACCATTTCTTATTTGGTAGTTTTTGTATTGGTTTTTTAATTTATTAACCTGTGCTTCTGTGTCAAATTGCGAACTCATAGCAGTTTGCTTATCGCTACTAGCTTTGGCATTTTTTTCCGCATATTCAGCACTTATACGATTCAATTCCATAGTAGCATTTAATACTTCGTTTTTGCTTGTTATGAATTTGTTTTCTTGCGTAATAATTTTTGCTTCTGTTTCTTGTAATTTCATTCGCTTTTCTTCAACATCTGTCATTGGTTTTAAACCTTCTTTGTTTAAATTAACAGAACGAGTATACTGCGTTTGTGCTATTTTAAGTTGGGTTTTGCTAGCTTCAAAATCAATACTATCACTTTGAACTTTTAAATATGCTTGTTTTAATTTGTTTTGAGCCTGTTTTAATTTTAAGTTTTTTTCGTTTTGAATAGCACTCATTTGTGCTTCTAAAGCTTTTACTTTGTCAGCATAAGATATAACAGCATTTTCTTTTGCTTTAACTTGATTGCCTGTATTTTCAATTAAATTAGGGTCTAAGTAATCTTCTTTGATTTCGGAAATAAACAGAATGGTATCTCCTTTTTTTACAAAATCACCTTCGTTTACATACCATTTTTCAATTTTACCTGCAATTACAGTTTGAATGGTTTGTGGTCGTTGATTTGGTTTTAAAGTTGTTACATTTCCATGACCTTGAATATTTTGTGTCCAAGGCAGAAATAAAAACAAAATCACTAATATTACAAATGCCCAAATAATTTTTCGAATTACTTTGTAATGCCTTTGCTCTTTAAAAATTTGTGTCGATTTGAATTGTTCAATTTTTACAAATTTGTCAATTCTATTTTTAGTTATGTTAAGCATGTCTTATAAAGATTTTAATTCTCCTTTGTCTAAAAGAATAGTTTGTTTACAAATTTGTTTCCAATAACTGTTTTTACTACTTACAATTATTGTCCAAGGATGTTTTTCGTCTATTAAATAATCTAAAATTTCTCTACAACTTTGTTCGTCTGATTTGTCTAAAGGATTTTCTAAAAACAATAATTTAGGTTGATTGATGATACATCTTGCCAAAACAATTTTCTGAATAGTTGAAGAGTTAATTTGTTTTCCTTCAGAAGAAATTCGCGTATCTAATCCTTTTGGTAACGATTTTATAATTTCTGTTAGCTTTAGTTTTTCTACCAATTCAAAAACCGTTTCCATTTTTACTTCAGGGTTATTACATGTAATGTTTTCTAAAATAGTTCCTTCAAAAGGCATTTCATGAGCTGTAATTATCCCTATTTTTGAACGATATTCGTCTGATGAGTATTTTTTATAATTTGTGTTGTTTATGAAAATACTTCCTGATGTAGGTTCAATTAAACGAGCTAACAATCGTATTAAAGTCGTTTTTCCTGATCCATTTTCGCCTAGAATAAGTGTATGTTGTTTTGGTTGTATGCTTAAGCTTACATTTTTCAAAATTTCTTTATCAGCTTTTGGATAGATAAACGAAACATTTTCAGTTTCAATAACAATTTTGTTTTTATCGACCAAGTAGTTTGAATTTTCAATATCTTCTTCCAATTCTAAATCCACTACAGAACCCAATTTTTCTAAGGAAGTTAAAACGTCATAAAACAATTCTAATCCTGAAAACAATTTTTCAACCGCTGTGATAATACTTAAGATAACAATTTCAGCTGCAACAAATTGTCCAATATTCATTTGTTGGTTAATAACTAAAAGTCCACCAATAATCAATAAACCTGCCGTGATTATAATTTTAAATCCAGTAAGCTGAATAAATTGTTTTAATAAAACTTGAAAATGACTTTCTCTTTGTTTTAAATATTCATTTACCAATTTGTCATTCTTATGAAGTGAAAAGTTGAAAATAGAATTACTTTTAAAACTTAAGTGATTTCTAGCTATTTCTTGTAACCAATGTGCGACTTTATATTTGTATTTTGATTCTTTTAAACTTGTTTCTAATCCGCTATTGAAATTCATTTTAAAGATTAAATACAACAAAAGAAGTAATACAATTCCGAAGAATATAAAGAAGGAATGATATAAGGATAGCAATATAATTCCAAAAAATATTTGCAAAGCTGCTCCCGAAATATCTAATAACAATTTAGTAAATCCTTTTTGTACAGTTAGAGTATCAAAAAAGCGATTGGCTAATTCTGGAGGATATTGACTGTGTAATTCGTTAAATTTAATTTTTGGGAAACGATAGGCAAATTCAAATGAAGAACGAACAAATATCTTTTGTTGTAAGTTTTCGGTAATTCTAAATTGCATGATTCTTAATAAACCTACAAAAGCTACACCTAATACAACTATGATTACCAATACAATCCAAGAAGTGCTTACTTTTCCGGCTTGTATAAAATTGATAATGGATTGAATTCCTAATGGTAAAGACAAACTGATTAATCCAGCGATGATGGAATACAAGAATATTTGATAAATATCTTGTTTGTCGATTAGAATAAGGTTTTTAAATCTTTTTAATGGTGTCATAGTAGTATTTTTTTAGCCATATCTGTATAGAAATCCACTGCGCATTCTTTTTCAGATAAATTGGTTATCGTTTTTAAATGATTTTTCAAGAAATGTTGATGTAAAGAACCTTCTACAATGCTAGAAGCTAAACTTTTTGCATACGGATATTGTGGGTTAACTTCTTGAATTATGGTTGTTATTTGATTAATGACTCTTTTGTAAACTAAGAAGAAACCTTCTTTGTTTTCGTTGTCAACTTCTTTCGTCATTAATGTTTTAGTAAATTCTTCCACAATGATTCTGTTTAAAACTTCTTCATTAATATGTGGAGTGGCATTGTCATCAACAACATTTTCAGTGACTAATTTGATAGCCTTTTCTAATTTTTCAATTGGATTGGAAACATTTGTGGTTGCAAATGCCATACGATATTCTATCCAAGACCAATACCAAGAAGTTAAATAAACTAAAAGCTTGTGTTTGTTTTCAAAATATCGATAAATAGAACTTTCATTCGATTGAATTCTTTCTCCTAATTTTTTAAAAGTGAAAGCTTCAAATCCAATTTCGTCAATTAATAAAATGCTATTTTTTAAAATATTACGACCAAGTTCTGAAGTTTCAGGGTCTTTTAAATACAGTTTTTGGTTTACTGTTATTTTAATATTAGAAAGAAAATTACTCATAATGCAATATTTATTATTGCAAATATAATAGTAATACTATTAATATATAAAAGTTTAACTTTTACTTTAGATTTGTTCCAAAAAAAATCCCGACTAAATCGGGACTCTTTTAATTATTTTTTAAACAAGGAGGTAGATTTTCCATCTTCACCATCTTTTCCATCTTCACCTTTTTGATTATTAGTCGTTCCGGGTTTTCCGTCTTCTCCTGGCTTACCGTCTTCTCCGTTTGATCCTTTAAAGGTTGTAGAACAACTAAGAGCTGTAAATACAATTGTAATGGCTAATATTCTTTTCATTATAAAAGCGAGTTACAAGTCATAACAGCAGGTTTTTCAATTCCCATTAAATCTAAAATGGTAGGTGCAATATCTCCTAAAACTCCATTTTGAATATTTTTTAATTCTTTATCAACTAAAATAATAGGAACAGGGTTTGTTGTATGTGCTGTATTTGGAGAACCATCTGGGTTAATCATGGTTTCGCAGTTTCCGTGATCGGCAATTATAATTGTTGTATAGTCATTATCTAAAGCTGTTTCAACAACTTCTTTTACACAAAAATCAACTGCTTCACAAGCTTTAATTGCAGCCGACATAACACCAGTGTGTCCAACCATATCTCCGTTTGCAAAATTTAAACAAACAAAGTCAACTTCCCCTTTTTTCAATTCAGTTACAAGTGCATCTTTTAATTCGTAAGCACTCATTTCAGGTTGTAAATCGTAAGTGGCCACTTTTGGTGAATTTTTTAGTATGCGAGATTCACCTACAAAAGGTTCTTCTCTTCCGCCAGAAAAGAAAAAGGTAACATGCGGATATTTTTCTGTTTCGGCTATACGAATTTGCTTTTTATTTGCTTTTTCAAGAACTTCTCCTAAAGTTTCAGTTACATTATCTTTATCATAAATTACATGAACATTTTCATATGTTTCATCATAATTTGTCATTGTAACATAATATAAATTCAATTTGTGCATGTTGAATTCATGAAAGTCTTTTTGAGATAAAACTTCAGTCAATTCTCTTCCTCTATCAGTTCTAAAATTGAAGAAAATTACAACATCTTCATCCTTAATTTTTGAAATAGGATTGTTGTTGTCGTCAACCATTACAATTGGTTGGATAAATTCGTCAGTAACGTCTTTTGCATAGCTTTCTTCAATACTTGCAACGGCATTCTTTGAATGAGTTCCTTCTGCATTTACAACTAGATCATAGGCAAGTTTTACTCTTTCCCAACGTTTATCTCGATCCATTGCATAATAACGTCCTATGATTGAAGCTAATTTAGCATTGGTGTTTTGTAAATAACTTTCTAAATCGGCAATGTATTTTGCTCCTGATTTTGGATCAACATCACGACCATCTGTAAAAGCATGAACAAACATTTTTTGAACGCCATTTTCTTGAGCAACATCGATTAAACCTCTTAAATGAGAAGTGTGTGAGTGAACACCACCATCAGAAACTAATCCTAAAAAATGTACTGCTTTGTTATTTTTTTTAGCATAGTCAAAAGCTCCCATTAATGGTTTTTCTTGACTCATTGTTTTGTTTTCAACAGCTAAATTCAATTTAGCTAAATCTTGATACACAATTCTTCCAGCACCTAAGTTCATGTGGCCAACTTCAGAATTTCCCATTTGACCTTCTGGTAAACCAACATTTAAACCATCGGTTCTTAATTGTGCGTTTGGATATTTTGTATATAAACTATCTATAAAAGGAGTATTTGCATTATCAATTGCAGAAACTTTTGGGTCAGGAGATTTTCCCCAACCGTCTAAAATCATTAAAATTACTTTTTTGTTCATTTTTGCGTGTTTGTACAAAGATAAACAATTGCTAATTTGTTGTGATAAATGAGGGCGTAAAATTGCGAAAACGATTAAGTAGTTTATCCTTTACTAATCCAATTTTTAGCTTGGTTATAATCAATGAAATAGCGAACACTAATCGAAAAGATGTGATTTAAATTATCATCGAACAAATTAGAAAAATTTGAACCAAAATCTTTATTAATTGTTCTATCAAATGTAGAAGCATTGTTACGATACAAAACGGACATTTGACTTCCTGGAGCAAACCACCAAGAGTAAGATAAGTCTAAATTCCAAGTACTAAAGTTTGAATTTCTGTTGCCTAAATATGTTGAGTTTGTTGACAAACTTCCATCTTCATTTAGATTGTTGATTTTATTGTTTTCTGCTAGCGACCAATAATGTCTTACCGATAAATTAAAATTCATTACACTACTAATAGAAAACTTGCTAGATAATGAATTAGTATAAGTATCTCTATTTCTTCTAGCGAAAATAATGTTTGAATCTTCAAAATCAATAAAACCAATATCATTTTGCTGTTTGAAATAGTTGAAACTATAAACTAATGAAAACTTATCGCTAAAACGGTATCTTGGACTAATATTTACTCCTGCTTCGTATCTGTTTTCGTTAATTACATGTGTTATGAAAGGTTCAAAATCAATTGCGAATTTGTTGTTATAATTAGAAGAAAAATAAAACCAACCACCAACATTTGTAGGATTTACAAAAAATCTATCCGCTACACGAGGCTCATAATAATCGTAATTTTTAAAAGGATTAAAGTTGATTCCTCCACCAAAAAAATGATTTTTCTTATTTGTAGAATTTAAGTTAACATTAAAATTACTCGATTGAATTTGGTTTGTTGGCGTGTAAAATTCAAAGTAAGAATTTAGGTTAATTCTAAAAGTGTTGAAAGTTTTGGTTGGATTTAAGATGCGATAGTTTGTATTTCCAGAAAAGGAATAGTAATTTGTTCTGAAATTTATTCCTAAATCGTTGATTTCAAAATCTTTTGACATGTATTCGCTTCCAACACTATATCTGAATTTTCCGTTTGTTTCTGCAAAATATAACGAAGCATTATAACCATTTTTATTTTCTACATCACTAATACTGCTCGACTTTAATCCACCAGAAAGATTGTATTTGTTAGTTTTGTTGTTTAGGTCAAATAGCAAACCTGTTACGTTTGCATCTCTGAAACTTCCGTTTCTTGTAACATTTGTATTAATGAAAGTTACAGAAGAATTTTGATTAAAACGTTGGTCAAAAACCATTACATTATAATTTGTCAATGGAGAAATTTCTACTTGTCGAGTAGAATTATCAACAGAATTTGTTGCTGTTGCCATTGTTTTTTCAGTAATGGCATTCAAAAAACCTATTCCTAATCCATCTTTGTCACGACCAGAAATTTTCAAGGCATTAACTAAGTTGATTGCTCCTGGACTTTCTACCGATTCATTTTCGTTAATATTTAAATTTAAATCTGGAGTTTGTCCAATTCTTCTCGAATACAAAAGATTTCCTTTGCTAAACATATCGGTTCCTTCAGTAAAGAAAGGTCTGTTTTCATTGAATTGTTGTTCAAATGGACCTAAGTTTAAAACCACATTATCAAATTTGGTTTGGCCAAAATCAGGAACTAAAATAGCGTCAAGAGTAAATGCATCGTTAATTCCATACTTGATGTCTAATCCGCCTTTTAATTCGCCTTTCGTCTTTTGAGTATCACTTCCAGAAAGATAAAAAGAAGAATAAGGAATTAAAAACAAGCGGGTAGGAGTTTTAATATTTTCTATACCAGTTAAAAGTCCAGCTTGTTGCGAAATAGCACCTATTTTATTGTCAATTGGACTCCAAGTGTATTTTTGTCTTTCTCGTCTAACTTCTCTAAAGAAATTAATTCCCCAAATTTGTTTTTCTTGTTCTGGAAAACGCAAAGCAGCATAAGGAATTTTCATTTCAATAACCCAACCAAAATCGGTTATTTTAGCATTGCTTTCCCAAATGGCATTCCATGAACCGTCTTCGCCATCTGTTGATGTGAAGTTGGTGTCTAGTTGTCCATTTGCAGCTGTTACGAAAAAACGAAATTCTTGTTGACCATCGTTATAACCATTGATAAAAACACCAAAAAAGTCTGATGTTCCTAAATCATCTCGTTCAACAAGTTCTTTTAAAATCTTTTCAGGATTTGGGTCGTATAGTTTTACACCTATATATACAGCATCGTTTGAGTACAATACTTTTGCTTCGGTTCTAAATTCTTCAGGTATTGGTGTTCCATTTTTTGGTTCTAAAGAAACAAAGTCAGTCGCTACTTCAGCTTTTGCCCAAGAAGTTTCATTTAATTCAGCATCAATTGAGATGGCTTCATTTATTTTAAAGGTTGAAATCGTTTTTTTTGTATGTGCAAAAGAAATAAGTACACCTGTAAAAAGAAATAAGAGTGTGATACTGAATTTGTTTCTCATGTGAATTTTTTAAAAAGCAAAATTATCGATTTATAATATTTGTCTACTTTTTTTATGTAATGTTTAACTTTTGTGCGAATTATCGACGAAAGGTTAAAATTTTCGACAAAATGCATAAAAAAGTTTGCAGGTTTAAAAATAATAAATATATTTGGCGCATTACAATAATGATGCAACTACAAGATTAACAATGATTTACAAATTTTTGCCCCTTATTTTATTTTGCATTTTTTCGTTTAAACCTTTAAATACTGCAGAGAATACAAGTGCTAAAGTAGAGAATACTGATCCTAAATTAATCGCAGCAAATGCTAAAGCGAGTTTTGAGGCTAAAAGTAAATCGTTCTATACGCTAATTGATGCTAATGGTTTTTCTTTACCAAAATTTGAAAGTTTTTTAGCTGCTTTTGAAGGATATGAGCAATTAAAACAACAGGGTAAAATTGAAAACGAAGTATTAACTATTGTAGATTTTAGTTTGTCTTCTACAGAGGAGAGAATGTGGGTAATAGATATGAAATCGCAAAAAGTTATCTTAAAAACTTTAGTTGCTCACGGAAAAAATTCTGGTTTAGAATACGCAAATGATTTTTCTAACCAAAACGAATCATTCAAAAGTAGTTTAGGTTTCTATTTAACAGGTGAAGTTTACAACGGAAAACATGGTTTGTCTTTACGTTTAGACGGAATGGAATATGGAATTAATGATAATGCAAGAAACAGAGCAGTTGTGGTTCATGGTGCTGACTATGTAAGTAAGTTGTTTATCAAAAACAACGGAAGATTAGGAAGAAGTCAAGGTTGTCCAGCTGTTCCTTATGAAGTTCACAAAGAATTAATTCAAACAATAAAAGGTAAATCTTGCATTTTTATTTACCACCCTTCTAGAAGTTATGTGGCTCAATCTAAATTAGTTTCATAAATGTTATTCTAATTTGACATTTATGTAATCACTTTTATTTGTTTGATTTGCTTAATCGTGAGTTCTTAATTTTTGAAATAAATCTTTATCGAGTTCGTAAATGTCATCTCTAAATTGAAGTTTGCCATTTTCCATCCAACTCGTCCAATAAAATAAATAAACATTTACAGTATCTTTTACAGATACTGTTTTTGTTTTCTCCAGTTTTAAAATTGAATCAATTTCGCCTTTGCTCCATTTTTCTGGATTGATTTCCGTTAAAATTTGTTTGGTTAAAACCAAAGGATTTTCAACTCTTACGCACCCAGAACTCAATGAGCGATATGTTTTTACAAAATAATCGCGATGGTTTGTATCGTGCAAATAAACCGAATGACGATTTGCGAAATTGAATTTTACCAAACCTAACGAATTGTTATAACCTGGTTTTTGAACATATTTGTAATTATTCGCTTTTGCCGGATTCCAATCGTATGGACTTACTTCTTGCCCTTGACTGTTATAAATAGTCAATTGACGCGATGGAAAATAATTTCTGTTTTTAGATGCAGAAGGCGTTAAATCTTCTTTGATAATTGTGGGAGGAATGGTCCATGTTGGGTTGAAAACAAAATTGGATAATTTTGAACTCAAAATTGGTGTTTTTCTTTTTGGTGTTCCTACAACAATTCGATGTGATGCCACAGTATCATTTTTTATTACATACTGTAACATATAATCTGGAATATTAGCTATTAAATATTTTTCACCTAAATCAAAAGGATACCATCTCCAGCGTTCTAAATTGGCAAAAATTTGTTCTATACGTTCGCTTTTGGTGGTGTTTAATGCTCTCAAGGTGCCAATTCCAATAACGCCATCTTGAGCTAATCCATGACGCGCTTGAAAACGTTTAACTGCTTTAAAAGTAATTGAATCGTAAGCCCAAGTAATTATGCTGTCTTTGTTTTTATAGTCTTTCCAATAAGCTAATCGTTTCTTAATTTTTACCATTTCAGGTAAAGTATCGTTTAATTCGATTTTATTTTTAGTAGTGATTTTTTCAAAAGGAACATTTGGGAATTTGTCAATTTCTAAAAGACTTTGTTTTAATAAGTGATAAACAATATGATTAGGTTTCAATTCTTTAAAAGAAGATGCAATGGTTTTTTCCTTTATTGAAGTTTCAAGAATAGGAGAAAGTGCAATTTCTTTTGGTTGTAAATCCCAATCTTTATAAAGTTCTTTAGGGTTTAGTTTTCCTTTATGTAAATGATTGGCAAGTTTGTCAAAAGTTTCGGTCAATAAAATGTCGTATTTGACAATTTCATCATCTTTAAGTTTATCTCTTTTGCTTTCTAAATCTTCAATAATCTCAATTTCATAATCCTTAGGATTTAATCCTTCTTGATAACAAAATTTGATTTCATTTATTAAATCTTTTCTGTTTTCATCCAAATACCAAATCTCATGAAAGTTGAACTTTTTGTAATACAATTTTACGCTGTCGGATTTTTCAGAAAGTAAATCAGGATGTACAGGTCGGATGATAATATTTAAAACAGTATCTTTAATAATGCTATTATCAAAGGCAATTGGTTCGGTTTCTTTTTTACAAGAAATTGTAGAGAATATAATAAGTAGAAGTAAAATTTTTTTCATAAAAGTTGCAATTGCGACATAAATATAAGAAGAAATATTCAATTATTTTTTCTGTATTTTCTTATACATCACAAAATGAATGCCAACATCTGGAATTTCAAAAGAATCTCCAATAATTGTATAATTTAGTTTTTTGTAAAAAGGAATAGCACTTTCTCTAGCATTAAACCAAATTAATTCTGTATTCAAATCTAAACAGTAGTCTTCTGCGGCTTTTACTAATAGCGCTCCATATCCTTTTCCTTGATAGTTATCCAAAACGGCCATTCCTCTTATTTGAAATTGTGGTTCTTCTGAAAATAATGGATTTCTTTCTTTAAAAATAGATATGATTCCGATGAGACTGTTTTCTAAGTATAAACCAAAATGAGAGGTGTCTAAATTTTCATCACCTTTAAAATAACAAGTTTCTATTGGTTTTCCTTTTCTTAAAACTTCGTTTCGTACAGGATAAGTTTCTTTTGCTTCTATTTTTTTAATTTTCATTATTGTGTAACTTGTTAAAAGTTAATATTTTAAGTAATGTAGTTGATTTTAGGGTAAATTTACTGCAATTGCTTTGAAAAAAATATGCAAAAAAATTTGCAATTAAAAAAACTTTTAAAGTATATTTGCACCCACAAAAGTAAACGCTTTTGTAATGCGGAAGTAGCTCAGTTGGTAGAGCTCCAGCCTTCCAAGCTGGTTGTCGCGAGTTCGAGCCTCGTCTTCCGCTCAAAAACAAGATAAAGTTTTAAAAATTATCACCTGCGGAAGTAGCTCAGTTGGTAGAGCTCCAGCCTTCCAAGCTGGTTGTCGCGAGTTCGAGCCTCGTCTTCCGCTCAACAAAAAGCCTTGCATTTGCAAGGCTTTTTTATTTTACTTCAATTCGTTTAATTCTGTTTCAGGAGCTACTTCAAATGGAACTTCATTTTTCTTGAAAATTCGAGCAGTTAAATTTCCTTTCAATTTAATTGAATCTCCTTTTACAGCTAACCAACTCCCTTCTCGTAATCCTACAACAGGTTGTGGATTAAAATGATGAAATTCATTAATTCGAGTTTCTCTTGTTTCTCCCATGTGAGTAGAACCTTCAATTGGATCTAAATAATGTGGATTAATATTAAACGAAACAAATCCTAAAGTTCTAAAGCTTGGCGGATATACAATTGGCATATCGTTAGTCGTACTCATGGTTAAACCACAAATATTACTACCAGCACTGGTTCCTAAGTACGGAGTTCCGTTTTTTACCACTTTTTCTAAAGAGTCTATAACATTGTTTTTGTATAATTGACTAACTAATAAAAAAGTATTTCCGCCCCCAGTGAAAATTCCTTGAGCATTTTCTACTGCTTCTGTTGGATTTTCAAATTCATGAATTCCTTTTACTGTAATATTAATTTTAGCAAATGCTTCGCTGACTTTTTTAGTGTAATCATAATGTGAAATGCCGCTTGGTCTTGCGTAGGGAATAAAAAGCAATTCTTTTACATTCTGAAAAAAGGATTGTAATTCAGGTAATAAATAATCTAAATAGGCTCCTCCATGTAATGTTGAGGTACTCGCAATAATAACATTTTTCATCTAATGGATTTTTTTACAAATTTATTAATTTGAATTAACATAAGTTTATCATCTTGTTAGGATTTCATTTTGAGGAGAAAGGAGTAAATTTACATTACAGTAATTATATATACATGATAAAAAAATTATTCTTCTTTTTTTTAATTTTTCCAGTTTTAGGTTTTTCTCAAAATGATACTATTATAAAAGGTAAAATAGTTTCGGAATCTAACCTGTTAGAAGATATTCATGTTATTAATTTAACTGAAAACAAAGGGGCTGTGACTGATTCTAGAGGTTACTTTCAAATAAAAGCAAAGATTTCAGATACTTTGCAGTTTAGTGCGGTTAATTTAAAAGCAACTCGATACGTTATCAAAGAAAATGATTTGGCTAAACAACTTTTGTTTATTCCTATGGAATCATTAATTAATGAATTGGACGAAGTTGCAATAATTCATTACAAAAACATCAATGCTGTTTCATTAGGAATTGTTCCTGCTAATCAAAAAACCTATACACCAGCCGAACGTAAATTAGCTGCGGCTGGAGATTTTAAATGGTATAGTCCTTTGTTAATTCCTCTTGGAGGGATGAGTGTTGATGGATTGATTAACTCTATAAGCGGAAGAACGGCCATGCTAAAAAAAGAGTTAGTAGTAGAACGAAAAGAATTATTGCAAGCCAAAACTTCGGATTATTTTGAAAGAAAATATTTTGTTGAGACTTTAAAAATTCCAGATGAATTTGTAGATGGTTTTCTGTTTTACATTGTAGAGAATGAAAAATTTGTAAATGCCATGAAAGATAAAAATAAAACCATGGCTACTTTTATCTTATCTGAATTAGCAACTGAATATTTAAAATTAAAAGAATCAGAACTTTCTAATACTCCTAAAGATGAAAAATAACTACTTGTTTTTGGTGTTTTTTTTAGCACTTCAAATGATGTTTGGCCAGCATATTGAAAGAAAAATTTTGAAAGGTCGAATTGCTTCTGATTCTATAGAAGTTGAAAATTTGACAGTTTTTAATATTACTTCAAATGTTGGTGCTGTTACAAATGTTGATGGTAAATTTTCAATTAAGGCAAGAGCAACTGATACGCTTTTTATTCAAGGACTTTCTGTTGATTCAAAAAAATACGTTTTAACAGATAAAGATTTTTGGTTAGAAGAATTGGAAATTAGATTACAAGTTCGTGTTACAGAATTAAATGAAGTAGAAATTACACCTTATACGTTAACTGGTATTGTTGAAGAAGATATAAGACGAATTCAAGTATATGGTGATGGTTTTACTAAAATTGATGCAAAGGCTGTTAAATATTATGAAGATGACGTTAGAACTGGAACTCCTGTAAATACAGCTATGCCAAGTCATTTTGTACCAAATGGTTCGAATTTTAATTTTCTAGCAATAGGTGCTGGATTAGTAAGTTTATTTGTTAAAAATAAAAATTCTAAAAAACACTCAGAACAAGTTTTTGAAGAAAGAAGACAACGAGACATTCAAGCTAAATCTTTTTCAGATCATATGTTTGAACGCTTTTCACATAACTTTTTTGTCGAAACATTAAAAATTAAACACGAAGAAATTCCATTATTTTTACAATTTGCTGAATTACCGCCAAAAGACTTGTCATTGTTTTTGAAGGCTGAAAATGAACTTCAATTAATTGAGTACTTAACCAAAAAAGCAAAAGAATTTAAATCTGAAAATAAAAAAGATTAATTACTATTTTTACCGAATGAACAAGAAGTTATCCCGATTTTTTTTGCCAATAATTTTGCTAACGTTTTTAAGTGCTTTTGCATGGCATAAATTTTACGTTTCAGTTTCTCAAATTGATTATGTTCCAAAAAAGAAACGTATTGAGATAACTACAAGAATTTTTATTGATGACTTAGAAAAGGCATTGGAGAAAAAATACAAGAAAAAAGTTTATTTAACATCTAAAAGAGAATTGCCAGAGGCTGAAACTTTAATTAAAAATTATTTAAAAGAAAATATTAAAATTTCAATCAATAAAAAGCCACAAGATGTTGAATTTTTGGCAAGAGAAGTAGAAGGCGATGTGTTAATTTTTTACTCTAAAATTGCTATATCAAAAAAAATAAATACCTTAGAAATCTTTAATTCACTGCTAACAGATATTTATAGTGAACAACAAAATATTGTTCATTTGAATATAAATAGTAACAAAAACAGTCTTTTGTTTACTAATAGTGATACGCAACAAAAAATAGACTATTAAAAGAAACTAAATATTATGAACAAGTCAATTTTATTTGGTGCTTTTTTAACCTTAATTTTTGCTAATGGAGCTGTTGCTCAAGATGCTAAAACGGAAGATAAAAAGCGCGAATCGGGACATTATAACGAGAATAAATTCCGTCAAATGTATGATGAAATGGCAACTCCTAATATGTTCAGAACAGCTTCTGGTGCTCCAGGACCTGAATACTATCAGCAAAAAGCCGATTATAAAATGAACATCGAATTAGATGACAAGAATAAAAAGCTTTATGGTTCTGAAACAATCACTTATCACAACAACGCTAAAGAATCGTTAGAATATTTATGGGTACAATTAGATCAAAATATCGAAAGACCTGATTCTAAAACACCATTAATAGAAAGTCAAAATATGGATAAGGCCATTTCAACAAGTGGTTTTACAAAAAAATATATGGGAAGCCCTTTTCAAGGTGGTTTTAATATCGAATATGTTAAAGATGCTAAAGGAAATCCAATGAAATATACCATCAATCAAACCATGATGCGTATCGATTTGCCTAAACCATTGAAAAATGGCGAAAAAGTTTCGTTCTCAATCAAATGGTGGTACAATATTGTAAATTACATGGAACAAGCCAATAATGGTCGTTCTGGATATGAGCAATTTCCTGATGGAAACCGTTTGTATGTAATGGCACAGTTTTTTCCAAGAATGGCTGTTTACAATGATGTAGAAGGATGGCAAAACATGCAATTCTGGGGTAGAGGTGAGTTTGCTTTAGCTTTCGGTGATTACGAAGTAAATATTACAGTTCCTGCTGACCACGTTATGGAAGGAACAGGAGTGTTACAAAACAGAAGCGAAGTTTTTACCGCAGAACAAGTAAAAAGATGGGAATTAGCAGAGAAAACTTTTGATAAGCCAGTAGTAATTGTTACCCAAGAAGAAGCAATTGCTAAAGAAAGTAGCTTTTCTGATAAAAAGAAAACATGGAAATTTAAAGCACAAAACGTTCGTGATTTTGGTTTCTCAACTTCAAGAAAATTTATAATTGATGCTATGGCAGTAGATTTGCCAACTAACAAACCATTAGCAATTTCAATTTATCCAAAAGAAGCAAATCCACTTTGGGGTGATTTATCTACAAAAGCGGTAGCACATACTTTAAAAACGTATTCTCATTTTACATTTGATTATCCTTATCCAAAAGCAGTTTCAGTTTCTGCAGAAGATCAAGGAATGGAATATCCAATGATTTGTTGGAACTACGGTCGCCCTGATGAAAAAGGTTTTGTGAGTGATAGAATTAAATATGGAATGTTAGGTGTTATTATTCACGAAGTGGGACACAACTTCTTTCCAATGATTGTAAATTCAGATGAAAGACAATGGTCTTGGATGGATGAAGGTTTAAATACATTCTTAGAATACTTAACTGAAACTTCTTTCGATCCAAATTTCCCTGCATCTAGAGGTCCAGCTAAAAATATTGTACCTTACATGAAAGGAAATCAAAAATATTTAGAGCCTATTATGTCAAATTCTGAAAATATTTACAACTTTGGAGCTAATGCTTATGGAAAACCAGCAACAGGTTTAAATATCTTGAGAGAAACTATCATGGGTCATGAATTATTTGATCATGCATTCAAAACATATGCGAATCGTTGGAAATTCAAACACCCAACACCAGAAGATTTCTTTAGAACTATGGAAGATGCTTCTGCAGTAGATTTAGATTGGTTTTGGAGAGGTTGGTTCTATTCAACAGACTTTACAGATATCGGAGTAAAATCAGTTAAGCAATATTTTGTTTCTACAGAAGCTACAAAAGAAACACAAGCATTATTCAATAGAAGAGGTAGAAAAATTAGTGATGGTGAACCAATGCTTTATTTAGTTGCAGAAGATGCTCCTGATTTTAAACCTGAATTGAAAAAAGCAATGGATATTAATAGTGTTCAAGCACTTTCTGACTATGTAAATAAAAATTATACAGCTGAAGATAAGAATGCTTTAAAATCTCCTAAATATTTCTATGAAGTAGAGTTTGAAAAACCAGGAGGATTAATCATGCCAATTATCGTAGAGCTTCAATTTGAAGACGGAACTAGTGAGATTCAAAAATTCCCAGCGCAAATTTGGAGAAAGAACAATGATACCGCTAAGAGAGTTTTCGCAACGGAGAAAAAAGTGGTGAAAATTCAAATCGACCCAAAATTAGAAACAGCCGATGTTGATGTTGAAAACAATTATTGGCCTAAAGCGGAAACAGTATCAAAATTTGATACATTAGATAAAAAATAAGAATTAAGACTATCTTCGGATAGTCTTTTTTTTGATTACTTTAAGATAAAGTAGGTGTAAAACTTTGTAACTTTGCGAAGTTAATTTTCAAAAATACACAATGTTTGGAATTGGAGGAGGTGAATTGTTTTTCATCATTTTAGTTGTTTTAATGTTATTTGGATCAGATAAGATTCCAGATATTGCTCGTGCTTTAGGTAAAGGAATGGCTCAGTTAAAAAACGCCACTAACGAAATCAAAAGCGAAATTCAAAAAGGAACTCAAGAAGCTGGATTGGATATGAATACTTTAACTGGTGGAGTTTCTGAAGAAATAGCAAAAGCTAAAGAAGGGATTGCTAAAATGGTAAATCCTATGGAAAATATTAATTTAGATGTTCAAAATCCTATAGAACAAGTAAAAGAAGATATTGAAAATATTACCGGACCTATAAAAAGACAAATGTAATTTTGGAGCACTTAATAAACTTAGATAAAGAATTATTCCTTTTTTTAAATGGATTGGGTTCTGAGCCTTTTGATGATTTTTGGAAAATTATCACCAAACAAATCTATTGGTCGCCTCTTTTTGTTGGAGTTTTTTATTTAATTCAAAAGAAATTAGGTTGGAAAGGTTTGGGAATTATTATCCTTTTTTTAGCAGTATTGTTAACTTTTACCGACCAAATTACGAATTTATTTAAATATTCATTCGAACGTTTACGACCTTGTAACAATCCCGAATTTGATGGTTTAATGCGTGAAGTTATCACTAGAAAATCATTCAGTTTTTTCTCTGGTCATGCTGCAAATTCAATGGCTTCAACAACTTTTATAGTTTTAATTATTCGAAAATATTACAAACATACCTATTTGTTGTTTTTATTCCCTCTAATTTTTGCTTACAGTAGAATTTACTTAGGATTGCACTATCCTGGAGATATTTTAGCGGGTTATCTTGTTGGAGGAATTTTTGGTTTTGGATTCTATAAATTGTATTTGATTTTAGGTAAAAAATATAATTTTTAAACTGCGACTAAAAACTATAAAACACGACTAACCGTTAAACCATCACGAATAGGCAATAAAACCGTTTCCACTCTTGGGTCTGTATTTAACAATTGATTGTATTCTAATAAAACAGGAGTACTTTTGTCATTTGGTTTTACTTCTTCCAACACTTTTCCGCTCCACAATACATTGTCGGATAAGATAATTCCGCCTTTATTCATCATTGGAATAATTAGGTGAAAGTAATTCACATAATTTTCTTTATCGGCATCAATAAAAACCAAATCAAACTTTTTGTTTAGTGTTGGGATAATATCAACTGCATCACCTAAGTGTTGAAAAATTTGATCTTTCCATGGTGAAGCGTCAAAATATTTTTTTTGAAAATCAACCAATTCTTCCTCAATATCAATGGTGTCTAAAGTTCCGTTTTCTGCTAAACCTTCTGCTAAGCACAAAGCTGCATAACCAGTATAAGTTCCTATTTCTAAAATATGTTTCGGACGAATTATTTTAGAAAGCATACTCAAAACTCTTCCCTGAAAATGTCCGCTCAACATTCTAGGTTGCATGATTTTTTGGTAGGTTTCTTTGTTTAATTTTGCTAATAATTCAGGCTCAGCTTGTGAATGATTCGCTACGTAATCTTCTAAATCGTCAGAGATAAAGTGCATGATAAATCAAATTTTGACAAAAATACAAATTAACAATTAAACGATTTAACATTTTAACCTAACTTTGCACCATGCAAACTGAGAAAAAAGACATACGAGCATTATCAAAAGAACAATTGCGTAATTTTTTTGTTGCCAATGGTGACAAAGCATTTCGTGGAAACCAAGTTTACGAATGGTTATGGAGCAAACGCGCTCATACTTTTGAAGATATGACTAATGTTTCTAAAGAAACACGTGCTATGCTAGAAGCAAACTTTGTAATAAATCATATAAAGGTAGATACATTGCAACGTAGTGAAGATGGTACAGTAAAAAATGCCGTTCGTTTGCATGATGATTTGGTTGTAGAATCGGTTTTGATTCCTACAGAAACAAGAACTACAGCTTGTGTTTCTTCTCAGGTTGGTTGTAGTTTGGATTGTAATTTTTGTGCAACCGCTCGATTAAAGCGTATGCGAAATTTAGAACCAGGAGAAATTTACGATCAGGTTGCGGCTATTGATAATGAAAGTAGATTGTATTACGATCGACCATTATCGAATATTGTTTTTATGGGAATGGGTGAACCTTTGATGAATTATCCAAACGTAATGAAAGCTATTGATATGATTACTTCAAATGAAGGTTTAGGAATGTCGCCAAAACGTATTACAGTTTCTACATCAGGAATTCCAAAGATGATTAAAAAAATGGCTGATGATGAAGTGAAATTCAAATTAGCAGTTTCATTGCACTCGGCTGTGGAAGAAATTAGAAACGAAATTATGCCATTTACCAAAAACTTTCCTTTAACTGATTTGCGTGAAAGTTTAGAGTATTGGTACAGAAAAACTAAAAGCAAAGTTACTTACGAATATGTTGTTTGGAAAGGAATTAACGACGACAAAAAATCGATTGACGCTTTGGTGAAGTTTTGTAAATATGTGCCATGTAAGGTAAACTTAATCGAATACAATCCTATTGATGATGGCGTCTTTCAGCAAGCATCTGAAGAAGCTACAAATGCTTATATCGCTGCTTTAGAAAAAAACAATATTGTTGCTAAAGTTAGAAGAAGTCGAGGAAAAGACATTGATGCGGCTTGCGGACAGTTGGCGAATAAATCTTAATTTTTATCCCAAAACATTTATTATTTATTCTTACAAGGAAAGTAATTTCTTTTGTAAGAATTGTTATATTCGTACAACATTTTAATAGATAATTAAAACTTCAATTTATGGGTAAAAGTATATTGTTTTTTCTACTGAGTTTTACATTAGGTTTCGCACAAGAAAATTTTGTAAAAGGAATTATAAAAGATTCTGAAACGAAAGAAGGAATTCCATTTGTGAATATTGTTTTTAAAAATAATTCTGGAACTTTAGCGGGAACGATGTCTAATGAAAATGGAGAGTTTTCTTTAATTAATATTAAAGAAGTTGAAATCAGCCATTTGAATTATGAAACCAAAAATGTAGTTTTTGCAGAAAATCGAGTTGAAGTTTACTTAACACCTAAAGTTTATATTTTAGATGAGTTGATAATTTCTAATGTTTCAGGAAAAGATTTTTTGAAGTCACTACTTAAAGATGCTAAAGTAAGAGCAGTAAAAAACTCTAAACTGACAACTTATGGTAGAGAAATAGTTAAGATTAACAATCAATATACTAAGTATTCAGATGCTAAAATGGATTATTACATTAAAAAAGGAAATGGAAAATCGATTTTGCAAATCAATCAGAGTAGAGCAATCAAATCAAATTTACAAGATTCTACAAGTTCGGTTTTGAATGATTTGAATTCTTTATATAATGTTAGAGATTATGTTAGATATGCCTATAATTTTGATGGAATTGAGAATATTATTAAGAGTAAAGAATACACTTTTGATAGGTATTTAAGAAGAGATGCTTCAGGTTTTGAATATGAATTCATAAAAATAATTCCTGATCCAAATAGTGATGAGTTGT
The DNA here is from genome assembly GCF_021172165.1 of Flavobacterium channae. Taxonomy (NCBI): domain Bacteria; kingdom Pseudomonadati; phylum Bacteroidota; class Flavobacteriia; order Flavobacteriales; family Flavobacteriaceae; genus Flavobacterium; species Flavobacterium channae. Next base: position 2,295,946 of record NZ_CP089096.1, on the reverse strand, counting down.
TGTATGAAGGCTACGTAATTGTAGATAATAAATCAAATAAAATAGTTGAGTTTAAAGTGGAATTGGCTGAATCTCATAAGAAAAATTCAAAACTTAGAAATATATTAATTGCCAAGTTTAAACTGAATGATCAGGCAGTTTGGTGTAAATTCAAATTTGTAAAAGACCAGTATGAATTGGTTTATTATAAAAATAGTTTTAGTTTGTATATGCAAATGGGTAAAAAGGTTCATGATAACATTAGTACAACTTTCGATTTGTTAGTTCTAGATTGTAAAAATGACGTTGAGTTGCCAGAAAGTGGTTTTGGGGGTAAAACTATATTCGAAGCTGGCACAAATTACACCGAGAAGTTTTGGGATAAAAACAATATTTTTCCATTAAGAGATAGTGAGCAACAATTCGTTGATACTTTTATGAAATAAAGATGTAATGAATAATTTAAAAGAGATTTCAATTGGTTTTGAAGTCTCTTTTTTTTGATTTATTATTTTCAAAATCTAAATCTTTGGCTTTATCAATTGTTTTCGTACTTTTGAATCCTAAATGAAAATAACCGAACAAATAAAGTTACCCATCGCAAATGAAATGGAACTCTTTGAAGAGAAGTTTCGCGATTCTATGTCTTCAAAAGTAGCTTTATTAAACAGAATCACTCATTATATTGTAAACAGAAAAGGAAAGCAAATGCGACCAATGTTTGTTTTCTTAACTGCTAAAATGGTTTCCGGAGGAACAATTAATGAAAGAACTTTTAGAGGTGCTTCGGTTATTGAATTAATTCATACAGCAACTTTGGTTCATGATGATGTTGTAGATGATAGTAACAAACGTCGTGGTTTCTTCTCTTTAAATGCGTTATGGAAAAATAAGATTGCCGTTTTAGTTGGCGATTATCTACTATCAAAAGGATTGTTGCTTTCTATCGATAATAATGATTTTGATTTATTGAAAATTATTTCGGTTGCTGTTCGTGAAATGAGTGAAGGTGAATTGCTTCAAATTGAAAAAGCCCGAAGATTAGATATAACAGAAGATATTTATTATGAAATAATTCGTCAAAAAACTGCTACTTTAATTGCGGCTTGTTGTTCGCTTGGCGCTTGTTCAGTTGTTCCTGAGGATGTTGTTTTGGTTGAAAAGATGCGAAAATTTGGAGAGCTTATAGGAATGGCTTTCCAAATTAAAGACGATTTGTTTGATTATACTGATGATGCAATTGGAAAACCAACAGGTATTGATATTAAAGAGCAAAAAATGACATTGCCTTTAATTTATGCGTTGAACAATTGTACTCCAAAAGAAAAAAGCTGGGTTATTAACTCGGTAAAAAACTATAACAAAGACAAAAAGCGTGTAAAAGAAGTAATCCAGTTTGTAAAAGATAAAAACGGATTAACTTACGCTGAAGCTAAAATGGTACAATTTCAGCAAGAAGCACTTTTATTACTACAAGATTTCCCAACATCTCCCTATAAAGATTCCCTTATTTTAATGGTAAATTACGTTATTGAAAGAAAAAAATAATTTTTTTTCAACTTTTCATACAACCATTTTAAAATCATTCTCGTCTATATAATTAGAAGCAAAATTTTAAGTACTGAATTCTAAATTTTAAATGAAAGTAATTCAATTACATCAAGAGGAAAAACAACTTATAATGTTGGCTGTCGAAAATAATCGACAAGCACAACAGCAGATATATGCCAAGTTTTCTTCTAAAATGTTGAGTGTTTGTCGTCAGTATATCAAGGATATACACCATGCAGAAGATGTAATGATTACTGGATTTATGAAAGTGTTTACTAATCTGAAAAATTTTGAGTACAAAGGAAGTTTTGAAGGTTGGATTAGAAGAATAATGATATTTGAATGTATTGATTTTCTTCGGGTGAAAAAGAATAATTTCAATCATCATGATATTGAAGATGTTACTATAAGCGAAAGTGAATCGGTTTATGAAATGGAAGATTTTTCGGTAGATGATATTCAAAACATGATTGATAATTTACCCGATGGTTACAAAATGGTGTTTAATTTATATGCGATAGAAGGATACAAACATCAGGAAATAGCCGAAATGCTTAAAATAAGTGAAGGAACATCAAAATCGCAATTATCACACGCTCGGAAGTTATTGCAACAACAAATCACAGAATTAAAAAATAGACTAAATGACATCGCCACTATAAGATAGTTTGTTGAAAACAAACACTTATAAATTTAAGGCGATTGCATAAATTACTATAAAAAATATAACGAAATTTATGAAACCAAATAAATTAGATAATCAAATAAGAGAAAAGCTGAATGCTAGAGAAATTCAGCCTTCTGCTCAGGCTTGGGACCGTTTAGATGCTATGTTGACGGTTTCTGAAGATAAAAAGCCAAAAAAGGGTTATGGTTGGTTGTTTATAGCTGCCTCAACTTTACTTTTTTTCGGATTGGGATTTTTCCTTTTCAATTCAAGCGAAACACCAAATACTAATAATACAAATACAATTGTAACAACAGTTAATGAGGAAGTTGATTCTGCTGAAACAATTAAATCAGATGTAATTTCATTTGAAAAAGAACAACCTGTTTTAGTTCAGAATGAAACGAATCATGTAAAAACGGTAAGAAATAAAAAGTCAGAAAAAGTTAATAAAATCATTAAACAAGAGAATGGTGTTCAAGAAAACCCATTAGCTATTAACCATTATCCATCAACTGATACATATAAATATGTAACGCCAGAAAATCTCCTGGTTGAAGCAGAAACTGGAGAAAAGGTAATTACTTCTGATAAAAAAACAACTGTAAAATCTAAAATGAAAATTGATGCAAATTCTTTGCTAACAAATGTTGAGAAAGAATTAGACGAAACGCACAAAGAAACTACTTTAGATAAATTGAACCGAAAATTTCAAGATGCTAAATCTGCTCTTGCAAATAGAAATTACGAATAAATAAAAATCATCATTAATCGAAAATCAAACAGTCATGCAAAAAATTATTTTGTACACAATCGTTATTGTGTTTAGTTTACTAACAAAAGTTGTCGCTCAGGAAGCAGAAACTATTGAAAAATCAACCGAGTGGATGGCACGCGGAACCAAGTCGGAAAGTTACGAAATGGGTTCTGTAAAAAACAAGTCTAGTAATGAGCAAGAAGTGTTTACTATCAAATCTATTGATAAAAAAATAGATGGATTTGGAACTTTAATGCAATCAGGTAAGCCAGATTTATATTTAGGAAAAACTATCAAAATGATAGGTTATGTTAAAAGTGAAAATGTAAAATCTTGGGCAGGTCTTTGGATGCGAATTGATTATTATAATGATAAAGTTCTTGCTTTTGATAATATGCATCCTAGAGCTATTGTAGGAACAAATGATTGGACTAAATATGAAGTTGTTTTATTTGTGCCTCAAGATGCAACAGATTTTTCTTATGGAGTTTTGCTAGACGGAACAGGTCAAATTTGGTTTAAAGATATTCAAATTGAAATTGTTGATGATGCTGTTTCCGAAACTGGAACTATAAAAGGAAGAGATTTGAAAAATATATCTTTTGAAGATAAGGCTAAAGCTATTGCTAAAAGTATTGAAAAGATAACCTCTGAAGAAAAAAATGCTTTAAAGAAAGAAGTTGAAGCTATCGATTTACAAGTGAAAAATGGTGAAATTTCAGGAGAAAAAGCACAAGACTTAAAATTGGAAGTAGCTGAAAAACACGCTCAAAACATTGAAACTAAAGTTGCAATTGAAGAAGCACGATTGGCACAGTTAGTAAAAGATAAAGTTGATGGAAAAATAGTAAGTGGAAGTCCAAAGAAAAAAGGTGGAACTAGAATTGTAATAGGTGGGTCTGATGGAGAAATAGGTGATGATACTACTGAAATTGATTTAGGTTCAATGAAGATTTACAATGGAAATGAAGATAAAAAAGAGCGTAAATCAAAAAGAACTACTTCGCAATTTGTTTTTGCTTTTGGATTAAATAATGTAGTAACTGAAGGTGAAAGTTTAGAAGATTCAGATTATAGAGTTTGGGGTTCTCATTTTTATGAGTGGGGAATTACGTATAATTCAAGAATTTTCAAAAACAATAACTTGTTACATGCTAAATACGGATTGTCGTTAATGTATAACAATTTGCGCCCAACAGACAATCGTTACTTCGTTAAAAACGGAAATCAAACAGATTTAGTAGAATCAACAGTTAAATTAGATGAATCACGTTTTCGTAATGTGTATTTAGTTGCGCCATTACATTTAGAATTCGATTTTACGCCAAAAAAACTATCTAAAGATGGAACAAAAACATATTTCAGAACGCATGAATCAATTCGTTTAGGAATTGGAGGTTATGGTGGAGTTCGTATTAAGTCAAAACAAATTTTAAAATACGAAGTTGACGATGTAAAAGTAAAAGAAAGACAAAAAGGCGATTTTAATGTTTCTGACTTTACATACGGGTTGAGCGCTTATTTAGGATATGGGCAAACTAGTTTATATGTTAAATATGACTTAAATCCGATGTTTAAAAACAATAATATAGATCAAAACAACGTTTCCTTAGGTATACGCTTTGATTTTAATTAAATTTGGGGTTAAGTTAAGTTCTCTGTTTTAAAAAAGCACTTCATTTTATGGGGTGCTTTTTTGTTTTTATTTTTTTATTGAATAACAGAGCAACTTTGTATCTTTGAATCTTTCCAAAATACAAATCAATTGATTTCTAAAGACACCATAGAAAAAGTATTTGAAACCGCCCGAGTTGAGGAGGTTATTGGTGATTTTGTTCAGCTTAAACGTGCAGGAAGTAATTTAAAAGGTTTGTCTCCGTTTGTAAACGAAAAGTCGCCTTCGTTTATGGTGTCGCCAGTTAAGCAAATTTGGAAAGACTTTTCATCTGGGAAAGGAGGGAATGCTGTGACTTTTTTAATGGAGCACGAGCATTTTACTTATCCCGAAGCAATTAAATATTTGGCTGTAAAGTACAATATTGAAATTGAAGAAACTGTTCAAACGGATGAAGATGTAGCGCAAGCCAATGAAAAGGAAAGTATGTATTTGGTTTCCGAGTTTGCGCAGAAATATTTTCAATATACTTTATTAGAAACCGAAGAAGGAAAAGCCATTGGTTTGTCTTATTTTAAAGAACGTGGTTTTACAACCGATACAATTAAGAAGTTTGGTTTAGGATATTCTCCAGAAACTTGGGATGCTTTTACAAAAGAAGCGCTTGGGAAAGGATATAAGTTGGAATTCTTAGAAAAAACCGGACTTTCTATTGTTAAAGACGACAAACAATTCGATCGATTTAAAGGTCGTGTAATGTTTCCAATTCAAAGCATGAGTGGTCGTGTTTTAGGATTTGGAGGACGTATTCTTACTAATGATAAAAAGGCAGCTAAATATTTAAATTCTCCGGAAAGCGAAATTTACCACAAGAGTAAAGTGCTTTACGGAATTTTTCATGCCAAGCAATCTATTGCTAAATTGAATAATTGTTATTTGGTTGAAGGTTATACAGATGTTATTCAAATGCATCAGGCCGGGATTGAAAATGTAGTAGCGTCTTCAGGAACTGCTTTAACTCCAGATCAAATTCGTTTGATTAATCGCTTAACGCCAAATATTACAGTACTTTTTGATGGCGATGCTGCTGGACTTCGTGCTTCTATTCGTGGAATCGATTTGATTTTGGAAGCTGGAATGAATGTAAAAGTATGTACGTTTCCTGATGGCGATGATCCAGATAGTTTTGCTCGAAAAACTTCGTATGAAGATTTGCAATTATATTTCGAAGAAAATGCAAAAGACTTCATTCAGTTTAAGGCTTCATTGTTGATGCAAGAAGCAAAAAACGATCCTATTAAGAAAGCTGACTTAATTCGTGATATGGTAGTTAGTATTTCTAAAATTCCAGATCGCATTAAACGAGAAGTTTACATCAAAGAATGTTCACGCATTATGGATATTTCCGAAGATGTACTTTTTAATACTTTAGCGCAATTAGTTAAGAAAGATTTATCAGAAGCTAATAAACAATATAAAGAAGAGCAAAAAGCCTTTGAAGTAGTTAAGAATGAAATTTCTCAACCTACTTCCAAAATTGATATTCAATACGAATTAGAACATAAAATAATTCAAATTTTATTGTTGTATGGTGATAAAGAAGTAAGTTTTGAAGATACAATTTTAGCTCAAAATGAAGAAGGGGGAATGGTTGAGGTTAAAGAGCAAAATAATTATAAAGTTTTTCAACGTATTTATTTGAGTTTACAAGAAGATGAAGTCGAATTAGCAAATCCAATTTTTAAAGCTATTTATAATCATTTGATTGCTTATTTTAACGAAAATGAATCTTTTGAATTGGATAAATATTTGATGCAACTTCCAGAAGAATTAGCGCAAGAAGTAACGACTATTCTTATGAATGAAGAGCGTGAAGTGTTGCATAATTGGGAAGTACAACAAATTTATGTGAAGCAAAAAGAAGAAACAATAAGTCAATATGTAACCGAGACCATAATTACCTTGCGTTGGTATTTGGTCAACAACATCATTGATGATTTGAAATCAAATATTTCAAACGAAGAGCAAGCTGATAATTCAGAAACGCTAGAAATGGTTATGGCTTATTTAGGCCTAACGCATATTTTTTCGAAGAGTTTAGGTAGAGTTTTATCCAGATACAATTAAATTATGTCTAAATCTTTTGCTTTTTTAAGTAAATCTACAAGATTGGTAACGTTTAGTTTGGCTAATAATCGTAATTTATAAGTACTGATTGTTTTTTCATCCAAACCTAAAATTTGAGCAACTTCTTTGTTTTTCTTTCCGTCATTCAAATAGCGTAATACTTCAATTTCACGTGTAGATAATTTTTTAAATAAGCGTTCTGATTTTTTTCCTTTGCTTAGGATTTCAATACTTTTCTTAACATCGTCGCTAAAGACAACTTTACCTTCAGTAACTACTTTAGAAATTGCAGATTCAACTTCTTTAAGTTCGCTTCTTTTTGGAATGTAAGCCGAAACTCCTGCTTTTATTGCGGTTGGTGCATACATTTGTTCAGAAACGTTTGTGAAAAGCATAATTTTCGAATCAGGAAAATCTTTTAGTAAGCTTTTAATATCGCGTATACTCGACAAGCCATCTAATTCTACGTCAAGAAGAAGAACATCGCAACGTTTATTGTTTAAAATATTCAACAATGATTCTAAGTTTTTAGCAACTGCTACAACTTCCATTCTACTGTTACCTTGAAAATACGATTGCAATCCTTGGGATACAACGGGTAAGCTATCTGCGATACATATTTTAATCATAACTAAAAGAAATTACATTATTCATAATTTATTACCAAAGTTAATAAAAAAAATGTAATTACTTGTTAATTTAATATAATTATTTAAAATCTTTAGGAATTTTGCAGACCGGAATTGGATTGATTTTATGTTGGTTTATACTGTTCAATCTTGAGTAAATTTTAAAGACTTCTGCTTCTCTTCCAGAAAAATCTTCAATGGTTTTTCCGTTCTCTTTTTGGTTCATTGCCCATTCTAATTCGTCATAGTTTGCACCTATTTGGTCTTCGTCACTTCTGTCGTCACCAAATAAGCCATCAGTTGGTTTTGCAACTAATATACTTTCCGGAACTTGTAAATGTTTTGCTAGCAAACGTACTTCGCTTTTCACTAAATCTGCAATCGGACTAATATCAACGCCACCATCACCATATTTAGTAAAGAATCCAACGCCAAAATCTTCGACTTTGTTTCCAGTTCCGGCAACTAATAATCCGTGAATTCCGCCTAAATAATATAAACTTGTCATTCTCAAACGTGCTCTAGTATTGGCTAAAGAAAGATTTAATTTTGCTTCATTTTCAGAAGATGGAACTTGTAATTTGAATGTTTCAAAAACCGGCGTTAAATCTACTCTTTCGCTAAATACATTAGGAAATCGATTCTTTAATTGTGCAATATGTTCATTAGCTCTATTAACATGACTTTCTGCTTGATGTATTGGCATTTCTACACAAAGTGTTGGTAATCCTGTTTGTGCACATAATGTAGAAGTTAAGGCGCTATCAATTCCTCCAGAAATCCCTACAACAAAACCATTAACTTTTGCGTTAGTAGCATAGTCGAGTAACCATTTTACAATATGTTGATTGATTTTTTCTGCTTGGAAAGTGTCGGAATTTGTCATTTTTTTATGAAAATTTATTAGTCGATAACTGTATATTTGCAAACCAAAATAGTTTTGATAAAAATATAAAAAATACATCAAATGAAGCAATTATTATTTGCCCTTGTTGCGATTACTTTATTTTCTTGTAAGGAAGATAGTAAGGTAGAAGAAGCTGTTGCTAATATTCCAATCCAATTTAAAGTTGAACGTTTCGACCAAATTTTTTATCAATCAAAACCAGAGGATTTACAAAAAATTAAAGCGCAATATCCATTCTTTTTTCCAGATGGAAATCCAGATTCTATTTGGGTGAATAAATTAAAGAATCCGCTTTTAAAAGAATTATACAAAGAAGTACAAGTTAAGTATCCAAATTTAGGTTCAATTGAATCGGATATGGAAAAGATGTTTGCGTATGTTCAGTATTATTTTCCAAAATACAAAACACCAAGAGTTATTACAGTAATTAACGAAGTTGATACAGAAGCAAAAGCATTTTATGTAGATACTTTAGCTTTGGTTTCTTTGGATTGCTATTTAGGAAAAGAACATCGTTTTTATGTTGATTTTCCAGAATATAAAAAGCAAACATTAGAAAAGAATCAAATTTTACCCGATTTGGTTTCAACTTTCTGTTATGGAAAAATTGCACCACCTTCAGATAGAACTTTGTTGTCTGCTATGATTTATTATGGTAAAGAATTGTACATAAAAGATAAATTGATTCCGTTTTATTCTGATGCTGATAAAATAGGGTATACCGATACACAAATTAAGTTTTGTCAAGAAAACGAATATTATATGTGGAGTAATTTAGTTGAAAACAAATTGTTGTTTGATTCTAATCCTAAAAATGAATTACGATTTATAAAGCCAGCGCCTTTTTCTAAATTTTATTTAGAAATAGACAATCAAACTCCAGGAAGAGTTGGGCAATGGTTAGGTTGGCAAATTGTAAGAAGTTATATGGAAAACCATGAAGAAGTAACTTTGCAAGAATTAATGGCAATGGATACTAAAACCATTTTCGATAATTCAAAATATAAACCAAAAAAGCCTTAAGATAAAGAATGAAAAAATCAGATATAAAAATTACCGTTGGATTAGATGAGAATAATGTTCCTGAAAAATTATTATGGACGGCTCAAGATGGCGGTGTAGAACAAGAAGAAGCAAAAGCAATGTTGTTGTCTGTTTGGGATAGCAAAGCTAAAGAAACGCTTCGTATTGATTTATGGACAAAAGATATGCCAGTTGATGAAATGAAACAATTCTTTCACCAAACATTAGTTGCAATGGCTGATACATTTCAACGTGCTACTGCAGATGAAAAAATGTCTGATACAATGCGTGATTTTTGTGATTACTTCGCAGAAAAAATGGATTTAAAAGCATAAAAAAAGCCGCTAATTAATTAGCGGCTTTTTTTATATTTTGAGTTTAAATAAAATCATTACTACTATTGAATACATCTTCATTGATTTGATTGATGTATTCTAAAATACCCTCTCTTCCTATGGCGTCTAATGATGAGGTAATGAAGTATGGTGGCATTTCTGCCCAATTATTAGCTAACATTTGTTTTTTGTAAGCAGCAACATGTGAGTCAACTTTCGTTTTTCCAATTTTATCAGCTTTGGTAAAAATTATACTAAACGGAATTTCGCTTTCGCCTAAATATTCCATGAATTCTAAGTCGATTTTTTGTGCTTCTAATCGAATGTCAATCAAAACAAAAGCGCAAACTAATTGTTCTCTTCTTTCAAAATAATCGGTAATAAATTGCTGGAAAACAGCTTTTGTTTTTTTTGAAACACGAGCATAACCATATCCTGGTAAATCTACTAAAAACCAATTGTTGTTGATTTTAAAATGATTTATTAATTGTGTTTTTCCTGGTTTTGATGAGGTTTTTGCCAAATTCTTGTGGTTGGTCAGCATGTTAATCAATGATGATTTTCCTACGTTAGAGCGACCAATAAAAGCGTATTCTGGTAAACGTTCTTTCGGACATTTATCAACTTCAGAATTACTAATTATAAATTCGGCGGTATTAATTTTCATAAGCTATAAAATAAAATTCCCCAAAAGGGGAACTGTTATATATTGTTTTTTTGTAACCAACTATAAAGAATTTCGTTGAATTGTTCTGGGTGTTCCATCATGGCTGCATGACCGCATTTGTCTATCCAAAATAATTCTGAATTTGGTAAAAGCTTGTCAAATTCTTCAGCTACATTTGGTGGTGTAACCTTGTCATTTCTTCCCCAAATAATACATGTTGGCGTAGTCATTTTTGGTAAATCTTTTGCCATGTTATGACGAATAGCACTTTTAGCGATGGTTAAGGTTTTAATCAATTTGATTCTGTCGTTAACTGTAGCAAAAACCTCGTCCACAATTTCCTTAGTGGCAATTGCAGGATCATAAAATACATCTTCAGCTTTCTTTTTAATGTATTCGTAATCACCACGTTTTGGATAACTTTCGCCCATTCCGCTTTCATATAATCCTGAACTTCCAGTAATAACTAAACCTTTTACTAATTCTGGATACATTTTAGTAAAATACAATCCGATGTGTCCTCCAAGTGAGTTTCCTAGTAAAATTACTTTGTCAAAACCCTTAAAAACCACAAAGTCTTTCACAAATTTTGAAAAAGCTTTAACGTTGGTTTTTAAAATATTTTGAGTGTAAATAGGTAGTTCTGGTATTATAACTTTGTACCCTTTTGGTGGAAAATAATTTGCCACGCCGTCAAAGTTACTTAAGCCTCCCATTAATCCGTGTAGTATGATTATCGGAGTTCCTTCTCCAGCTTCAAAATAGGTATATTTCTTTTCTTTCTTTAACATAAATTCCACTTCCTGTGTTAGTTCTCATGTTTGACAAATATACTATTTTATTAAAGAATCAAAAGAAAAAAATACGGGAGTTTTTTTAAAGCTTTTAACACTTCTAAAATCTTAGTTATCAACAATTTTAAGCCATTTTATGTGTGAAAAAGAAAAATTATAGAATGAAATTTTACTGTCGATTTTCTGCTTAAATCTTGATTTTACAAATATTCTTTTGTTAAAAGTGGTAAACGGTGGTTTTCAATTCAAAAACTTATTAACAAAGTGGTAGTTTGTGGTAAAAAGTGGTAAAAAATTTCTAAATTTGTCCATATTATATCTCAAAAGAAAAAATTGAAAACATTAATCGGAACATACGAATGTAAGGTAGATGCCAAAGGGAGGCTAATGATACCTGCTTCGCTAAAGAAACAATTGGGTTCTTTAGAGGATGGTTTTGTTTTAAAACGTTCGGTTTTTCAACCTTGTTTGGAATTGTTTCCAATGAGTGAGTGGAATAAAATGATGTTGAAAATCAATAAGCTAAATCGTTTTGTGAAAAAGAATGATGATTTTATCAGAAGATTTACGGCTGGAGTTAAAATGGTAGAGATTGATGCAACTGGTAGGCTTTTAATTCCAAAAGATTTAGTGGTTTTTGCACAAATAGATAAAGATATTGTTTTGAATTCGGCAATTAATATTGTTGAAATTTGGGATAAAGATAAGTACGAAAGTGCGATTGAAAACGCTACAGACGATTTCGCAGACTTGGCAGAAGAAGTGATGGGTAATTTAAATGACGACGAAGATGGAATATCATAATCCAGTATTGTTAAAAGAAACGGTTGATGGATTGAATATTCGTCCTGATGGAGTGTATGTGGATGTTACTTTCGGTGGTGGCGGTCACTCGAGAGAAATTATGAGTCGTTTAGGTTCTAATGGTAAGTTATTTGCTTTTGATCAAGATTTAGATGCGCTTAAAAATGCAATCGATGATGAACGATTTACTTTGATTAATGAGAATTTCCGATTCATAAAGCGATTTATGCGTTTTCACGGAATCAAACAAGTTGATGGAATTTTGGCTGATTTAGGTGTTTCTTCTCATCAGTTTGACGTCGCAGAACGAGGTTTTTCAACTCGATTTGATGCAGAATTGGATATGAGAATGAATCAAAAAGGTGAGATAAGTGCTTATCACGTGGTGAATGATTATGATGAACAAGATATTGCACGTGTGTTGTTTGATTATGGTGAGTTGAAGAATGCAAGAGCAATGGCGAATGTGATTGTTACGGCTCGAAAAGATAAAGAAATTAGAAATTCTGAAGAGTTAAAAAAAGTGCTAGCGAAGTTTTTGCCGGGACATAAAAGCAATAAAATTTTAGCTCAAATATATCAAGCCATTCGAATTGAAGTAAATCAGGAAATGGATGTTTTAAAAGAGTTTTTGGAGCAATCTTTAGAAATTTTAAAACCAGGAGGACGATTAAGTGTAATATCGTACCATTCATTAGAAGATAGATTGGTAAAGCGTTTTATTAGAAACGGAATGTTTGAAGGGGAACCAGAACGAGATTTTTTTGGAAATTTTGAAGTCCCATTCAAAAGTATAGGAAAACTAATTGTTCCTACAGAAGAAGAAATAGCAATTAACAATCGAGCTAGAAGTGCTAAACTAAGAATAGCAGAAAAATTATAAAAAAATGAAAGACGGAATTTACAGTTTATTAAAAGCAAAGTTTCTTATAAGTGATGACGCTCTTAAGAACTGGAAATTCATAGTTTTTTTAGTGATTTTAGGAATGTTTGCAATTGCAAATAACCATCAGTACGATGCGAAAAATTACCGAATTACCGAATTAAACAATCAAGTTAAAGAATTACGCTCTGAATTTGTTGATAGACGTTCTGAATTAATGAAATTAAGAATGGAATCTACTGTGGCAAAAAAGATGGAAACACGTCAAATTTTGCCATCTGAAGTTCCTCCGGTTAAAATAATAGTTGAAGATAAAGAAAGTAAAAAGAGTTTTTGGGATAAATTAAAAATATGGCAATAGAAGATAAAAAAATATCGTATCGCATGTATTTTGTAGCTGTTGTGTTTTTCATGATGGCTGTATTTATTTTGATAAAACTGAACAATATTCAGTGGGTTGAAGGTCCTTATTATAGACAGTTAGCAAAGGAAAGAACAGTAAAGAATTTTACAATTCCAGCTAATAAAGGAAATGTATATTCAGCTGATGGTAGTTTATTGGCAACTTCAATTCCAGAATATACAATCTATTTTGATGCGGTTGCACCTTCATCTGAACATTTCAAAGAAAATATAGAAGCGCTTTCTGATTCACTTTCAGTAATGTTCGGAAAATCATCAGGACATTATCAAGCTAAATTACAAAAAGCGCGTGCTAATAAAAGTCGTTACGTTTTTATTGCAAAGAAGTTAAGTTATACAGAGCAAATGCGTCTGAAGTCGTTTCCGTTGTTTAATAAAGGAGCAAACCGTGGTGGTTTAATCATTGAACAAAAAATTGTTAGAGAACATCCTATTGGTTTGGTTGCAAAAAGAACTATTGGTTATGAACGTTCAAACGAAGATGGAAAAGGATTAGAATATGCTTTTCGCGATTATTTGAATGGAAAGAATGGTCATCGTATGATGCAAAAAATTGCAAAAAATCAATGGAAACCTATTAGCGATATAAATGAGAAAGAACCACAAGATGGTTACGATATCATTTCAACTATTGATGTTTACATTCAAGATATTGCACATCATGCTTTGTTGAAACAGTTAGAACATTACAGTGCCGACCATGGTTGTGTAATTGTAATGGAAACAAAAACCGGACATGTAAAAGCTATTTCAAATTTAGGAAGAGCAGAAGACGGTTCGTACTATGAAACGCAAAACTATGCAATTACAGAATCTCATGAGCCTGGTTCAACTTTTAAATTAATGGATTTAATTGCGGTAATCGACGATAAAAAAGCCGATACGAGTACAATTTATGATTCAAAAGGAGGTGAAATTGAATATTATGGACGACGAGTACGCGATTCTCATAAAGGAGGTTATGGTAAAATTTCTTTGGCAAGAGGTTTCGAAGTTTCTTCAAATACAGTTGTAGTACAATCTGTCTACAACAGTTATAAAGATAATCCAAGACAATTTGTAGATAGAATTAATAGTTACGGATTGAATAAACCACTTGGTTTGCCTATTAAAGGTGAAGGAATTCCAGTTATTCCTCAGCCTGGAACAAATCGTTGGTCTGGAGTTTCATTGCCTTGGATGGCTTTTGGTTATGGTTTGTCTGTAACGCCTTTGCAAACTTTAACATTGTACAATGCCGTTGCAAATGATGGAGTAATGATTAAGCCAATATTTGTAAGCGAAATTAAAGAATGGAGTAAAACCATCAAAAAATACAATACAGAAGTAATCAATCCAAAAATCTGTTCTCAAGAGACTTTAGATAAAGTGAGAAAAGTTTTAGAGAATGTGGTGAAAAAAGGAACAGGTTCAAAATTGTATTCTAAAGATTTTTCAATGGCTGGCAAAACAGGAACAGCTCAGGTTAATTATAAAGATAAATCGAAACTGTATTATGCTTCATCGTTTGTAGGATATTTTCCAGCAGACCAACCTAAATATTCTTGTATTGTTGTAGTGCATAAACCAAATGTGGCTGCGGGATATTATGGTGCCGATGTTGCTGGACCAGTTTTCAAAAGAATCGCACAAAAAATATTTACTGATTCACCATCAACGAATCATGTAAAAAACATAGATGCTAAAGTTGCTTCTCAGGAAAGTGAGTATTTAAAATATTATAAAGAAGTAGAAAAAGAAACTCGAATTGTGCCTAATGTAAAAGGTATGGAAGGAATGGATGCTGTGGCTTTACTTGAAAATTTGGGTTTGAAAGTGAAAGTTAAAGGTGGTGCTGGAAGAGTAAAAAGTCAATCGTTAACATCAGGTCAGGCATTCAATAAAAATCAAACAATTATTATCGAATTATCGTGAAGCAATTAAAAGACATATTATATAAAGTAGGAATTGAAGCAGTTCATGGAACTACTGATGTGACGATTTCTAAAATTGAATTTGATTCAAGAAAAGTTGAATTGAATGATGTTTTTGTGGCTATCAGAGGAACAATTTCTGACGGACATGCATATATAGAAAAAGCTCTAAGCCTTGGAGCTGTTGCTGTTATTTGCGAAGAGTTTCCAGATGTAATTGTAAATGGTGTTACGTATATAAAAGTAAAAGATTCTAACGAAGCTTTGGCTTTCTTATCGGCTAATTATTATAATAATCCTTCCGAAAATATTCGATTAGTTGGAATTACAGGAACAAACGGAAAAACAACTATTGCTTCTTTGTTGTATCAATTATTCAAAAGAGCAGGATATAAAGTTGGTTTGTTGTCAACAGTTAAAATAATGGTTGATGAACAAGAATTTAAAGCAACGCATACAACTCCAGATTCATTAACAATCAATCGTTATTTAGATTTAATGGTTGAAACGGGTTGCGAGTTTTGTTTCATGGAAGTAAGCTCTCACGGTATTCATCAGAAAAGAACGGAAGCGTTAAAGTTTGCAGGTGGCGTTTTTACCAATTTATCTCATGATCATTTAGACTATCACAATACGTTTGCAGAATATCGCGATGTTAAAAAATCATTTTTTGATCATTTACCAAAAGATGCTTTTGCAATTACCAATATCGATGATAAAAACGGCTTGGTAATGCTTCAAAATACGAAAGCTAAAAAATTGACTTATGCTTTAAAATCATATGCTGATTATAAAGCGCAAATTTTAGAAAACCAATTATCAGGATTGTTGTTAAAAATCAACGATAACGAAGTTTGGGTAAAGTTAATTGGTTCTTTTAATGCTTATAATTTATTGGCAATTTTTGGAGTTGCTGTTGAACTTGGAATCGAAAAAGTAGAAGCGTTACGTTTACTTTCCGAATTAGAAAGTGTTTCAGGAAGATTTCAATTTATTGTTTCAGAGACAAATATTACAGCAATTGTAGATTATGCTCACACGCCAGATGCATTGGAAAATGTGTTGAAAACTATCGAAGATATTCGTACAAAAAACGAACAATTAATTACAGTTGTAGGTTGTGGTGGTGATAGAGATAAAGCAAAACGACCAATAATGGCGAATATTGCATCATCATTAAGTGATAAAGCCATTTTTACTTCTGATAATCCAAGAAGCGAAAATCCAGAGACGATTATTGAAGAAATGGAAAAAGGAGTTGAACCTCAAAATTTCAAGAAAACAGTTTCGATTTTAGATAGAAAGCAAGCTATCAAAACGGCGTGTCAATTAGCAAATCCAAATGATATTATTCTTATTGCCGGAAAAGGTCACGAGACATATCAAGAGATTAACGGTGTACGAACTGATTTTGATGATTTTAAAATAGTAACCGAATTATTACAACAATTAAATAAATAAAAGCCAACAATTAACCTTTAAAACTAAGCAAACAATATGTTATACTACATCTTTCAATACTTAGACAAAGCATTTGATGTTCCGGGAGCAGGAGTGTTTCAATACATTACTTTTCGCTCGGCATTAGCTTTTATTTTGTCGTTGTTAATTGCAACAATTTACGGTAAAATAATCATCAACTATTTAAGAAACCAACAAGTTGGAGAAACTGTTCGCGAACTTGGTTTGGAAGGGCAAACTGCTAAAGCTGGTACGCCAACTATGGGTGGAATCATCATTATTTTGGCAACTTTAATTCCGGTTTTATTATTGACAAAGCTGAATAATATTTACATTATTTTATTGATTGTAACCACGCTTTGGATGGGAACAATTGGTTTTATCGACGATTATATCAAAATCTTCAAAAAAGACAAACAAGGTTTAAAAGGAATTTTTAAAGTTATTGGTCAAGTTGGACTTGGATTAATTGTTGGAACTGTTTTGTATATAAGTCCTGATGTAACAGTTCGAAAGGATACAATGTCATCTCGAGTAAAAATTGAAAACAATATAAAACCATCTGATTTAGAGGAAAAGTCTACAGCAACTACAATTCCTTTCATGAAAAACAACGAGTTTGATTATGCAGAAGTGTTGTCTTTTATGGGCGATAATTATAAAGATTATGCTTGGTTGATTTTTATTCCAATGGTAATTTTAATCATCACTGCGGTTTCAAATGGTGCAAATTTAACCGATGGAATAGATGGTTTAGCAGCAGGAACATCTGCAATTTCTGTATTAACGCTCGGTATTTTCACTTTTGTTTCGGGTAACATTATTTTTTCAGATTACTTGAATATTATGTATATCCCAAATTCAGGTGAAATGACTATTTACATAGCAGCTTTCGTTGGAGCTTTGGTTGGATTCCTTTGGTACAACGCTTATCCAGCATCTGTTTTTATGGGCGATACTGGAAGTTTAACTATTGGAGGAATTATCGCAGTTATTGCAATTGCAATCCGTAAAGAATTAATGATTCCAGTATTATGTGGAATTTTCTTAGCTGAAAATTTATCGGTAATGATACAAGTGAGTTATTTCAAATACACCAAAAAGAAATATGGCGAAGGAAGACGAATTTTCTTAATGTCTCCATTGCACCACCACTATCAGAAAAAAGGATATCATGAGAGTAGAATCGTAACACGTTTTTGGATTGTTGGAATTCTATTGGCAATTTTTTCACTCGTTTCTTTAAAATTAAGATAAGATGCGATTGGTAGTTTTAGGCGGAGGCGAAAGTGGAGTAGGAACCGCCATATTAGGAAAGAAAAAAGGGTACGATGTTTTTGTGTCGGACTTTGGAAAAATAAAAGAAAATTACAAAGAAGTTCTTACAATTAATAAAATTCCTTGGGAAGATGAAAAGCACACAGAAGAATTAATTCTGAATGCCGATGTAGTAATGAAAAGTCCGGGAATTCCTGAAAAAGCTCCGATTGTAAAAAAGCTAATTGAAAAAGGAATTTCGGTAATTTCTGAAATAGAGTTTGCTATTCAATTTACAGATGCAACCACAGTTGGGATAACGGGAAGTAACGGAAAAACAACAACAACGCTTTTAACGTATCATTTGTTAAAACAAGGTGGATTAAATGTAGGATTGGCAGGGAATATTGGAAAAAGCTTTGCATGGCAAGTCGCAGAAAACAAGCACGATATTTATGTTTTAGAATTGAGCAGTTTTCAATTGGACGGAATTGTAAATTATAAACCACACATAGCAATACTAACAAATATAAGTCCTGATCATTTGGACAGATATAATTACGATTTTAGTTTGTATATCAATTCAAAGTTTAGGATTACAAAGAACCAAACAGAAGCTGATTTTTTTATTTACGATGAAGAAGATGAAGCAATCAAAAATTGGTTAAGCAACAACAAGATTAAAGCAAACAAAGTTCCTTTTTCATTATCGAATAAACCAGAAAATGGCGGAGGATTTATAGAAGACAACAACATTAATAGCACAATTAAAAACGATTTATTTACTATGCCAATCAACGAACTAGCACTAGAAGGAAAACACAATATTAAAAACGCAATGGCAGCAACAGCTGTAGCGCAATTGTTAAATATTAGAAAGCAAACTATCAGAGAGAGTTTGACTAATTTTCAAGGTGTAGAACATCGATTAGAAAAAGTTTTAAAAATCCAAGGTGTGCAATACATCAACGATTCTAAAGCTACTAATGTAAATTCTGTTTTTTATGCTTTGGATAGTATGACTACTCCAACAGTTTGGATTGTAGGTGGTGTTGATAAAGGAAATGATTATGACGAATTAATGCCATTGGTTCGCGAAAAAGTAAAAGCTATTGTTTGTTTAGGTGTTGATAATTCTAAAATTATAAACGCATTTAATAATGTTGTTGATGTAATGGTTGAAACTTCTTCTATGTCTGAAGCGGTTCAATTGGCGCAAAGATTGTCAGAAAAAGGAGATAGCGTATTGTTATCGCCAGCTTGTGCAAGTTTTGATTTGTTTGAAAACTACGAAGACAGAGGAAGACAATTCAAACAAGCAATTTTTAATTTATAAGAAACAAGAAATATGTTTGATGTAATTGGTAAAATAAGAGGAGATAAAACCATTTGGGCAATAGTTTTTCTATTGGCTTTGGTTTCTTTTTTACCAGTTTATAGTGCTAGTACTAATTTGGTTTACGTTATCGGAAACGGAACTACTATTGGTCATCTTATCAAACATGCAATACACGTTCTGTTAGGTTTTGTGATTATCTTTTGGATTCACAAAATGCCATATCATTATTTTAAAGCATTGTCCATTTTCGGAATTCCATTGGTATTGTTATTGTTGGTTTATACCTTGTTTAAAGGAACTGAAATTGGTGGAGCAAATGCTAGTCGTTGGATTCAAATTCCTTTTGTTGGAGTTAGTTTTCAAACGTCTACATTGGCCTTTATTGTGTTAATGGTTTATGTAGCGCGTTACTTAGCAAAGGTTAGCGATAAAGAATATACGTTTAAAGAATCTTTCCTTGAATTATGGGTGCCAGTTGGTGCTGTTTTAATACTTATTTTACCAGCTAACTTTTCAACAACTGCATTAATTTTTGCCATGATTTGTATGCTAATTTTTATCGGACAATATCCGTTAAAATACTTGGGCTACATTTTAGGAATGGGAGCTTGCGCTATGTTATTGTTCATATTATTAGCAAAAGCATTTCCAGAAAATAAATTTTTTAGTAGGGTAAATACTTGGGAAAAACGAATTGAACGATTTACAAAAGACACACCAAATGAAGACGATTACCAAATTGAAAAGGCTAAAATTGCGATTGCTTCTGGTGGGATAAAAGGATTAGGTCCCGGAAAAAGTGTTCAGAAAAACTTTTTACCACAATCTTCTTCCGATTTTATTTTTGCCATCATCGTTGAGGAATACGGATTGGTTGGCGCTTTAACGGTTATAGGCTTATACTTGTTACTGTTTTTTAGATTTATTATCAATGCACAAAAGGCTTCTACTTTATTTGGAAAATTACTCATAATTGGACTTGGGTTTTCAATAATATTTCAAGCATTCATTAATATGGGAGTTGCTGTAGAATTGCTTCCAGTTACTGGTCAACCTTTGCCGTTAATTAGTAGTGGTGGTACTTCTATATGGATGACATGTATTGCAATTGGGATTATTTTGAGCGTTACCAAAAAAGAAGAAGAAGTTGCATTAGATTTAGAAGAAAAACGCAAACGCGATGAAGCATTGCAACAAATAATTGATGCGCAAGTAGCACTTAACGAAGAAAAAGAGGCTGATGAAAATCAGCAAAAAATAAATGATATGAAAAGTTCAATTAGAGAATCTTTAATTGAAGATGAAAATGGAGATGTGTTAGTAAACGGACAAAATCCGATGAATGCAGTTTTAAATAAAAAATAATGAAAAAACCTAGATTCATAATAAGCGGTGGCGGTACAGGCGGACATATTTATCCAGCCGTTGCGATTGCAAACGAATTAAAATCTCGTTTTCCAGAGGCTGAGTTTCTTTTTGTAGGAGCCAAAGATAAAATGGAAATGCAAAAAGTGCCTCAAGCAGGTTATGCTATCAAAGGATTATGGATTTCGGGAATTCAAAGAAAACTGACTTTAGATAATGCGATGTTTCCATTCAAATTACTTTCAAGTATGTGGAATTCATTCCGAATCATTAAAAGTTTTAAACCGGATGTAGTTATTGGAACTGGAGGTTTTGCAAGTGGCGCGGTTTTGAAAGTAGCTTCGATGTTGCATATTCCAACGGTAATTCAAGAGCAAAATTCGTATCCAGGAATCACGAATAAATTATTGGCTAAAAAAGCGAATAAAATTTGCGTGGCTTACGAAAATTTGGAACGATTTTTTCCAAAAGATAAAATGATTTTAACTGGAAATCCAGTACGTCAAGATTTAATTAACGAAGCTAGTAAAAGTGAAGCAATTGCTTATTTTAAATTGGATGCAAATAAAAAAGCAATATTGGTTTTAGGAGGAAGTTTAGGTGCAAGAAGAATTAACCAATTGATTGAAAAAGAGTTAGATTTTCTACTAAGTCAAAACATACAAGTCATTTGGCAATGCGGTAAATTGTATTTGAATGAGTACACAAAATATAACGATAGAGAAAACGTTCAAGTAGTAGCTTTTATTGATAAAATGGATTTGGTTTACGCTGCTGCGGATATTGTAATTTCTCGTTCTGGAGCATCATCTGTTTCGGAATTGTGCATTGTTGGAAAACCAACAATTTTCATTCCATCACCAAATGTTGCTGAGGATCATCAAACAAAAAACGCGAAAGCTATTTCAGATAAAAAAGGTGCTATTCTAATTAAAGAATCAGAATTAGAAACGCAGTTTGAAACTGTTTTTTCAGACTTAATTTCAAATGAAAATAAACAAGCAGAATTAAGTCAAAATATAAAAAAATTAGCACTGCCAAATGCTACAAAGCAAATTGCAGATGAGATTATTAAATTAATCAAATAAAAAATGAATCTAAATCAAATACATAACGTTTATTTCATCGGAATCGGAGGTATCGGAATGAGTGCTTTAGCGCGTTATTTTCAATACATTGGAAAAAAAGTAGTAGGGTATGATAAAACGCCAACGCAACTAACGGATGAATTGCAAGCTATCGGTTTAGAAATTCATTTTGAAGATAACATTAGTTTAATTCCAACCGATTTTTATTTAGAAAATACATTAGTAATCGTAACGCCAGCTGTTCCTGTTTCGCATTCGGAATGGAATTATTTCGTTGAAAGAGGCTACACCATTAAAAAGCGTGCTGAAGTGTTGGGAATCATTACAAAAGACACCTATTGTTTTGCTGTTGCTGGAACGCACGGAAAAACAACAACTTCAAGTATTTTAGGTCACGTTTTATATGAAAGTGGAGTAGATGTAACTGCTTTTTTAGGTGGAATCGTTGAAAATTACAATTCTAATTTAATTGGTTCTGGTAAAACAGTTACCGTTGTAGAGGCTGATGAGTTTGATCGTTCGTTTTTGCATTTACATCCAAATGTTTCTTGTGTAACTTCAATGGATGCTGACCATTTAGATATTTATGGCGATGCAGCAAGTATAGAAGATTCTTTTAGAGAATTCGCAGCCAAAACTCCAAGTGAAAATTTATACGTAATCAAAGGATTACCATTGGAAGGAAATACTATCGGAGTTAACAATGATGCCGATTTTTCTGCACAAAATATCCGAATCGAAAACGGGTTTTATGTATTCGATGTAAAAACACCAACTGAAGTAGTTCAAAATGTAAAATTTGGATTACCTGGTCATCACAATTTAACAAACGCATTATTAGCTTTTGCTATGGCGAAATCGTATGGCGTTTCCAATGAAAAAATAATTGCAGCATTAGCAAGTTTTAAAGGAGTAAGAAGACGTTTTTCGTTCCAAATTAGAGAAGAAAAATTGGTTTATATTGATGATTATGCGCACCATCCAACCGAAATTAACGCGGTGCATCAAGCGGTTCGTGAATTGTATCCTGGTAAGAAAATCATCGCTGCTTTTCAACCGCATTTGTTCAGTAGAACGAAAGATTTTGTAGATGGTTTTGCCGAAAGCCTTAGCAATTTTGATGAGATTTTATTGTTGGAAATTTATCCTGCTCGTGAGTTGCCTATGGAAGGTGTAAATTCGACTTGGTTGTTGAATAAAATTAACAATCCAAATAAGAAATTAGTTAGCAAAGACGAGTTGTTCACAGCTTTTGAAAATTCAGATGCCGATGTGTTTGTAACAATAGGAGCTGGCGACATAGGAGAGCTAGTAAAAGATCTAAAAAAAGCGCTTCATGAGAAGAATTAATTGGCATACTATTCGATTAGTGTTAATCATTTTTATAATGATTTTTCTTTACTCTTTCTCGTCAAAGCGAAATAGTGAACGTAAAATCAGTAAGATAGATATTAAATTCGAATCGAATGAGAATATGTTTTTAACACATGAAATGGTTAATAACTTGTTAATACAAAATTTGGGAGGTAGTTCAAGAATACAAAAAGATAAAGTAGATTTGAATACTTTAGAAACTGTTCTCGATGATCACGAGATGATTGAAAAAGCGCAAGTTTTTTCAACAGTAGACGGATTTCTAAATACGCGTATTACTCAAAAGACCCCAATCGTAAGAGTTATTACTGAGAATGAGAGTTATTACCTTGATTCAAAAGGTGTTAGAGTGTCATTGTCGGAGAATTTTTCTGCACGAGTTCCACTTGTATCTGGTGAAATTAGTGAAGAAAATTGTAGGCCGTTTTTGTTTTTGTTTAATGAAATCAAAAAAGATGATTTCTTGAGTAAAAATATTACTGGAGCCAAGGTTATGCCTTCGGGTAATGTGGTTTTAACCAATAGAAGCTATGATTATACAATAGCATTTGGAAAACCAATAAATGTTGAGAAAAAGCTCAAGAATTACAAAGCTTTTTATCATCATGCAATAAAAGATACAATGATTAAAAATTATAAAGAAGTAAACTTAATGTTTACGCAACAAGTGGTTTGTAAGAAATAGTTAACGTTATGAACAAAGACAACATTGCAGTAGGATTAGACATTGGTACAACTAAAATTGTAGCAATGATAGGGAAGAAGAATGAATACGGAAAGCTTGAGATTCTTGGAGTAGGAAAATCAAAAAGCTTAGGTGTTCATAGAGGTGTTGTGAATAATATTACACAAACTATACAATCGATTCAGCAAGCAGTAGCAGATGCTGAAAACGATTCTGGATATAAAATTAACGATGTGGTTGTTGGTATCGCTGGACAACACATTCGTAGTATTCAACATAGCGATTATATCAGTCGTTCTAATGCAGAAGAAGTGATTGGTGATGCTGATATTGATGCTTTAATAGGGCAGGTTCATAAATTGGCAATGTTACCAGGTGAAGAAATTATTCACGTGTTACCACAAGAATTTAAAATCGACGGTCAAGCCGAAATTAAAGAGCCTATCGGAATGTATGGCGGTAGATTAGAATCTAGTTTTCATGTGGTAGTTGGACAAGCAGCGTCGATTCGTAATTTAGGAAGATGTATTAAAAGTGCAGGTCTTGAATTATCTGGATTAACGTTAGAACCATTAGCATCAGCAGACGCTGTATTAAGTCAAGAAGAAAAAGAAGCAGGAGTTGCTTTAATAGATATAGGTGGTGGGACAACCGATTTAGCCATTTTTAAAGATGGTATTATTCGTCATACTGCAGTTATTCCTTTTGGAGGAAATGTAATTACAGAAGACATTAAAGAAGGATGTTCAATCATTGAAAAACAAGCAGAGTTGTTAAAAACTCGTTTTGGTTCAGCTTGGCCAGGAGAAAATAAAGACAATGAAATTGTTTCTATTCCTGGATTAAGAGGCAGAGAGCCAAAGGAAATTTCGTTGAAGAACTTATCAAAAATTATTCACGCAAGAGTTGTGGAAATTATTGAACAAGTCTATGCTGAAATTAAATTATATGGACATGAAGATCCTAAGAAAAAACTTATTGCTGGTATTGTATTAACAGGAGGTGGCGCACAATTGCAACACATCAAACAGTTAGTAGAATACATTACAGGAATGGATACAAGAATTGGTTATCCAAACGAGCACTTAGCAGGAAACTCAGACGAAGAATTGTCAAGTCCATTATATGCTACAGCTGTTGGTTTAGTAATGAACAGTATTAGAAATAATACAAAAAGTGCTACACCATTTGTAGAAATGAAAAAAGAAGAACCAGTAGTTGTGGTTCGTCCTCAAGTTGTGGTTGAAGAACCAATTATTGAGGAAGAAAAAGAAGAGCCAAAAGCATCACAACCTATCAAAATTGAAACAACGGATGATCGTATCAAACGTTCGTTTTTTGATAAGTATATAGATAAGATTAAAGAATTTTTAGATAACGCAGAATAAAAGGAGATACTATGTCAGAATTTGGAAACATTTCATTTGATTTACCTAAAAACCAATCTAACGTGATTAAAGTAATCGGCGTTGGTGGTGGAGGTAGTAATGCCATTAACCACATGTTTAAACAAGGCATTAAAGGTGTTGATTTTGTAGTTTGTAATACTGATTCTCAGGCATTACAAAATAGTCCTGTACCAAATAAGATTCAGTTAGGTGTTAGCTTAACAGAAGGATTAGGTGCTGGTGCAAATCCTGAAGTAGGACAGCAGTCTGCTATTGAAAGTATTGCGGAAATTGAAAAAATGTTGGATAGTAACACCAAAATGGTTTTCATTACTGCCGGAATGGGTGGTGGAACCGGAACAGGTGCTGCTCCAGTAATTGCTCAATTGGCAAAAGAACGCGATATTTTAACAGTAGGTATTGTTACGATTCCTTTTCAATTTGAAGGAAAAGTTCGCTCTGAGCAAGCGTTAGCTGGAGTAGAACGTTTACGTAAACAAGTAGATTCTTTAGTTGTTATCAATAATAATAAGTTACGTGAAGTATATGGAAACTTAGGTTTCAAAGCTGGTTTCTCAAAAGCAGACGAAGTGTTATCTACTGCTTCTAGAGGAATTGCTGAAGTTATTACGCATCACTATACACAAAATATCGACCTTAAAGATGCTAAAACGGTGTTGTCAAACAGCGGTACGGCTATCATGGGTTCTGCAACGGCTTCTGGTTCTGATAGAGCTAAACAAGCGATTTCTAGTGCGTTAGATTCTCCTTTATTAAATGATAATAAAATTACAGGTGCTAAAAATGTATTATTATTAATCGTTTCTGGTACTGATGAAGCTAACGAAATCACAATTGATGAAATTGGAGAAATCAACGATTTTATTCAATCGGAAGCAGGTTACAATGCTAACATCATCATGGGAGTTGGTGAAGAAGAAGCTTTAGGAGAAGCTATCTCTGTAACTGTTATTGCTACTGGATTTAATATCGAGCAACAAGCGGAGATTGTTAATACGGAACCAAAGAAAATTATTCATTCATTAGAAGATGAGCAAAAAATTGTTCATGAATTAATGAATAAAGCAGCTTCAAATATCTCAGTTAACAATCCTATTTTTGAAACTCCAAAAGTAGAAGAAGTTAAAGCAGAAATTATTAATCCTGTTAGTGATGAAGCAGTTGAAGAGAAAATTGTTTTCACTTTAGAAGAGGAAATCGAAGAGCCAAAGTTTGAAATTCATACACCAATTGCTCCAGCAATGGATTTGGTTCCAACTTCTGAATTGATTAAAAATATCGATGTTACGTTTGAAGTAATTACACCAAATGTAGCGCCATCATTCGAAATCATTACTCCTCAAATCAGAGAAATCGAAGTAAAAGATCCTGAATTTGTAGTAGCAACAGAAGAAGTAAGTTTTTCATTAGATTTATTTGGAACTAAAGAAGAAGTAAAAGATACTCCAATTGTTTTCGATTTATCTGCAGAAACACGCAACATGGAAGTTAAAGATCCAATCAACGTAGTTCCTGTTACAGAAGTAAACCAAAACGGTGTTATCAAATACTCTTTAGAAGACTATTTAGAAAAAGAAAACGAATTAGTAGCTTCAAAACCAGTTGATGTAGTAACTGAACCAGTAGACGAGGAGTTGAATTTCACAATGAAAACAAATACTCCAAAATTAGAAGATGCAATTCAGTTGGACAATGTTTCTCCTATAGAAATGTCAATTGAAGAAACGTTGAAATTCAGAGCTGAAGAGCGTAAAAGAAAAATGAAAGAATTCAATCATAAATTCAATAATAGCAATGCGCAAATTGATGAGTTTGAGAGAATTCCTGCTTATAAAAGAATGGGATTTGATGTAACTTCTACACCAAATACTGCTAGTAATCAATCTAGAATGTCATTAGGAACAGATAGCAACGACGATATCCAATTGCGTTCAAACAATTCTTTCCTACACGATAATGTGGATTAAATCTGCAAAAAACTAACCTACCCCAAAAAACCCGAAGATAGAACTTCGGGTTTTTTTATTACCTTTGCCAAGGATTTTTTTAGGCCAATTCTTAATAATAGATTATTAGTTTTTGGTGATTAAAAAAGGAAAATAATTAAGAAATAAACAGAAATATATGAGTTTAGAAGTAAAAATCATGGATCAAATGAAAGAAGCCATGAAAGCAAAAGATAGCGTTGCATTAGAAGCGTTAAGAGCAATTAAATCGGCAATTATTTTGGCTAAAACAGAAGCTGGAGCAACAGATACATTAACTGAAGATCAAGAAGTAAAAATGTTACAGCGTTTGGTTAAAATGCGTAAGGATAGTGCGGAAATTTTCACAAAACAAAACCGTCCTGATTTAGCAGAACCAGAATTGGCTCAAATTGCAGTTATCGAAAAATTCTTACCAGCTCAATTGTCAGAAGCAGAAGTAGAAGCAATTATTGCTAAAATTATTTCAGAAACTGGCGCTTCAGGAATCGCTTCAATGGGTAAAGTTATGGGATTAGCTACTACTCAAATTGGAGGTCAAGCTGAAGGAAAAGTAATTTCTGGAATTGTAAAGAAATTATTAGTTTAAGTAAGAAGAAAGAACAAAGAAAAAAGAGCAAAGATTGAGGTCTTTATTCTTTTTTCTTTGTTCTGTTATCTTATAAAGGGCTTCGTAGCTCAACTGGATAGAGCACTGGATTTCGGCTCCAGCGGTTGGGGGTTCGACTCCCTTCGAAGTCACATTATTACAACACCAACATAGCTTGGTGTTTTTTTATTTCATATAAACATTATTTTTACGTTATTTGTAAAATAGTCCCCAAATTATGCAAACGCCACCTATAGAACACGAATTGTTTTTAGCAGATTATATTGCAATGTTTGTAGTTGTTGCTCCGTTTGCAGCAATCTTTTTTGCATTTGCATTCTATGTAACTGAGATTGTGTATTTACGAAATTACAAAAAGCCATTAGTTGTATTTGCTAATGTAAATTTTTTAAACTTAAGCGATTCTCGAAAGCATATTTTAACCTCTAATTTTCAATTTTACAATCGATTAAAACCTAAATACAAGCGTTATTTTGAACACCGAGTAGCTAAGTTAATTTATCATTATAATTTTGAAGGAAGAGATATTGAAGTTACAGAAGAAATGAAAGTAACTATTTCTGCAACTTATGTGATGTTAACCTTTGGAATGCGTGAATATTTGAATCCGCTTTTTAAAAGAATTGTCATTTATCCAGATATTTACTATTCGTCTCAAAATGATAATTACCATAAAGGAGAATTCAATTCGAGAATGGAATGTATTGTTTTTTCGTGGAAACATTTTAAAGAAGGAATTGATATTACAAATGATAATCTGAATTTAGGATTGCATGAGTTTACCCACGCTTTTCATATTTATGCCTTAAAAAGTGATAAAACAACTTTTGTATTATTTAATGAATCACTTCAAAATTTATTTCGTGTGGTCTCAAAACCTGAAGTAAAACATCGTTTAGTTGAATCTGGATTTTTACGTGATTATGCTTACGAAAACCAATTTGAATTTGTAGCAGTATTGTTAGAATATTTCTTTGAATCTCCAGAAGAATTTAAACAAAAATTTCCTTCTATCTTTTTGAAAGTGAAGCATATGATTAATTTTAATGAAAAATATTTCATTTCAGAATAGTCTTTGTTTTCTGATATATATCATGTTTTGATGCTTAATTATTGAGTAACTTTATGTCAGTATAAACTCAAGGTCATGAAGTCGCTTCATAGTCAATTTTAATTTTTAAATTCTTTTACAGAAAAGCGATAACATAAGTGACATTAACATTTAAAACTTACACTTATGAAACAAAAGGTTCCTGTGTCAACAATAATGACAAAAAACGTAGTAAAGTTAAATTTATCAGATGATTTAACTAAAGCCGAAATGCTATTTAAAAAGCATCACATACGACACATTCCTGTTGTTTATAGTAACAAAATTGTAGGGATGTTAAGTTATACCGATCTTTTACGAATCTCTTTTGCTGATGCAATTGATGACGAGGATGATGTAGATACAACAGTTTATAATATGTTTACGGTAGAACAAGTTATGGCAAAAAAATTGGTTTCTATAGCACCAGATGCCACTATTAAAGAAGCGGCACAAATTTTAGCCACAAAAGAGTTTCATGCTTTGCCTGTATGTGAAGGAGATTTACTTGTAGGTATTATAACTACAACCGATTTAATAAAATACTTAATTGATCAATATTAAAAAAAGCCTAACCAAATCGGTTAGGCTTTTTTTTTGAAAATTATTTTGTTATTACTTTTAAATCTGTAATCGTTGCAATTGGATCTTGAGCGCCGAAAACATAACTTCCGGCAACTAATACATCAGCGCCAGCGTCGGCTAATTGTTTAGCATTCTTGTTGGTTACGCCACCATCAATTTCAATTAGTGTTGAAGCATTTTTTCTGTTGATTAAAGCTTTTAGTTTTTCAACTTTAGAATAAGTGTTTTCTATGAAAGATTGTCCTCCAAATCCTGGATTAACACTCATTATGCAAACTAAATCAATATCTTGGATGATATCTTCTAGTAAATCTACATTTGTGTGAGGATTTAATGCAACTCCCGCTTTCATTCCTTCAGCTTTTATAGCTTGAAGTGTTCGGTGTAAATGAGTACATGCTTCGTAATGAACAGTAAGTACATCTGCACCAAGTTTTTTAAACGTAGCAATATATCGATCTGGATCAACAATCATTAAATGTACATCAATTGTTTTTTTTGCGTGTTTGTTGATAGCATCTAAAACTGGCATTCCAAAAGAAATATTAGGAACAAAAACGCCATCCATAATGTCAATGTGAAACCAATCAGCCTCACTTGAATTAATCATTTCGATATCGCGTTGTAAATTAGCAAAATCAGCTGCAAGAACTGATGGAGCAATAAGTGTATTTTTCATAAAATCTTAAAGTGTGTGTTGTTGTGTGCAAATGTACAATATTTAAAACATTTCAACATTTAAAATTCCAAGTTGAATATTCAAAATCTTGAACTTATCTCAAAAAATAAAACTCCGGTAATCAGCCGGAGTTTCAATCATCAATCAAAAAACGAACAGTCTTAGACTGTTGTTACTGTAATTTAGGTATTATCCTAAATATGTTTTTAATATTTTACTTCTAGAAGTATGTTTTAATCTTCTAATTGCTTTTTCTTTAATCTGACGTACACGCTCACGAGTTAAATCGAAAGTTTCTCCAATTTCTTCTAGAGTCATTGGGTGTTGGTCACCTAAACCAAAATACAAACGAACAACATCAGCCTCTCTTGGAGTTAATGTTTCTAATGCTCTTTCAATTTCAGTTTGTAACGATTCATGGATTAATTCTCTATCTGGATTTGGAGATTCACCTGAGCGTAAAACGTCGTATAAGTTTGAATCTTCACCTTCAACTAAAGGAGCATCCATAGATAAATGACGACCAGAGTTTTTCATTGACTCTTTAACGTCATTAACTGTCATGTCTAATTCTTTGGCAATTTCTTCAGCAGATGGAGCACGTTCTTGTGATTGCTCTAATAACGCGTACATTTTATTGATTTTGTTGATAGAACCAATTTTGTTTAATGGTAAACGTACGATACGCGATTGTTCTGCTAAAGCTTGTAAGATAGATTGACGAATCCACCAAACGGCGTATGAAATAAATTTAAATCCACGAGTTTCGTCGAAACGTTGAGCGGCTTTAATTAATCCTAAATTTCCTTCGTTAATTAAATCAGGTAGGGTTAGTCCTTGATTTTGGTATTGTTTTGCTACTGAAACTACGAAACGTAAATTAGCTTTTGTTAATTTCTCTAAAGCTCTTTGATCTCCGGCTTTAATTCTTTGTGCTAATTCTACTTCTTCGTCAGCAGTTATAAGGTCAACTTTTCCAATTTCTTGTAGGTATTTGTCTAAGGAAGCAGTTTCACGATTGGTAACCTGCTTGGTGATTTTAAGCTGTCTCATTTATATTTCTCCTTACTTTTTTAAAAGTTCTAGTAGTTATACGTAAGAGGTTTCAAAAAAGTTACAAAAAAAATAAAAATAATTTAAAAAGCCCAGTTTCAATTTTGAAACTGGGCTTTTATATGAATTAACTTAACTAAATTAACCTTGAGGTTTATCTTTTTTCTCAGTTGGTTTTTCTTCTCTAGGAGGTCTAGGTAAAAGTGCTTTTTTAGATACTTTTTCCTTTTTAGTTTTAGGATCAACTCCTAAATATTTAACCATGAAAACATCTCCCATTTTAACAACGTCAGCTACGTTTTCTGTTCTTTCCCAAGCCAACTCAGATACGTGTAATAAAACTTCGTTTCCTGGAGCTTTAGTATATTCTACAACTGCACCAAAATCTAACATTTTAACTACTTTTACTTCGTAAGCTTCTCCCATTTCTGGTTTGAAAACGATAGAATCAATTTTTGCTAATACTGCATCGATTCCTTCTTGATTTGTTCCTAAAATTTCAACAACACCTTGTTCGTCTACTTCATTAATAACAATTGTTGTTCCAGTAGCTTTTTGTAATTCTTGAATTACTTTTCCACCAGGACCAATTAATGCACCAATAAAGTTTCCAGGAATTGTTCTTGTGATAATTTTTGGAGCTTTAGGTTTAACTTCTGCTCTTGGTTGTGCAATAGTTTCAGTGATTTTACCTAAAATATGCATACGACCATCTCTTGCTTGTCCTAACGCTTGCTCCATAATATCGTAACGTAAACCGTCGATTTTGATATCCATCTGACAAGCAGTAATACCATCTGCAGTTCCAGTTACTTTGAAGTCCATATCTCCTAAGTGATCTTCGTCACCTAAGATGTCTGACAATACAGCGAATTTTTCTCCATCTGTAATTAATCCCATTGCAATACCAGAAACTGGTTTTACCATTTGAACTCCTGAATCCATTAATGCCATTGTTCCAGCACAAACGGTAGCCATAGAAGAAGAACCATTAGATTCTAATACTTCTGAAACTACACGAATTGTATAAGGACAATCTGCAGGAATCATATTTTTTAATGCACGTTGTGCTAAGTTACCATGTCCAACTTCTCTTCTTGAAGTTCCTCTTAAAGGTTTTGCTTCACCTGTAGAGAAAGGAGGGAAGTTATAGTGTAAATAGAATTTCTCTTCACCTTGTTCTGATGGAGAATCAATTACGTTTGCTTCTCTAGAAGTTCCTAAAGTTACAGTTGCTAAAGCTTGAGTTTCTCCACGAGTGAAAAGTGATGAACCGTGTACAGATGGTAAATAATCAACTTCACACCAAATTGGACGAATATCAGTTGTTTTTCTTCCGTCTAAACGAATTCCTTTTTCTAAAATTACGTTACGAACAGCTGTTTTTTGAACTTTATAGTTGTATTTGCTTACCAATTCTGCTAAATCTGAATTTTCTGCATATTCTTCTTCTGTGAATAATGCTTTAACTTCTTCTTTAACTACAGCAAATTTTTCTCCTCTTTCGCTTTTTGCAGAAGCTTCTTGAGCAATTGCATAATATTTATCGTAAGAAGCAGTTTTTACTTTTGCATAAACGCTTTCGTCTTCTTTTTCTGGCTCATATTCTCTGTAAGCTGGTGAACCAACTGCAGCTCTTAGTCTTTCTTGAGCTTCAATTTGGATTTTGATAGCCTCGTGAGCAAATTTAATTGCTTCAACCATTTCAGCTTCTGAAATTTCTTTCATTTCACCTTCAACCATGGCAACAGAATCTTTAGAAGCACCAATCATCATATCGATGTCAGATTGTTCTAATTCTTCTCTGCTTGGGTTAATTACAAATTTTCCATTAACACGTGCAACACGTACTTCAGAAATTAAATTGTAAAATGGAATGTCAGAAACTGCTAATGCAGCAGAAGCAGCTAAACCAGCTAAAGCATCAGGCATAACATTGTCGTCGTGACTCATTAATTGAATCATAACTTGCGTTTCAGCATGGTAATCGTCTGGGAATAGTGGACGCAATACGCGATCAACTAATCTCATTGTTAAAACTTCGCTATCACTTGGACGCGCTTCTCTTTTGAAGAAACCTCCAGGAAAACGACCTGCAGCGGCAAATTTTTCACGATAATCTACTGTTAACGGTAAAAAATCAACTCCAGGATTTGCAGTTCTTGCAGATACTGCTGTTGCTAGTAACATAGCGTCGCCCATACGAACAACAACAGATCCATCTGCTTGTTTGGCTAATTTCCCAGTTTCGATTGAGATGTTTCTTCCGTCACCTAAATCGATAACTTCTTGGAATACTTTTGGAATCATAAATTTTTAATTCTAAATTAAACAAAGGGTCAGTTGTGTTGTTGTGTGTGTAGTTGTTTGTAACCCAATGAAAAACCAAACTTTTTCAATCAATATAAATAAAACAAAAAGGGGCACGAAGCCCCTTAAGTTGATTATTTTCTAATATTCAATTCTTTAATAATTTCACGATATCTGTTGATATCTTTCTTTTTTAAGTAGTCAAGAAGACTTCTTCTTTTACCTACTAAAAGAACTAATGAACGCTCAGTGTTATAATCGTGACGATTTTTTTTCAAGTGCTCAGTTAAGTGAGAAATTCTAAATGTAAATAATGCGATTTGCCCTTCAGCAGATCCAGTGTTTTCAGCTTTTCCTCCGTGTTTAGCGAAGATTTCAGCTTTAGTTTCTTTTGTCAAGTACATGCCAATATTATTTTAAATGATTTTTATGTATGAATTGTATGGTTGCAATTCGTGTGCAAAGGTAATTTTATTTTTTAAAATAACAAGTTAAACTTAGAATAACTTTGCAACTTCTTCATTTACAAACTCTAAAAAGCGTTCGTCGGCTTCTGTGAAAGGGTCAATAACATGAGAATCGATGTCGATTTGACCAATATTATTTCCGTTTACAAACAAAGGAACTACAATTTCTGATTTTACTGTAAAGCTACAAGCAATGTAATTGTCCTGCGCTTTTACATCTGGAACCACAAAATTAGCATTCGATTCTGCAACTTGTCCGCAAATCCCTTTTCCAAATGGAATTACAGTATGATCTGTTTCTGCTCCTACATATGGACCTAAATGCAATGTTCTTGTTTCATGATTAGCGAAATAAAAACCAACCCAATTGTAATAGCTTATGTTGTCACTCAATAATTGACAAATTTCTTTCAATTTTTCATCTCGCGTATTATTTTCTTTCGAAATGATTCCAGAAACAATAGGTTTTAATTCTTCAAATGTCATAAAAATATTTTTTTACAAAAGTATTTATAATATGGTATTAAAAAATCTATATTTTTGTTAAAAATCCATCTTTTGAAAAACACATTTAATCAATACAAACCATTTTTTGCTTTTTTAATAAAGTTTTTACTTTTCTATGTTGTATTCACTTTTTTTTACAAAATGTATTTGAATCAATATGATGTAACAAAAAATGAAGTGGATTGTTTTACCGAAATTGTTGCAAATCAAACGAAACAATTCATGATGATTTTTACGGATGATGTAAAGTCTATCAAGCATGATTTGGAACCTTCTTTAAAAATATTGTACAATAATAAATATGTAGCAAGAGTTATAGAAGGTTGCAATGCAGTAAGCGTTATGATATTGTTTGCGGCTTTTATCTTTGCATTTTCGACAAGTTGGAAAAAAACTTTGTTATACATCGTATCAGGTGTCGTATTGATTCATGTTTTAAATATCATTAGAATTGCGTTGTTGTCTTTTGCATTGTATTACTATCCAGAATATGAAGAAATTTTGCATGGCACTATTTTTCCACTTTTTATTTATGGAGTTGTGTTTATATTGTGGATTTTATGGGTAACCAAATTTTCGGGCTATGTTAAAAAAACTGCTTAAAGATAGAAAGAGCATTTTTTTTATAGTTTTAGCCTTAGTAGGGTTAATTCTAATAAGAGCATTTGAAGACGATTTGTTCTATGATCCTTTTTTGGCTTTTTTTAAAACAGATTACCAGAACAAACCATTACCCGATTTAAATCAGAGTTTGCTGTTTTTAAATTTGTTTCTACGATATCTTTTAAATACAGTTTTTTCATTGATGATGATTAAATTCTTATTCAACGAAAAGCAATTGGTAGCTTTTTCAGGATATTTGTTTTTAGTGCTTTTCGTAGTTTTAATTACTATATTTTTTGGATTACTTCATTTTTCAAATCAGCCTGATTATTTGATTTTGTTCTATATCAGACGATTTTTAATCCAACCACTTTTTTTGGTTTTATTTATTCCAGCGTTTTATTATCAGAAATTATCTCGTTAATTTTTAGTACCTTTAGGTATAAATTATAATAAAATGAAAGTCACTAAGTTTTCTGGTGAATTAGTTCATTATGATAGACAAAAATTAATCAATTCACTCCGAAAATCAGGAGCGAATCAGACATTGGCAGAAAAGATTGTTAGTGAAATTGAAAGCGAAATGTATGAAGGTATTCCTTCAAAGAAAATTTATAAAAAGGCATTTCAATTACTTAAAAATTGTTCAAATGTTCATGCTGCTCGATACAATTTAAGAACTGCATTACTTGGTTTAGGTCCTGCCGGATTTTTCTTTGAGAAGTTTATAGCAAAGTTGATGCAAGATCAGGGTTTTCATACCAAAGTGAATGAAACCCTACAAGGGAAATGTATTTCTCATGAGATAGATGTTTTGCTCTTTAAAAATGAAGAAGTAACCATGATTGAATGTAAATTTCATTCTGATCAAGATGCGAAAAGCGATGTTAAGGTGCCGATGTATATTTTGTCTCGCTTTAACGATATTAAGGAAAAGCAATACAATCTTTTTTCCGAGAAAAGACAAATTTCAAAATGTTTAATAGTAACAAATAGCAGGTTTACTTCAGATGCTGTTCAGTTTGGTACTTGTTCAGGGTTGAATCTTCTGAGCTGGGATTATCCTCAAAAAAAAGGAATTAGAGAGTTAATCGATTTGTTAAGAGTTTACCCAATTACGTGTTTAACCACGCTCACAAAAGCTGAAAAAGAACATTTACTTATTTTAGATTGCATTACTATAAAAGATTTGGTTCAAAATACAGATATTTTAAAAGCGATTGAATTGAGTCATAATAGAATTAAAAATGTCATAAAAGAGGCGAACCAATTGTTGAACTAAAAATTTTAATCATGAAAATTCATTTTTTAGGTGGAGCCGGAACCGTAACAGGTTCAAAAACCTTAATTGAACACAATAATTTGAGAATTTTGATTGATTGTGGAATGTTTCAAGGAATTAAATCGTTGCGTGAATTAAATCGTGAGCCACTAGGAGTTTTGCCCGAAACCATAGATTTTGTAGTGCTTACTCACGGACATTTAGATCATTGCGGTTGGTTGCCGAAATTGGTTGCAGAAGGGTTTAAAGGTAAAATTTTCTGTACTCGTCCTACTAAAGAAATTTCGCGTTTGATTTTGTATGATAGTGCTAAAATTCAAGAGGAAGAAGCAAAAAAAGCGAATGAAGAACATTTTTCAAAACACATGCCAGCCGAACCGCTTTATACAGAAGTTGATGTTGATGCTGTTATTCCAAAATTCAGAGTTGTTGAAAAAGATTTAGATGTTGTTTTAGAAGATGGTGTTTCTTTCAAATTCTTTTATGCAAGTCATATTTTAGGTGCATGTTCGATTGAACTTACAATTGATGGGAAAGTTTTGGTTTTCTCCGGAGATATTGGTCAAGATGATGATGTTTTGATGTTTCCTCCACAAAAACCTAAAAAAGCTGATTATGTTTTCTTAGAAAGTACTTATGGAAATAGATTGCATCCACAAACAGATGCTATGTTTGAACTCGACACTATTATTAATAATACATTTAATAGAGGAGGAACGGTTGTAATTCCAAGTTTTGCAGTAGAAAGAGTGCAAACAATGATGTATCTGATTTGGCAATTAAAAAAAGAAGATCGACTTCCAGATATTCCATTTATAATAGATACTCCTATGGGAATTAGTGTTTTAGATGTTTTTAAAGGCAATCGAACTTGGCACAAGCTTTCTTTTGAGGATTGTGATGAAATGCGCAAAGTTTTTACATTAATTTCTGATTTTAAAGATAGTATGAATGCTGTTTTTGATAAAAGACCAAAAGTGGTTATCGCGGCCAGTGGTATGATAACAGGAGGAAGAGTTTTGTCTTATTTAGAAAAATTGATTTCGAAACCAGAAACTACTGTAACATTAGTAGGGTATCAGGCAGAAGGAACTCGTGGAAGAAAATTGCTCGAAGGTGTTGAAGAAATTAAAATTTATGAGAATTATTATCCAGTTTTGGCAAACATTATTTTAATTGAAAGTTTGTCTGCTCATGGTGATCAGAAAGACCTGTTAAATTGGTTGTCAGAACTAGAAACTAAACCACAAAAAGTATTTATGGTTCATGGGGAAAATGAAGCCGCTGATGAACTAAGATTAAAAGTCGAAGAGCAATATGGTTTTAATTGTCAGGTTCCATTTTTAGGCCAAGTAATTGAAATTTAGAAAATTTTAATAGATTTTAATTTTCAATTTTATACTTTTGCACTAATGAATTTGAAAAAATACATAAGTACACTTCTTGCTTCTCTAATATTGCTAGCCAATTTAGGGTTGAGTCTATCTGTGCATTATTGTAAAGATGAAATAGCTTCTGTTTCATTTCAATTTCATGAAGAAGAACCGTATGTAGAGAAAACAACCTCTTGTTGTGTGAAAGAAAATTCGCATAGTTCATGTTGTTCAAATAAACTTATTAAAGTAGAAAAGAAAACCGATGATGTTCTTGTTAAAGTACTTCAATTAGATTTAGATCAAGCGGTTTTTAATACAGAATGGACTGCAACTTTGGTTCCGTTTGTGCCATTTTCTACAACATCAAACGACGCTGCATTTTATTGCGATTCAAATGCACCGCCACTCTATAAACTATATTGTCAATTGGTTTTTTACGCATAATTTATTGTTTTTATTCTGACTTTATAAAGAATTAATAACAATAAATAAATCATTATGTTTAAAAATATAGCGTTTTTGCTATTCTTTGTTTCTACTTTTATTTATTCACAAGAAACCATTAAAGGAATAGTTACAGACGAAAATAATCAGCCTTTGTTAGGGGCAAATGTCTTTTGGTTCAATACTTCTATTGGAACCACAACTGACGAAAATGGAAATTTTACTTTAAAGAAATCACCAGAAACTTCTTCGTTAGTTGTTAGTTATATTGGTTTTGAAACTCAAAAAATAGACGTAGTTAGCAATGCTGTTTCTGTTATTTTAAAAGAAGTTAATACACTTAGAGAAGTTACTATTGCTAAAACTAAAAAAGGAACCGAACACTCTTTGTATAAGGTTCAAAATGTACAAGTGATGGGACAGAAGGAGTTGTTAAAAGCAGCTTGTTGTAACTTGTCTGAAAGTTTTAGTACCAATCCTTCTATCGATGTGAATTTTTCTGATGCAGTAACAGGAAATCGACAAATAAAAATGTTAGGATTAACAAGTCCGTATATTTTAATTGCCGAAGAAAATATTCCTTCTGTTCGTGGAGCATCACAAGCTTACGGTTTGTCTTTTGTTCCTGGGACGTGGGTTGAAAGTATTCAGATTACTAAAGGTGCTGGAAGTGTAATTAATGGTTATGAAAGTATTTCGGGACAAATTAATTACGAGGTTTTAAAACCTATAAATGACATTCCATTTTTCTTGAATGCTTATGCATCGCAAGATCAGCGTTATGAAATTAACACGCATTTTAATAATAAATTTTCAGATAAATTAAGTTCAACATTATTCTTACACGGAAATACTCGTGTAGGTAAAAATGATATGAATAATGATGGTTTTTTAGATGGACCAATTGGAAAACAAGTTAATATTTTAAATCGTTGGCAATACAACGATGCTGAAAATGGAATTGTTAGTTTTTTAAATGTTCGATATATGAACGATGAAAAACAAGCTGGAGAAATGAAATTTAATCCTGATACAGATAGATTAACAACGAATGCTTGGGGAAGTGAAATTAATACCGAAAAGATTGAGATTTCAAACAAAACAGGTTATGTATTTCCAGATATGCCCTATCAAAGTTTTGGATTCCAAAATTCATTTCAATCACACAAACAAGAATCGTATTTTGGGTTAAACCAATACAATATTCAACAGAAAAGTTTTTATTCAAATCTTTTATTTAATTCTATAATCAATAACACTAAAAATAAATTTACAACAGGAATTAATTTTTCGTATGACGATTATAATGAGTTAGTTGATGTGAATTTTAGTCGCGATTTCTCAAGAGTTGATAATTCTGTTGGGGCATTTTTCGAATATACTTATGATAATTCGGATAATTTCAGTTTAGTTGCTGGTGGACGTGTTGATAATCACAATCGTTTAGGAACTTTTATTACACCAAGATTGCATATTCGTTACAATCCTTGGAAAGAAGCAGTAATTAGAGCTTCAGCAGGAAGAGGAAAACGTGCGGCTAATATTTTTGCCGAAAACCAACAATTATTTGCATCAAATAGAAGTTTTTCAATTTTAAATACAAACGGAAAATTATATGGTTTAGATCCTGAAATAGCTTGGAATTATGGTTTGAGTTTTATTCAAAAATTCAAATTAGCTGGAAAAGATTCTGAAATAATTTTAGATTATTATCGTACAGATTTCCAAAACCAAGCTGTAGTAGATATCGATTATTCTCCTCAAGAAGTATTGTTTTATAATTTAGATGGAAAAAGTTTCGCAAATTCATTTCAAGCTGAATTTTCTATTGATTTAATGACGCATTTGACTTTTAAAACTGCTTATAAGTATTACGATGTGCAAACTCAGTTTACTACAGGACAAATGCAAAGAGCGCTTCAGGCTAAGCACAGAGTTTTTGGTAATTTAGCTTATGAAACACATATTAAAGACAAAGGACAACAGTGGAAATTTGATGTTACATATAATTGGTTAGGTGAACAAAGATTACCGTTTACACAGTCGAATCCTACTGCTTATCAATTGAATGAATATGCGCCTGCATTTGGGGTTTTAAATGCGCAAATTACAAGAACATTTTCTAGCACATTTGAAGTGTATGTAGGAGGTGAGAATATGGGGAATTACAAACAAAAAAATGGAATTGTTCAAAATGATAACCCGTTTGGTACTTATTTTGATAGTAGTATGATATATGGGCCAACATTTGGTGCAATGTATTATGCTGGATTACGTTTTAAAATAAAAGATAGAAAAGAAAATCATAACATGGAAGAGCATGAAGCTCTTAATTAATCAATTTAAAAACAAATAGAAATATGAAAAAATTAGTTTTATTAGTATTAGCTTGTCTTTTTTCATTTACAATGGTAGCACAAGAAAAGAAAAGCAAAAACAAAAATGTAGAGTTTAAAGTAGCTGGAAATTGTGGAATGTGTGAAAAGCGAATAGAAAAAGCTGCTTATTCAGTTAAAGGAGTTAAAAGTGCTGAATGGCATTCCGAACATGGAGATATTCATTTAATCATTGATGAAACTAAATGTTCTAAAGAAGATGTTGCCAAAGCAATTGCGTTAGCTGGCCATGATACACAGTATATAAAAGCAAGTGATGCGGTTTACGAGAAGTTGCATGGTTGTTGTTTATACGAAAGAATGGAGTAATAAAAAAAACCGATTAGAAAATCTAATCGGTTTTTTTATAAACTATTAATTTTTTAATTACATCATTCCTGGCATTCCTCCGCCCATTGGCATTGCAGGAGTATCTTCTTTAATATCGATTAATGCACATTCAGTAGTTAAAATCATACCCGCAACTGAAGCAGCATTTTCTAATGCTACACGAGTTACTTTTTTAGGGTCGATAATTCCAGCTGATAACATTTGAACATATTCTCCTGTTTTTGCATTGAATCCAAAATCAGCAGTTCCATCTGTTACTTTAGCAATTACTACAGAACCTTCACCACCTGCATTTTCTACAATTGTACGTAATGGTGCTTCTACTGCTTTATTTACAATTTGAATTCCGGTTGCTTCATCTGCGTTCTCAGCTTTTACATTTGCTAATGCAGCTTTTGCTCTTACTAAAGCAACTCCACCACCAGCAACAATTCCTTCTTCAACTGCAGCACGAGTAGCATGTAAAGCGTCATCTACACGGTCTTTTTTCTCTTTCATTTCAACTTCAGAAGCAGCACCAACATATAAAACAGCAACACCACCAGCTAATTTAGCCAAACGTTCTTGTAATTTTTCTCTGTCGTAATCAGAAGTTGTAGTTTCAATTTGCGATTTAATTTGATTTACTCTTGCTTTGATGTTTTCAGCATCTCCAGAACCATTTACAATTGTAGTGTTGTCTTTGTCAATAGTAATGTTTTCTGCAGTACCTAGCATATCAAGAGTAGCGTTTTCTAATGAATATCCGCTTTCTTCAGCAATCACAGTTCCACCAGTTAAAATAGCAATATCTTCTAACATTGCTTTTCTTCTATCACCAAATCCAGGTGCTTTAACCGCAGCTATTTTTAATCCACCACGTAGTTTGTTCACTACTAAAGTAGCTAACGCTTGTCCGTCAACATCTTCAGCAATAATTAATAATGGTCTTCCTGATTGAGCAACTGGTTCTAAAACTGGTAATAACTCTTGTAAATTAGAAATTTTTTTGTCGTACAATAAAACATAAGGATTACTCAATTCAGCAACCATTTTGTCAGCATCTGTTACGAAGTAAGGCGATAAATAACCTCTGTCAAATTGCATTCCTTCAACAACATCTACATAAGTATCAGTTCCTTTAGCTTCTTCAACAGTAATAACTCCTTCTTTTCCTACTTTACTAAATGCTGTAGCGATTAAATCACCAATAGTTTCATCATTATTTGCAGAAATTGAAGCAACTTGTTTGATTTTTTCTGAAGAATCTCCAACAGCTACAGATTGTTTCCCTAATTCTGCAACTATAGTTTCAACTGCTTTATCGATACCTCTTTTTAAATCCATTGGGTTTGCACCAGCAGCTACGTTTTTCAATCCCTCTTTAACAATTGCTTGTGCTAGAACTGTAGCGGTAGTTGTTCCGTCTCCAGCTAAATCATTCGTTTTAGAAGCTACTTCTTTAACCATTTGAGCTCCCATATTTTCTAAAGGATCTTGTAATTCGATTTCTTTTGCAACAGAAACACCATCTTTAGTTACAGTAGGCCCACCAAATGATTTAGAAATAATTACGTTTCTTCCTTTTGGTCCTAAAGTTACTTTAACTGCATTTGCTAATGCGTCAACACCACGTTTTAAACCATCACGTGCTTCAATATCGAATTTTATATCTTTTGCCATAATTTTGTGTTTTAATTTTAGTTTTTACTTAATTTTTCAGTCTTCGATTGTTATAAAATTGCATAAATTTCATCTTCTCTCATAATCAGGTAATCTTTACCTTCATATTTGAACTCAGTTCCTGAATATTTACCGTATAAAACTGTATCCCCAACCTTAACAGTCATAGTGTAATCTTTTTTTCCATTTCCTATGGCTACCACTGTTCCTTTTTGAGGTTTTTCTTTTGCAGTGTCTGGAATAATAATTCCTGAAGCTGTTGTAGTTTCTGCTGCCAATGGAGCAATCACTACGCGATCTGAAATTGGTTTAATGTTTAATGACATAGTTGTATATTTTGTTTATTAAAATTATTTTGTTGCTTGTTGTTTTTCAGAAATTGTGCCAAAGCGATTTTCTGACAATTTTTCCTTAAAAAAAATGCCAGCACTGACATGCTGGCATTTATATATTGTTTTTTAATTCTTATTTTGTAGAATCTGTAGCTGTTGGAGCTGGTGTAGCAGCAGGAGCAGCTTGTTTTGTAGCTTCTGGAGTTGTTGGGATTGTAGTTGAAGGAGCAGAAGTTTCGTCTTCACCTAAAACTTTAGAACCAGATGCAGCTCCATTAAAACTTAAACTAGAAAGTAAAATTAAAGCAATTAAAATTCCACCTAATGTCCAAGTACTTTTATCTAAAAAGTCAGTTGTTTTTTGAACTCCACCTAATTGTTGAGAACCACCAAATGAAGAAGATAAACCTCCACCTTTAGGGTTTTGAACCATAATAGCTAAGATTAATAAAAAACAAACAATTGTTATCGCAATTAAAAAACCTGTGAATCCCATAATTAATTATTATTTTGTTGTAAATTTTTGATTTCATTTATTCGGTCTGCAAAGAAACTACTTTTTTCTGGATATTTCAAAATTAATATTTCATAAGCTTGTATGGCTTTTGTATATTTTTTTTGTTCCAAATATACTTTTGCTAAAGTTTCGGTCATTAGATGCGTTGGCTCTTCAACGCTTTTGCTAATATTTGCAGGTGCTTTGGTTGTTTCTTTTATTGGAGCAATTTTTGGATTAGCTTCAATAAATTTATCAATTAAGTCTAGTTTTTTTTGTTTTTCGACCTCGTTTACATCGTTTTTTTCATCAGAATTACGTTCTATAGGTGCAAATTTTGTCAATTGTAACCATTCTTGAAAGGAATGCCTTTCTGATGGTGTAAATTGCAAAGGTTTTCCAATTTCTAATTTTTCTTCTGATGTTTCTGTGGTAGATTCAACTTCTTGAGTTGTTTCTTCTATTTCTATAGGTATAATTTCTGGTATTACAATAACTTCTTCAACATGATGAACTTCAATATCCAATAATGATTTTTGAATTTCATCGATTTTCTCTTGCTGAATGGCTGTAAAATTATCAGAAGTAATAAATTCAAATAAAATAGTTCTATCGCTTGTGTTTGCAGCTGTTTTCTTTAATTCGTAATTGTATCTAAAACTTTCTTGATTGTACAATCCTTTTAAGTGTAAAGCACGAGCCGCTTGAAAATAAGGAAACTGCAAAACTACATTTTCTAAAGCAATGGTTTGCTTTTCATTTATAGTTTCGGGCTTGTTTAAAAGATATGTT
The DNA here is from genome assembly GCF_021172165.1 of Flavobacterium channae. Classification (NCBI taxonomy): domain Bacteria; kingdom Pseudomonadati; phylum Bacteroidota; class Flavobacteriia; order Flavobacteriales; family Flavobacteriaceae; genus Flavobacterium; species Flavobacterium channae. The sequence goes on along the minus strand of NZ_CP089096.1, from coordinate 2,251,895 downwards.
AAATCAGATATATTCAAAAGTTTATAAATTAATTACCATTTAGCTAATGACTCATTGAAAACATCTTGTGTAATACGTTCAAAAATAACATCTAATGCTGTTGTTAATTGTGAACCAACTAATTGTTGATTGGCGTCAAAATCATAATAGAATGAAAAACGCTTTTCAAAATCATCTTCTTCTTTGTTTCGGTTTGTAAATCGAACTAAAATAGTAATTGTTAATCTATTTTGAGCCGCTCTTTGATCTGCAGTAGCAGTCATAGGTGTAATACGATAATCTGTAATTTCACCTTCGTAAATTAATTCACCGCCTTGACTAACTAAGTTTAGATTTGTTTGACTTTGTATGATGTCTTGTAATTCTAATGTAAAAGTTCTTTCAATTCCAGGTTCTACTAATGGTGCATTATTTTGGAAATAATTTACCTGAAACGTTTTAGCATTAATAGGTTGAGAACCAGTCATATTATAAATACCACAACTATTTAAAAGAAGTGAAATAGATAATACTAGTATGATTTTGAAATACTTCATTATAAATCGTATTGTTTTATTTTTCTATATAAAGTGCGTTCCGAAATTCCTAATTCATCAGCAGCAGCTTTTCTTTTTCCTTTGTTTCTTTCTAAAGATTTTTTAATCAATTCGATTTCTTTAGCTTCTAAACTCAATGTTTCTTCTTCATCAACCGTTTCTGCAAACAAATAGTTTTCGTCGTCATCATCAAACTCATCCTGAATTAAATTAGTTTGATTCGGAATCATTTCTACTCTTGGTTCTTCTTCAAAAACAGCATTTTCTTCAGGTTTACCATAAATTTTTTGAATTAATCCTTTGTTTGCTTCTTGTACTTTCGAACTTCCGTTTTGCATCAGTTCTAAAGTTAATTTTTTTAAATCGTTCAAATCACTTTTCATATCGAAAAGAACTTTGTACAGAATTTCTCTCTCGTTACTAAAGTCGCTTTCCGATTTTGGTGTCCCAATAACCGATGGTAAATTAGGGTTTTCCATTGGTAAATAGGAGAGAAGTGTTTGAGATGAAATATCACGTTTTGTTTCTAAAACTGAAATTTGTTCGGCAACATTTCGTAATTGACGAATATTTCCACTCCATCTATATTTTAAAAGCAATTCTACTGCATTATCTTCTAATTTAATAGGTGGCATTTTGTATTTATGAGCAAAATCTGAAGCGAATTTTCTAAATAACAAATGTATGTCGTCTTTACGCTCACGAAGTGGCGGCAACATAATATCTACGGTACTTAAACGATAGAATAAGTCTTCTCGAAATTTTCCTTTTTCAATGGCTTCAAACATATTTACATTTGTAGCCGCTACTATACGAACATTCGTTTTTTGAACTTGCGATGAACCTACTTTGATAAATTCGCCATTTTCCAAAACACGTAATAAACGGACTTGAGTGGTTAAAGGTAATTCGCCAACTTCGTCCAAAAATATAGTTCCTCCATCGGCTACTTCAAAATAACCTTCACGCGTGTTAGTCGCTCCTGTAAACGAACCTTTTTCGTGTCCAAATAATTCTGAATCTATAGTTCCTTCAGGAATTGCACCACAGTTTACTGCAATATATTTTCCGTGTTTTCTGTGTGAAAGCGAGTGTATAATTTTTGGAATGCTTTCTTTTCCAACACCACTTTCACCTGTTACCAATACTGAAATATCCGTTGGAGCAACCTGAATGGCTTTCTCCACGGCACGATTGAGTTTTGGGTCGTTCCCAATAATTTCAAATCGTTGTTTTATAGCTTGTACTGATTCCATTTTTTTATTTTTTTGCCACGGATTGAATGATTTTCACGGATTAATTAAAAAACTAATCTTTTATGTTGTAATGATTTGTTTTGAAAATTCACTAATAATCCAATTTCTGAATCTGAAAGTTTCATATAATTCAATACTTGTGCAGTATGTTCTCCAGAAAATTCTTTTACTGCTTTTACTTCTAAAACAATATCTTCATTTACAATGAAATCTGCATAAAATTTATGCGGTAATATAATTCCCTTATATTCGATTGAAAATTCTTTTTCTCTTTCAAAAGGAATATTATTTGCTTTAAATTCTATTTCTAACGCATCTTTATATACTACTTCAAGTAATCCTGGACCAAGATTCCTGTGAACTTCCATACAAATTCCAATAATTTTAAAAGTTTCTTCTTCTCTATAAAGTCCCATATTGAAATCTGTGTTAATCCTTTAATCCGTGGCTTATATTTTTAATTCATTATTTCAGAATATCCAACCGCTTCTCCAATTAAAGTTGCAGCTGTACAATCTGTGATTTTTACCATTACGAATTCACCAACATTATAATTTTCTTTTGGGAAAACCACTACTGTGTTTTGAGAATTTCTTCCACTCCAATGAGCATCAGAACGTTTTGATTCTTTTTCAATCAAAACTTCTACTTCTTGTCCGATGAAACGTTGCGTTCTTTCTAAACCGTGTTTTTGTTGTAAATCTACAATTTCAGTTAATCTACGTTTTTTAACTTCTTCTGGTACATCGTCTTCCATTTTACGAGCAGCTAATGTTCCAGGACGTTCCGAATACGCAAACATGAATCCGAAATCGTATTTTACATATTCCATTAAACTTAAAGTGTCTTGATGATCTTCTTCTGTTTCTGTTGGGAAACCAGCAATCATATCTTGTGATAATGAAATATCTGGAATAATCGAATATATTTTGTCAATCAACGCCATGTATTCTTCACGCGTGTGTTGACGATTCATTTCTTTTAAAATTCGTGTGCTTCCACTTTGAACAGGTAAGTGAATGTAGTTGCAAATGTTATGATGTTTAGCAATAACATGCAATACTTCTTCGTGCATATCTTGCGGATTCGAAGTAGAAAATCTAAAACGCATTTTTGGAAACAATGCCGCACATTTGTCAAGTAATTGAGCAAAATCAGTTGCAGTTGCTTTTTGCATTTCAGTTGCTTTATCAAAGTCTTTTTTCAAACCGCCACCATACCAAAGGTAACTATCAACATTTTGACCTAATAAAGTAACTTCTTTAAATCCTCTATCATATAAATCTTGAATCTCATCATAGATACTTTGTGGTTCACGACTACGCTCACGACCACGAGTAAATGGTACAACGCAGAATGTACACATATTGTCGCAACCTCTTGTGATAGATACAAAAGCGTTTACTCCATTACTGTTTAAACGAACAGGAGCAATATCGCCATACGTTTCTTCTTTTGAAAGAATTACGTTGATAGCATCTCTTCCTTCTTCAACTTCAGCTAATAAATTGGGTAAATCTTTGTAAGCATCAGGTCCAACCACCATGTCCACAATTTTCTCTTCTTCTAAAAACTGACTTTTCAAACGCTCAGCCATACAACCTAAAACCCCAACTTTCATTGTAGGATTTATTTTTTTAACGGCGTTGTATTTTTCTAAACGTTTTCGAATCGTTTGTTCTGCTTTATCACGAATAGAACAAGTGTTTACTAATACTAAATCAGCATCTTCAAGATTTTGAGTGGTATTGTAACCATTATCATATAGTATAGATGCCACAATTTCGCTATCCGAAAAATTCATTTGGCAACCATAACTTTCTATAAAAAGTTTTTTTGTATTTCCTTCTTTTTGATCCAAAACCAAACTTTGGCCTTGTTTTTTCTCGTCAATTTCCTTTTCCATATAAAGATTTCCTTTAAATCAGTCTGCAAAGATAATACTAAATTATAAAATCTGACAAGATGGCAGAAAAGGTTTAACATGAAATTTTCAATTTATTTTTTTTGCTATTTGTAAGTAACCAATTTTAGTGGTTTTTACACTTATATATATAGGAGTATTTTATCCGAAAAAAGAGTTATTTGTTCGTAAAAAAATGAGAGAGATGTTAAAATTTAAAAAAAACCTATACTTTTGCGATTCAAAAAAATGAGTAATGGCAAAGAATTTAGTAATCGTTGAGTCACCTGCAAAGGCAAAAACTATCGAAAAATTTCTAGGAAGTGAGTATCAAGTAGAGTCAAGTTATGGACATATTGCAGACTTGCCTTCGAGAGAAATTGGAGTAGATGTAGAGAATGGTTTTAAACCTAAATACGAAGTTTCGTCTGATAAAAAAGCATTGGTGGCCAAATTAAAAGGATTAGCTAAGAATGCCGAAATGGTTTGGTTGGCTTCCGATGAGGACCGCGAAGGAGAAGCAATTTCTTGGCACCTTGCAGAAGAATTGAAATTAAAGCCAGAAAAAACAAAACGTATCGTTTTTCATGAGATTACAAAAACAGCTATTCAAAAAGCAATTGAAAATCCAAGAGGAATTGATTACAACTTAGTAAACGCTCAACAAGCCCGAAGAGTTTTAGATAGATTGGTAGGATATGAATTGTCTCCAGTTCTTTGGAAAAAAGTAAAAGGAGGTTTGTCTGCTGGTCGTGTTCAGTCAGTATCTGTTCGTTTGATTGTTGAGAGAGAAAGAGAAATTCAAGATTTTAAACCAGAAGCTTCTTACAGCATTACAGCTGAATTCACAAACGAAGCTGGTAAATCTTTCAAAGCAAAATTACCTAAGAATTTTGCAACTAAAAAAGAAGCAGAAGATTTCTTAAATAAAAATATTGGCTCATCTTACAAAGTAGGAGACTTAGAAACGAAGCCAACAAAAAAATCGCCAGCAGCACCATTTACAACTTCAACTTTACAGCAAGAGGCTGCAAGAAAATTGTATTTGCCTGTTGGAATTACCATGCAAATTGCACAACGTTTATATGAAGCCGGACTTATTACTTATATGAGAACGGATAGTGTAAACTTATCGCAAGAAGCTATGACAGCAGCTCAGGCTGAGATTACAAGTTATTATGGTAAAGAATTTTCTAAACCTAGAAATTTTAACACAAAATCAAAAGGAGCGCAAGAAGCACACGAAGCAATTCGTCCAACGGATATGTCCCGTCACACTGTAGATATTGATAGAGATCAAGCACGTTTGTATGATTTAATTTGGAAAAGAACATTAGCTTCTCAAATGAGTGATGCAGAATTAGAGCGTACTAATGTGAAGATTGAAGCTAGTAATCATTCTGAAACTTTTACAGCAACTGGAGAAGTTATCAAGTTTGAAGGTTTCTTAAAAGTATATCTAGAGGGAAATGACGAAGATGATGAAGAACAAGAAGGAATGTTACCTGCTTTAAAAGTTAATGAGAAATTGACTAACAATTATATCACGGCTACGGAACGTTTTTCACGTCCTCCAAGTCGTTATACTGAAGCTTCTTTGGTAAAAAAATTAGAGGAATTAGGAATTGGTCGTCCATCAACCTATGCACCTACAATTTCTACTATTATTGCTAGAACTTATGTGGAAAAAGGAAGTTTCGAAGGTCAAGAAAGAAAATACAATCAAATTGCTTTGCAAAATGGAACAATAAAATCGCAAGTTTTAACTGAAAATGTAGGTTCAGATAAAGGGAAATTAGTTCCAACAGATATTGGAATTATTGTAAATGATTTCTTGGTTAAAAACTTTAATACTATTTTAGATTATAATTTTACGGCTAAAGTAGAACAAGATTTTGACGAAATTGCTGAAGGAAAAGTGGATTGGGCTAAAATGATGAATGATTTTTACAAACATTTCCACCCAAATGTAATTGATGTTGAAAAGAATGCCGATAGAGAAAGTGGTGAACGTATTTTAGGAATTCATCCAGTTTCTGGTAAACAGGTTTCGGTTCGTTTAGGTAAATATGGAGCGATGGCTCAAATTGGAGATGCAGATGATGAAAACAAACAATTTGCTAGTTTGCGTCAAGATCAAAATATTGGTAATATTACTTTAGAAGAAGTTTTAAATTTATTTTTACTTCCAAAACAGTTAGGTACATATAAAGGAGAAGAAATTGAAGTAAATAATGGTCGTTTTGGACCTTATGTTCGTTTTGGTTCACAATTCATTTCATTACCTAAAGGAGTAGATCCTATGGACGTTACGATGGAAACTGCTCAAGGATTAATTGATGAGAAAGTACAAGCAGATGCTCCAATCGGAACATATCAAAATTTACCAATTCAAAAAGGAGTTGGACGTTTTGGTCCATTTATAAAGTGGAATGGAATGTTTATTAACGTAAACAAAAAATACAATTTTGATAATTTATCTCAATCTGATTTAAATGAATTAATTGAAGAAAAATTACAAAAAGATATCGATAAAGTAATTCATGATTGGACTGAAGAAGGAATTAAAGTAGAAAAAGCACGTTGGGGAAGATCAGTTATTACAAAAGGTAAAATCAAAATAGAATTAAGTAAAGATGTTGATGCATCTAAATTAACTTTGGCTCAGGTGCAAGAAATGATTGAAAAGAAAGCTCCAGCTAAAAAAACAGCTGCTAAAAAAGCGCCTGCAAAGAAAACAACCGCTAAAAAGAAATAGAATAAATGGTTTTTGATTTTTTACAGCCAATAAGTGAATCTTTTGAAGATTTTTTACAATCTTTGTCTAATCAAACGTTAGGCAAAAAGGTTGTATTTCATACTAAAACCGATTTTCCTATTTTAGACAATATTTCGATTGCAATTTTTACTGTAAATGAGCATAGAGGTGCTGAAAAAGATAACGATGATTTTTCTTTTGATAATTTTAGAAAGAAATTTTATAGTTTGTATCCTGGCAATTGGAATGCTTCGATTGTAGATTTAGGAAATATTGAAGCAGGAGCTAGTATCGAAGATACTTATTTTGTTGTTAAAAGTTTGGTTACCGAATTGATTAAAAAACGAATAATTCCAATTGTTATTGGAGGCAGTCAAGATTTAACCTATTCAATGTATCGCGCTTATGATAATTTGGATCAAATGGTAAATTTGGTTGCTGTTGATAATCAATTTGATTTTGCAAAAGAAACCAATAAGATTTCAGAATCATTTTTGTCAAAAGTAATTGTTGAAGAGCCTAATAATCTTTTTAACTATAGTAATTTAGGATATCAAACCTATTTTAATTCACAAGAAGAAATCGATTTAATCGAAAAATTATATTTTGAGGCATATCGTTTAGGAGAAGTATCAAATAATATTGTTGTTGCAGAACCTGTTTTTAGAGATGCTGATTTAGTAAGTATAGATATGAATGTTGTTCAATCATCTTATTCAGGAAATTTTGATGTTTTTAATCCAAATGGATTCACAGGAAAAGAAATCTGTGCATTGTCAAGATATGCCGGAATAAGTGATAAAGTAACATCGTTTGGAGTATTTGATTTTAATCCAAACAAAAATGAAGCGATGTTGGTTTCGCAAATTTTATGGTATTTTATAGAAGGATTTTGTTTTCGTTCTCATGAATATCCATTTGGAACAAAAGAAAATTACATTAAGTATATTGTTCCTATTGATGATGAAGAATTAGTCTTTTTTAAGAGCAATAAAACAGAAAGATGGTGGATTGAAATACCGTTTTTAACAAATGTTAACAATAAATTAAAAAGAAATACGTTATTACCTTGCACACATGAAGATTATTTAGCAGCTTGCGAGCAGGAAATACCTGAAAGATGGTGGAAAGCTCAAAGACGAAATATCGTTTAAAATAGCTATTTTCCAAAGTGTTAAAGCATTGTTAAAACAGGTGTGAAGTTAAATTTCAATATTTTTTGCACGTTTTTGAAAAAAAAATTGTTTTTTTCAAAATTATTGAATAGGTTTACGCCCTTAAAAAAGAAATTACATTTAACCCAAGTTTATATGAAGAAGTTTGTTGCATTTTCAGCAATTTTGTCATTATTTATCAGTTGTGGTAAAGGCGATAAAGGAGAATTAGTAGGAGTTAAAGGGAGAAAGTGGCATCCCGAAAAACCTTACGGAATGACGTTAATCCCTGGAGGAGCCTTTATTATGGGTAAATCCGATGATGATTTAGCTAACATTCAGGACGCGCCAACTAAGACGGTTACTGTTCGTTCATTTTATATGGATGAAACAGAAATCACTAATAGTGAGTATCGTCAGTTTGTTGAATGGGTAAAAGATTCTACTATTAGAACTCGTTTAGCTATTTTAGCTGATGAGCAAGGTCAAAAACCTGGTTCAGGGAGTGGTAAAGGTGGAAGTATTGGTGATTTTGCTTTCGCTGATGTTGATCCTGCGAAAATGACTCCTTATGATAAATACATGTATGAGAATTATTACAGTGTAGGAACTGATGATGATATCTATGCAGGTAGAAAATTAAACAAAAAGATTAAGCTTGTTAAAGAGCCTAGTAAATATCCAGATGAATATTACGTTGAAGTAATGGATTCTATGTATTTACCTGAGTCTGAATCATATAATGGTTTAAAAACTATTGATGCTTCAAAATTAAAATTCAAATACAATCAAGTAGATTTAAATAAGGCGGTTAAGAAAAAAGGACGTAAAAACTTCTATGAAGATGCTCCGCCAATTGAAATCTATCCTGATACAACTGCATGGATAAAAGATTTCGCTTACTCATACAATGAGCCAATGCATAATGATTATTTTTGGCATCAAGCTTATGGAGAATATCCAGTTGTAGGTGTTTCTTGGAATCAAGCTAAAGCATTTTGTGCTTGGAGAACAATGTATAAAAATGCTTATATTAAAAAGAAAAAAGGAAGAGATCAAGTAAACTCATTCCGTTTACCAACAGAGGCTGAGTGGGAATATGCTGCTAGAGGTGGAATTGAAGGTGGAACTTATCCTTGGGGTGGTCCTTATGCTAAAAATGATAGAGGTTGTTTTATGGCTAACTTCAAGCCAAATCGTGGAGATTACGCAGCTGATGGTGCTTTGTACACTGTAGAAGCTAAATCTTACGAGCCAAATGATTTCAACTTGTACAACATGGCTGGTAATGTTTCGGAATGGACTGAGTCTTCTTATTACGCTGAAGCATATGAGTTCGTATCTACAATGAATCCACATGTTGCTGATAAGAAAAATCAAAGAAAGGTAGTTCGTGGAGGTTCTTGGAAAGATGTTGCTTACTTCTTACAAGTTTCAACTCGTGATTACGAATATGCTGACTCTGCAAGAAGTTATATCGGATTCAGAACAGTTCAAGATTATATGGGTACTGCTGCAACAGGAACAAGACCAAAATAGTATTTAACCAATTTTTATTATATTATAATTAACTTAACTAACTAAATTTTATTTATTATGGCAATTTTAAGCAAAAAAGTGATGGGATTCCTTTACGGAATGGGAGCGGCAGTAGTAATCGTTGGAGCATTATTCAAATTAATGCACTGGCCAGGTGCAGGACCAATGCTTGTTGTAGGTTTATTAACAGAGGCAGCGATTTTCGCATTATCAGCGTTTGAACCAGTAGAAAACGAATTAGATTGGTCTTTAGTTTATCCTGAATTAGCAGGTGGTGAGGCTAAACCAAAAGATAAAAAAGAAAATCCAGCTGAGGCTCAAGGATTATTATCTCAAAAATTAGATAATATGTTAAAAGAAGCTAAAATTGATGGTGAGTTAATGGCAAGCTTAGGAAATAGTATTAAAAACTTTGAAGGTGCTGCAAAATCAATTTCTCCTACTGTTGATGCTATGGCAGGTCAAAAGAAATATGCTGAAGAAATGACTACAGCTGCAGCTCAAATGGAAGCTTTAAATAATTTATACAAAATTCAATTAGAAAGTGCTGATAGAAATGCACAAGCTAATAAAGAAATTGCTGATAATGCTGCTAAATTAAAAGAGCAAATGCAGTCAATGACATCTAACATTGCATCTTTAAATGCAGTTTATGGTGGTATGCTTTCTGCTATGAATAACAGAGGATAATTAGTTTTATCATTAAATAATTTATTAATTAAAACTAATTTAAGGAAAAATGGCAGGAGGAAAATTAACCCCTAGACAGAAGATGATTAACCTAATGTACTTGGTTTTCATCGCGATGTTAGCATTAAACATGTCAAAAGAAGTATTAACTGCTTTTGGTAACTTCAATGACAAGTTTACAGAATCGAATGTATTAACTGAGCAAGCTAATGCAACATTATTAAGTGCTTTAGATACTAAAGCGGCAGATGAGCCTGCAAAATATGCAGAGCCTGCAAGAAAAGCTAAAGAAGTTGCTAAGATTTCTAAAGATTTTTCAGCCTTTTTAGAAACTGTTAAAGCTGAAGTTGTTGAAGGTATTGAACCAGATGAGAAAACAGGAAAATTACCATTCGAAGCAATGGATAAGTCAACAATTGACGAAAAATGGTTTCAAGGTGATGGGTATAGCCCAAGAGGAACAGAAATTGTTTCTAAAATTGATAAATATGTAGCTGATATTAAAAAGGTATTAGGAAATGATGTAAAATACATTCCTTTTATCAAAGAAATTGAAAAGAAATTTTCAACAGCTGATATTACTAACAGAGAAGGAGTTAAGCAAAAATTCTTAGATTATAAAACTAAAGGTTTTCCTGCTGTTTCAACTCTTACTTTATTAACAGCTATGCAAAATGATGTTAAAAATACAGAGGCAGGTGCTTACAATTTATTTTTAGGAAATGCTTTGCAAACTGCTGCTTCTATGAAAAACTTCCAAGCAATTGTAGTTTTGGATAAAAACGCATATTTTGCTGGAGAGCAAGTAACAGGTAAAGTTGTTTTAGGTCGTTATGATGCTAATACAGTACCAACATCATTCAAAGGTCCTGGTAAAATTGAAAACGGACAAGCAGTTATTTCGATGACAGCTGGAGGAATTGGAGAGCAAAATATTTCTGGAGAATTTGGTTTCATGGAAGATGGTAAAGAAATTCCATTGAAATTCGAAGGTAAATATGTAGTTGTTCCTAGACCAAACCAAGCTATTATCTCTGCTGATAAGATGAACGTTGTTTACCGTGGAGTTCCTAACCCAATTTCTATTTCTGTACCTGGTATTGCTTCTAACAAAGTAAATGCTAGTGCTCCAGGAATGTCTAAAGTTGGTGACGGTAAATTTATGTTAAAACCACAAGCTGGTAGCGAAGTTAAAATTAATGTTAATGCTACAATGCCTGATGGTAAAGCAATGACTAGTTCTCAAGTTTTCAGAATTAAAGGTTTACCTGCTCCAACAGGAAAAGTTGGTGGTTCTGAGAAAAACAAAGGTCCTAAATCTAACTTAGAAGTTTGTTCAGTAACAGCTGTAATGGAAGATTTCGATTTCCCAGTAACTGTTAATGTAACTCAATTCAACGTTAAAGTTCCAGGTCAACCTACAATCGTAGTTAATGGTAACAAAATGGACGCTAGAGCTAGAGCAGCAATTTCGAAAGCACAAAAAGGAGATGTAGTTGTTATTTCTGAAATCAAAGCTAGTTTCTCTGGAATTGATCAGATGGCTAAAAAAGTATCTATCTGTACTTACGAAATACAATAATTTAAATTAATTTGAGTTTATAATATAGACCAAATAAAAAATGAATAAAATGAATTGGAGAAATAGTATTGCAATTTTAGTATTAAGTTTAAGTACTTCTACTTTTGCTCAGTCAAATTTATTAAATGCTAAGACACCTGATCAAATCGGGAAAAAAACTGAGGCTGAATTAAGTGCTGATAATGATAAACCTCTACCATATGGTTATGTACATGATAGAGATATCTTAATGGGTAAGCGTATTTGGGAATTCATCGATTTAGATGAAAGAGTTAATTTCCCTTTATATTTCCCAGTTGAAGGTGATGTAATGTCATCTCCAGACAGAAGACCTCTTTACAATGTTTTAGTTAATGGTATTAAAGAAGGTAAGATAACTGAAGTTTATGATTCAAGTTATTTTACTACTAAAAAGACTTTAAAAGATATTGAATCTTCTTTGTTCACTGTTGATACTACAGATGTTGGTCTTGAGCAAATGAATGAAGATTTAGAGGCTTACAGAAAAGGTACTAAAAAAATTGACGCTGAATATATCAGAAAAACTGAAATTGAAGCTTACGATGTTATTGCTTACAAAATTGTAGGTTACTGGTATTTTGATAAAAGACAAGGTGAATTAAAATATAGATTATTAGGAATTTGCCCTGTTATGCCAGACGTTTTCGATAAGAAAAACGGTACTGCTCCTGAAGCATCTGAACCAGTTGAATTATTTTGGGTTTATTTCCCATCAACTAGAGATATTCTTCATGAAGCAAAAGCTTTCAATAATAGAAACTCTGCAATGCCATTTTCTTTTGATCATATGTTAAACGCTCGTCGTTTTAGTGGTATGATTTATTTAGAAGAGAATGTTTACGGTGACCGTAAAATTGCTGACTATATGAAAGAAAACGCTCAAATGCAATTATTAGAATCTGATCGCGTAAAAGAAAAGATTCGTGACTTTGAACAAGATATGTGGAATTATTAATAGTATTTCTCCAATTTCATTTAAAAAACTCTTACCATTTGGTAAGAGTTTTTTAATTTTACACCATGATAGATTTTATTATTGTTGGTAGTGGTCTTGCTGGTATTTCTTTTGCAGAAATAGCTTTGAATGCTAATAAAAGTATTGTTGTTTTTGATGATAATTCTCAACCATCTTCTCGTATTGCTGGAGGTTTATATAATCCTGTTGTTTTAAAGCGTTTTAGTGAAGTTTGGAAAGCTAAAGAGCAATTGGAATTTGCATTTCCACTTTATCATCAAATTCAAGATAAATTAAATGTTGTTTTCGATTTTAAGATTCCAATTTTGAGAAAATTGGCATCTATAGAGGAACAAAACAATTGGTTTCAAGCTGCTGATAAACCTAATTTGTCTCCTTTTTTAAATAGTACGTTAATTACTAAAAAGTATTCATCAATTGATTCTCCATTTCAATATGGTTTAGTAAATGAAACAGGTTATCTTGATATAAATAGCTTGATTTTTTCCTATTTAAATTATCTTAAAGGAATTGATTTATTAAAAAAAGAACGATTTGATTATAGTGAAATTCAGTTTTTCGATGAATATATTGTTTATAAAGATATTAAAGCAAAACATATCATTTTTTCTGAAGGCTTCGGTTTGCATTCTAATCCTTATTTTAATGACTTACCTTTAGATGGTACAAAAGGTGAATTGCTTATCATTAAAGCTAAAGATTTAGATTTAGATGTTGTAATTAAATCAAGTGTTTTTATTCTTCCTATTGGTAACGATTTATACAAGGTTGGAGCCACGTATAATTGGCAAGACAAAACAAACACACCAACAGATGAAGGTAGAGAAGAATTAGTTGAAAAATTAAAAGAAATTATTTCTTGTGATTTTGAAATTGTACAGCATTTTGGAGGTGTTCGTCCTACGGTTAAAGATAGAAGACCTCTTGTAGGAACACATCCTGATTATCTACAATTGCATGTTTTAAATGGTTTAGGAACAAGAGGAGTTATGTTAGGACCTTATTTAGCTAAACAATTATTCGAACATATTGTAAATGGTAAAACATTAGAAAAAGAAATAGATATTGTTAGATGTTATAAAAAAAGCCGAAATAATTAATTTCGGCTTTTTTGTTATCGTAAAGTTGGTTTTTTCTCATCTTTATGTTTTTCCCAATCTTTATCATAGCTTATAAACATGTTGATCCATATGTTGCGAGATAATCTCATGATAACGGGCATGAAAACTACAAGTGTTGCAATAATAATTATGAAATTGGTAATCAAACTTTGTTCACCAATAAAAAAATATGTGATAACAAATGCAGCAACTCCAAAAGCAATTCCTAGTGCATAACTTACATACATGGCACCATAAAAAAACGATGGCTCCATTTTGTATTTTGTTCCACAATGGCTGCAATTTTCGTGCATTTTATAAACATTTGTAACATTATACGGATTTTTGTCTAAATACATGCTTTCTTCTTGGCAAGTTGGACAACTTCCTGTTAAAATACTATTTAATTTGGATCCTTTTTTTAACATTTGCAAAATATTTTACACAAAGGTACAACAAGTAAGTATTCTGAGTGTAACAATTATTACATATAAACGTATAAACTTAGTAAATGCTAAACATACATAATTTATCGGTTTCTTTTGGAGGAACTTATCTTTTTGAAGAAGTAACTTTTCGTTTAGGTTCTGGAGATAGAGTAGGTCTTGTAGGAAAAAATGGTGCGGGAAAATCAACTATGTTGAAAATGCTTGCGGGAGATTTTAAACCAGATAGCGGAACTATTGCAACTGAAAAAGAAGTAAAAATAGGGTTTCTTCGTCAAGATATTGATTTTGTGAAGGGAAGAACTGTTTTAGAAGAAGCTTATATGGCTTTTGAAGAAATTAAAAAAGCCGAATTCCGTATCGATGAAATCAATCATCAATTAGTAACAAGAACCGATTATGAAAGTCAAGAATATTCAGACTTAATTGAAGAATTAAGTGATGTTACACATCATTATGAAGTGCTTGGTGGATATAATTATGTAGGAGATACCGAAAAAATTCTTTTGGGATTAGGATTTAAAAGAGAAGATTTCGATAATCAAACAGATACTTTTTCTGGAGGTTGGAGAATGCGTATTGAATTAGCCAAATTATTATTACAATCGAATGATATTTTACTTCTGGATGAGCCTACTAACCACTTGGATATTGAAAGTATTATTTGGTTAGAAGGGTTTTTACGTAATTTTCCAGGAGTTGTTGTAATTGTTTCACACGATAAAATGTTTTTGGATAATGTTACCAATAGAACTATCGAAATTTCATTAGGGAAAGCTTACGATTTCAGTAAACCGTATTCTGAATACTTAGTTTTACGTCAGGAAATTCGTGAAAAACAATTGGCTACTCAGAAAAATCAGGCTAAGAAAATTGAAGAAACAGAAAAGTTAATCGAGAAATTCAGAGCTAAAGCATCAAAAGCTTCGATGGCGCAATCGCTAATTAAAAAATTAGATAAAGTTGAGCGTATTGAAGTAGACGAAGATGATAATTCGGTAATGAATATTTCGTTTCCGGTTTCTCAAACTCCAGGTAGAGTAGTTGTAGAGGCAGAACATGTTACAAAGGCTTATGGAGATAAGGTTATTTTAAAAGACATTTCTTTATTAGTTGAAAGAGGTAGTAAAGTCGCATTCGTAGGACAAAATGGTCAAGGAAAATCGACTTTTATGAAAGCCATTGTGAATGAATTTGAGTTTCAAGGTTCGATTAAGTTAGGCCACAATGTGCAATTGGGATATTTTGCTCAAAATCAAGCGGAGTATTTAGATGGTGAAAAAACATTATTAGATACAATGCTAGAAGCGGCAACTGATACCAATCGTTCAAAAGTGCGCGATATGTTAGGGGCTTTTTTATTCCGTGGTGATGATGTAGAGAAAAAAGTAAAAGTGCTTTCGGGAGGAGAACGAAATCGTTTAGCACTATGTAAATTGCTTTTACAGCCAATTAATGTTTTGGTTATGGATGAACCAACGAATCACTTGGATATTAAGTCTAAAAACGTTTTAAAAGCCGCTTTACAGCAATTTGAAGGAACATTGTTGCTTGTTTCTCACGATCGTGATTTCTTGCAAGGAATGTCAAATATTGTATATGAATTCAAAGACCAAAAAATCAGAGAATATTTAGGTGATATCAATTTCTTCTTAGAACAGAAAAACGCTATGAATATGCGTGAAATTGAAAAGAAAGATGTTGTAGTGAATGCTCAATCTCAAAATGCGAAAGCTGTAAAAAGTATCTCATACGAAGATCAAAAGAAGGCGAAAGCGCTTCAAAATAAGTTAAGTAAAATTGAAAGCCAAATTCAGCAATTAGAAAAAGCTATTCAAGCAGATGATAAAGCTTTAGCTGCGAATTATGATAAACATATTGAAGATGCTACGTTTTTTGCAGCTTATGAAAAGAAGAAAAAAGAACTAGAACAATTATTAGAAGATTGGGAAACAGTTCAATTAGAAATTGAAATGCTGAACAGTTAATTTTAGCTGCAATACAGAATATTATAACAATTTAAAAACAAGAATAGAATGACTATGATTATAATTATCATGGTCATTTTGTTTTTTCTTAAAAATGTAAAAATATCCGTCTTCATTGCATCAAAATAATAACACTGTAAAAGTGATAAAGTTTTGTGCTCAAATCAATACGACATAAGCCGTATTTTTTTAAATAAGATTGTTTTTCTTGGCTTTTTGAACCGCTTCTAATTTGTTGTGAACTTGAAGTTTTGTATAAATATTTTCAATGTGTTTTCTTACTGTTGAAGGAGATAAAAACAAATTCTCAGCAATGTTTATGTAGTTTAATCCTTTGCTAAGTTGTTCCAAAACATCAATCTCTCGAGCAGAAAGTTTGATGATTTCTTCTTCTTTTTTATTGTTCAAATCGATAGGATTTCTAAGAAGCTTTAATGTTTTTAAAGCAATCGAAGGATTCATTGCAGCACCACCATTTAAAGTATCAACAATTCCCTCGTAAAGAGTTTTTGGATCCACTTCTTTAAGTAAATAGCCATCAGCTCCAGCTTTTATGGCATTAAAAATATTTTCATCATTATCAAAAACGGTTAGCATGATAACTTTGATGTGAGGATATTTATTTTTTATGATTTCGGTGGCTTCAATTCCGTTTAAAACAGGCATTTCGATATCCATCAAAATAACATCAACATTATGATTTGAACTTATTTTAGTAATTAAATCAGATCCGTCAAGAGCCGTGAATTTTATTTGAATATCGTCAAAAAATGATAGTTTTTCCTGAATGGCTTTGATTAGGAATGTATTGTCGTCAACGATAACTGTTTTGATGTTTTTTTGCATTGAAATGAGGCTAATTTATGTTGTTTAAATTATGCAAACTTAAATAGATACTTGTTCCTTGTTTATTAGTTTCAATAGTGAAATCTCCATTTAATTCTTTGGCTCTTTTTTTCATAGAGTTTAATCCATTTCCAATTTCAGTTGTTTCAGTACTAAAACCTTTTCCATTATCTTGAATGATGATTTTAATCTTTCTTTCAACTTCCTTAAAGCTAACATTTATTTGACTTGCATTAGCATGTTTTATAGCGTTATTTACTGCTTCCTGAATTAAACGATAAATATTCATTCCATCTCGCGAAGAAAACGATTTGAAAGATTTAGTGTCAAAGTTAAAATTGAATTCAATTCCGTTTAAAGAAAGTTGGGCATTATCGATAAAATTTGAAATTCTTGTTTTTAAATCTTCAATAGTAATTTCTTCTTTATTCATTGCCCAAATTGTATCGCGTAACTCGTAAATGGTTTCTTTGGTGAATGAACTAATTCGGTTTAATTTATCTTCTAATTTAGGGTTTTCGCCAGCAAATCCATATTTTAAAGAATCTAAAGATGAAATGATAAAGGTTAATTGTGCCCCAATATTATCATGTAAATCTCTAGAAATTTGTAGCCTTTGTTCTTGTAAACGATTTTGAGTTTCAATTTTAAGTAATGCGTCTTTTAATTCGTTTTCTTTTTGCAATTGAAGGGTTTTAATTTTTTGATTTTTTAGCATAAAATACCCAACAATTATTGATAAAATTAAGAGTGAAACAATGATTACAATATAAGTATTTTTAACGGCTAAATCTGCTTTTTGAGTTAAAATTTCCTTTTCTTTTCGTACTGTGTCAAACTCGGTATCAAGTTCTGCTTGTTTTATCCTAAGATTGATATTAGAAATGCTGTCTTTATAAATAGTATAGTTTTTAAAATTATCCAATGCTGTTTTATAATCGGAATTTAATTCGTACAACTCAGATAATTTTTGATAATTGTCTTGGGTTAAATAATTGTAATTGTAAGTTTTACTATAATCGAGAGCTTTGTTGAAATATTCAATTGATTTTTGATGGTCTTTGGTTTCAAAATAGTAGTAACCATAGAAATTGAGGTTTTCTGCAATTCCAATTTTATCATCAATCTCTAATCGAATTTGATAGGCTTTGTCTAAATTTTGTTTCGCTTTAGCAAATTGTTTTAAAGTCAATTGAAGCATTCCAATTTTATTCAAACTATACGGAATTCCAATTTTATCATTCGCTTTTTCTTTTAAAGTCAGCGATTTATTGTAGAACAAAAAAGCACTATCGTACTCTTTTTTCATTTCTTTTAAAACACCATAATTGTCATAAATAGCTCTAAGTTCGTATTCTGCATTGTGTTTTTCACCAATTTTCAAGCCTTTTTGCATGTACAAAATCCCAGAATCTAAGTTGCGTTTTTTTAAATGATAACCATAACTTCCATAAAGCGAGGCAACTTTGTCGTATTGCTTTAATTGATTAAAATAATCAATTGCCATGAAAATATATTTGGATTGTAAATCATACTTATTTTGATAAAAATAACAAAGTGCCATTTTATCATAACTGTTGGCAATACCTAATTTGTAGTTTTGTTTTTTAGCATCGGATAAAATTTTATTGAACAGTTGTAATGACTTGGAAGTATTCGCAACAATGTCATCGTATGGCATATTCAAAACCGAATCTATTTGTTTTGTGGTATAGGTTTGACTCCAGCTAAAAGTAAATAGCTGTGAAATAAATATTGCAAACAGGTATGTTATAGTATTCTTCATTTTAAAATTGGAATCATTGGTACCATAAATGTATAAAATCAAATTTAAAATACGTTTAAATTAATGCAATACATAAATGAGATTGTATACATTCAATAGTAAACAAAGTAAAACGAATAAACTTAAAAGAATTACATGTAACTCTTTCTTTTGACTCATTGATTCGATGGAAAGAAATAATTTAGACATAACTCAGCTTTTATTTGCTAAGTAAAATTCGTTTAAAACTGCACTATTTCCTATACGGCATTTGACGTATTTAAAAAAAGCGAATTGCCAAATGACAATCCGCTTTCGGTAATCAAACTATAAAAAAAACAAATTAATTATTCACTTTTATCTTCTCAACTTTTTTGCCTTTGAAAGCAAAAATGAATTCTCCATCTTCGGTAATGTCTAAACCGTCACCGTATTTTGGACTTCCACCTTTTCCTTTCGATTGAACAGAACCTTTGGTGTCGCCATTTGTCATATCAATTGCATGAAGAATGTTTTTGCTGTTTCTTTGGTCGCGTAAGAAGTAGTTTCCGTTAACATCATAGAAATAATCTACTCCTTTAATTTTCTCAGTTGCATAAGCTCTTGAACCATCTTTTTTGTTGTATGATGCTAATCCTTTTTCAGATAAAACTACCACAGTTTCTCCAAAATCAATTACGTCTTTTGCTTTTCCAACACCAGCATCGTTATGTTTTACATCAAAAATTTGTTTTCCCGAAGCAATGTCATAGCAATAGAATTGATCGCCATCTCCAACAAAAACATTTTTATTTTCATGAATAATGAAATCTGTAATACGTTTGTCAAATCTTTCAGAACGCCATGAAGTAGTTCCTGTTTTGTCATCAATTGCTATTAAGCTATTTTTTTGCGCTTTATAATCCCAGTAAATGTAAGGAACAAGTGAAGTGTAAGTTCCTCCATAAATATTTGGTTGTTGTTCTTTTCTGTACTCTTGAACTTGTACTTTTCCTCCAACTTGAACAATTACTTTATCCCCCGATCTGTAGATATTTGGCATAGAAAAAGCACCTGTAATTTTTTCAGAAGTCCACATGATTTTACCACTTTCTAAATCATGTTTTTGAACGTATTTAGCTCGGTCCCTTCCACCTAACATTACAATGTAAACCGCATTGTTTGTAAATAATGGATCAGCAATTGTTCTGTAATATTTTTTTTGCGTTGTGTTAGAGAACATGCCTCCGTTGCCACCATCCATGTCGTTTTCATAGATCGATTCCCAAAGTTTTTGTCCTGTATTGATATTGAAAACTTGTAATCCATCCAAATACATGTAAACTTTATCACCTTTAATCCATAAATCTAAGATGGCTCTTCTGGTAACTAATTCTTTTTCTACCGTTCCCATGAAAGTGTTTTCCCAAATGATTTCACCATTATTCGCGTTTAATTTCACCATCTGATTTTTGAAACCTGCAAACAAAGCTCCTAAAGCCGTTGGTTTAAAGTTCACCATGATGATTTCATTCTTTTTAGCATCGTAAATGTATTTTCCAACACCACCTTTGAAACGATTGGTTTCCCAAATTTTTTCTCCCGTATTGGCTTTTACTAAAATTACAGAAGCTTTTTGAGAAATTAAAAACGCATCCAATTCGTAAATGTATTTTACAGTTTCTAATTCCCCTTGGTCAGCACCGTCTTCCGATTTTGTTCCTTTTGGAAGTAAATTTTGGTATTGTTCTGAATTCCATAATTCTTTTCCTGAAGCAATATCAATTACAGCAACTCGGTCAGTTCCCATTTTTCTTTCGTCAAACAAGAACAAATAACCTCCATTATCTTTCCAAATAACGAATTGAAATTCACATTTATTCGTTTTGTTGGTGGTAATATTTTTGTAATCGCCATTCCAAATTAGCTTTCCTTCACCATTTAATACTGAAGCAGAGTTGTCATCAGTTCCTAAAATATAAGAGCCATCATTGTTGTTTACAGCTAATCGAGTGGCTTTGTTTCCAAATTCTGATTCCCAAACCGTAGTAAGACTTCCTGATTTTTTTGAACCTCCACTTCCTTTTACTTTGTCTAATAACTTCCCAAATTGAGCAGTTGCAGGAGTAGTTCCTACTATTGCTACAAGGAGAGAATACATAATAATTGATTTTTTCATGAGTTTAGTTTTTAGTGTTAAAATGTAATGTTGTATCTAATTTTGTATCTTTTTTTCTTCTCTAATTTGAATTTGAATTTGTGAGTAAGAATGTATTCCGACATAAAGTTGATAAAATCGATGTCTTTGATTGTGCTATCTACTTTGAAAAAAGTAGCAACTTTTCCGCTCTGAATTACAGTAATGTCAATAGTCATGTCGCCTGTTACTTCAGAAAATTTCTTGTTTTTCTTTTTAATAAAATCAGGAGATTGAAATACTTCGTGCATTTCGGATATAACCATTTCTGAAACAGTTTCTTCGTCTGTAAGAACAGGTCTTTGAGACCATATTGATTCGCTGTAAAAAAGATTAATCACAAGCAATACAAAGGCGATTCTTATTTTCATAAATATTTTTATTTAATAAGTTTACCTGTATCTTTATCTAAAGATAAATCCAATGCTGTTTTATAAAGGCGTAAAGAACTAATTAAGGATTTTTGTGTAAATCCGCCTTCCGTCCAAAAATAATAGAAATAAGTAATGGTGTTTGTACTTTCTGAATAGTAAACTTTAATTAACGCTACTTCAGCATTTAATTTGTTTACTAATTCTAAAGCATCTTTTTTTGAAGTACCATCTACAAGATTATAAACGCTACTAAAGGTTACGAATCTTTTGTTGGCGTCAATATCAAGATAAACACTATAGGTGTTTTTAATTTTTATATAAGTGTCCTTAACCTCTAATACTTCTATATAAGCATTGTCGCAAGTTTCTTTTAATAAAGATGGTGTAACTTCCGATGCATTAACTAATTTTTGAGCTGTTGCGAATTGAACAGAAAAGAATAAAACAAATAGATAAAAAACGAGGATAATTTTAAAGTTTTCATAAGAGTGATTTTTTATAATTATTGATAAATCAAAATTCATAAAAAACGAAAACTTCTGAAATACGACAATTGACGTATTTTAACAAAATTTTATAAAAGGATATTGATTTTTAATGGCTTTGATTTTTAAATCGAGTTGATTTAAGAATTTCTGATGACTTTCTGTATTCGGATTAAACGGACGATGTTGCAATCCTTTTTGAATAGAACAAATTTCATTCATCAACCCAAACACTGATTCAGAAACATAATTTTCAAAGAATTGAATCCAAATATAATCGATTGCAGTTTGATTCGGATGCAGCATATCTTCTGCATAAAAACGATAATCGCGCAATTCGTCCATCATAATTTCGTAGGCTGGGAAATAATTAACCAATTGATTGTTTTTGATAATTTTATGAACAGCCGAAATTAAATGTGCTTTACTCAATGTGTTTTCTGTAAAACCATCTTTTATATGACGAACAGGCGAAACCGTGAATGTAAAATTACAATTCGGATTAATAGCATGTATTAATGAAATGCAATTTTTCAAGCTTTCCTCGGTCTGTTCTGTAGTAAGTAATTCTTTTGTGAATTCTTTTTGTGGTACTTTATGGCAATTGGCAACTATTCCGTTTCTGTCAGACTGAGCTTGTCGAAGTCGATACACCCAAGATGTTCCTAGTGTAATAATTATATGAGTTGCATCCTTTAATTGTTGATGAGTTGAATAGATTAAATGATTTAGCGATTTTAAAAACACTTCTTTATCAGGATGTGATAATTCAGAATGTACTTCAAAACAATGCCACAAATTGTTATGAAAAAAAACATCTTCTTCAGTAAAATAACTTTTTGTGACACTTCTGCGAATTAGTTTTTCTAATGAAACCGCATTGAATATAATTCCAAAAGGATTAACAATGGTTTGAAATTTAAAGTATTGAAACTTATCTCCTATGTTTTCAGCAAAACAAGAACCTAACAACACTATTTTTGAAGTATAGTTAATTGGATTTTCACTTTTAGAAATCGGTATTTGTGTTCTGAATTGCATACAAGATATTTTATTCAAAAATACTGATTTTTATTCCAAAACCATTTAATGAATTGCGGCTACTTTTTCAATTGTTATTATCACTATTTTTGCATTTCAAAAATTGCACTTTATGAAATTACTATATTCTTACATTATTAAGCACAAACTTTTATTGTTTTTTGCTTTGGTAATGGCTACAATTAATATTTGTTTTAGTTTGTCCGATTCAATTATCACTGGTAAATTAATGCAAGATTGTGGTGTTGGCTTGGCAAAATACAAAGGAAACGAAATGGGTTTTATTAAAGCCGTTTCTTTTTGGTTGGGATTGTCACTTGGTGCCGCTATGATTTCTCGAATCACCAAAAATTTCCAAGATTATTTTACCAATATTGTTATTCAAAGAACGGGTGCCGAAATGTACACAGATGGTATCAAGAAATCATTAGACTTGCCGTTTGAGGAATTTGAAGACCAACGAAGTGGTGAAACATTAAGTAAGTTAACAAAGGTTCGTTCCGATTCTGAAAAGTTAATTACTCTTTCTATTTCATTAATTTTTCAAACTATAATCGGATTTGTTTTTGTAATTGTTTACGTGGCTAAAATTGACTCAAGAATATCTTTGATATTTTTAGTTACTGCTCCAATTATTGCTTTAGTAAGTTCGTATTTAGGAAAGAAAATTAAAGTTGTTTCTCGGAAAATTGTAACGCAAACCAATTCTTTGGCAGGTTCTACAACAGAAAGTTTACGTAACATCGAGTTGGTAAAAAGTTTAGGATTAACCCAACAAGAAGAAAAACGTTTAAATCTAAATACGCTTAAAATTTTACAACTTGAATTGCAAAAAATAAGATTTATTCGAAGTTTGAGTTTTATTCAAGGAACAACTGTTCACTTTTTAAGAACCTGTGTTGTTTTTACCTTGTATTATTTCTTATTCGGAGAGAAAATTTTGGTTGGCGATTTGCTAACTATGGTTTTCTTTACCTTCTTTATTTTTGGACCACTTCAAGAATTGGGTAATTTTATCATTACGCTAAATGAAACAAAAGTTTCAATGGAGAACTTTAAAGCCTTGTTAAATGCTCCAAAAGAATTTCGTCCTAGTAATCCTAAGAATATTGGAGCAATTACACATTTGCATTTCTCAAATGTTTCTTTCCAACATAAAACAGCCGGACAAAAAGCTGTTGAGAATATCAACTTCAATATCAAAAAAGGGGAAACCGTTGCTTTTGTTGGTCCATCAGGTTCAGGAAAAACAACTTTGGTAAAACTATTAGTTGGATTATATCCACCACAAGAAGGACAGGTTTTGTATAATAACACCGATTCTAAAGAAATTGACTTGTTAGATTTAAGAAAGCAATTGGGATTTGTAACGCAAGATGCTCAGTTGTTCTCAGGAACTATTAGAGAAAACTTGTTGTTTGTAAAGCCAAATGCAACTGATGAAGAATTGTATGATGTAATGAAAAAAGCGAGTTGTCAAAAGCTTTTAGATCGTGCCGATGATGGTTTGAATTCTACAATTGGTGAAGGAGGAATAAAAGTTTCAGGAGGAGAAAAACAACGTTTGTCGATCGCAAGAGCTATTCTACGAAATCCTAATTTATTAATTTTTGATGAGGCAACTTCGGCTTTAGATTCTATAACGGAAGAAGAAATTAATGAAACGATTCGAGCAATTTCAGATCATAGTAGAATTACGGTTTTAATTGCTCATCGATTGTCTACGGTTATGCATGCCGATAGAATTTTTGTTTTAGAGCAAGGTAAAATCATCGAGGAAGGTAAACATGATGACTTAGTGGCCGAAAAAGGATTGTATTATGCTATGTGGCGCCAACAAATAGGTGAGAGAAAATAAAAAAAAATCCCGATAAGTAATTATCGGGATTTTTTTATTCTAATTAATTATAAAAATATTGAGCAGTAGTTACTTCAAATCCAGTTTCAGTTGATGTAACGGGATAATCATTACTATTATAAGTATATGTTGTAGAAATATCTTCAAAATCAGTTGAGTCATCTTCTTGAATAATATTACGTAATACACCAGTACCTTCTTGATTACAAAAATTTATTTTATCAAATCCAGTTACATTTTTAAATGGGTTGTTTTTATCGTCATATGAATATGTTATTGTTTTACCATCTGAAAATGAAATTTGGTTTACTTCACCATTTGAAAAAGTAATTGTTGCAGTTCTGTCTAAATTAGTCTGAGAGAATGCATCGCCAGAATAATAATTTACAGATACAGATCCGTTTGCATTATAAGTATATGTTTCTTTGTTACCCCAGTCAGTGTCAATATTGTCAATTAAAATGTAGGTAGTTACTTTCCCGTTTCCATCATACTGATAAGTTTCGGTTTGTAATAATGTATTTGATTCGTAGTACTTGACTTGAGTTATTAAATCGTTTGTGTAAGTAAATTCAAAACGTCCGTCATCATCTGTCATTCGAACCAATTTAGTTCCTGAATATTGGAATTCTGTTGTTAATGTGCTGTTGTCTTCAAAGGTTTCAATGATTTTAGTTAATAAAACCGAACTTGAAGAGTTGTTTGAATCTTCATCGTTTGAACAAGACGTTAAAGTAAGTGCAACTGCACTAAAAAGATAAAGTAGTTTTTTCATTTTTTTAATTTGATAATTATGTTGCTAATATAAAAAAAAACCTATAAAACTTATGAGTTGAGTAGGTTTTTTATTATATAATTTTATTACTATTTCAAAAACTCAACAGCTTTTTCAAGTGCTTCTTTGATTCCGTCAACGTTTTTACCACCAGCAGTTGCAAAGAAAGGTTGACCACCACCACCTCCTTGGATGTATTTTCCTAGTTCACGAACCACTTGTCCCGCGTTTAGGTTTTTACTAGCTACTAATTCTTTAGAAACATAACAAGTTAACATTGGTTTTCCTTCTTCAGCAGTAGCTAAAACTAAGAATAAATTAGTTTCGTTGTTTCCTAATTCATAAGCCAAATCTTTTGCTCCTTCAGGGTTTAAATCTACCTGAGTTGCTAAGAATTTAACTCCGTTTATTTCTTGTATTTGAGTGGCTAATTCACCTTTAAGGTTTTTTGCTTTTTCTTTTAATAATTGCTCAATTTGTTTTTTCAATTTAGCATTGTCGTCTTGTAAAGCAACAACAGCTTTCATTGTATCTTGAGGGTTTTTTAATACTTCTTTGATTTCAGCTAATGTATCTTCTTGATTTTTATAAAAATCTTTCACCGCATCACCAGTAATTGCTTCAATACGACGAATGCCCGAAGCTACAGCTCCTTCTGAAACAATTTTGAAATGCCAAATGTCAGCACTATTTTTCACGTGAATTCCTCCACATAATTCTTTACTATCTCCAAATTCAATCATACGAACATTATCGCCATATTTTTCACCAAACAACGCCATTGCACCTTTGTCTAATGCTTCTTTGATTGGGATATTTCTATGTTCTACTAATTGTAATTGTGCTTCAATTTGTGCATTTACGCTTGCTTCTACTTGACGTAATTCTTCATCCGTTACTTTAGAGAAGTGTGAAAAGTCGAAACGCAAATAATTTGGATTTACTAACGAACCTTTTTGTTCAACATGTGTTCCTAAAATTGTTCTTAAAGCCAAATGCATCAAATGCGTAGCCGAGTGATTTTTAGAAGTCGAAGTTCTTAAATCAGTATTTACTTTTGCTACAAATCCAGCTTCCAAATTCTCAGGAAGTTGTTTTGCAAAATGTAATATTAAGTTGTTTTCTTTTTTAGTGTCGATAATTTCGATGGTTTCATTAGCCGAAACTAAAGTTCCTTTATCACCAACTTGTCCACCACCTTCTGGATAGAATGGTGTAGCGTCTAAAACAATCTGGTATAAAACCCCATCTTTTTTAGAATCAACTTTACGGATTCTTGTGATTTTAACATTGTTTTCCGTTTGGTCATAACCAACAAATGTTTCTACGTTTCCTTCAATTAAAACTTTCCAGTCGTCAGTAGTTACTTCTGAAGCGGCACGAGAACGTGCTTTTTGTTTTTGTAATTCTGATTCAAACTCAGTTTCATTGAACGAATAACCTTTTTCTTTTAAAATTAAAGCCGTTAAGTCTTTCGGGAAACCAAAAGTATCATACAATTCGAATACTTTTTCTCCCGAAACTTCTTTTCCAGCTGTTTCAGCAACTACTTTATCTAATAATTGTAATCCATGCTCTAAAGTTCGTAAGAAAGAAGCTTCTTCTTCACGGATTACATTGGTGACCAATTGTTGTTGCGATTTAATCTCAGGGAAAAATTCACCCATTTGATTCGCTAACACTTCAACTAACTTGTTGATGAATGGTTCTTTTGTTCCTAAGAATGTAAATCCGTAACGAATAGCACGACGTAAAATTCTTCGAATTACGTAACCAGCACCTGTGTTTGATGGCAATTGTCCATCAGCAATAGCAAATGCTACCGCACGAACGTGATCTACAATTACACGAATTGCAATATTCGTTTTGTTTTGTTCTTCTGATATATTTTTAACTTCGTTTGAAGTATATTTTAATCCCGTAATTTCCTCAACTTTTGCGATAAGCGGCGTGAAAACATCTGTATCATAATTTGAAGTTACGTTTTGCATTGCCATACACAAACGCTCAAATCCCATTCCAGTATCAACGTGTTGTGCTGGTAATTTTTCTAAAGAACCATCAGCTTTACGATTGAATTCCATGAATACGTTGTTCCAAATTTCTACTACTTGCGGATGATCAGCATTAACTAAATCTCTTCCTGAAACAGCAGCACGTTCTGCATCGGTTCTTAAATCGATATGAATTTCCGAACAAGGACCACACGGACCTTGATCTCCCATTTCCCAGAAGTTATCTTTTTTATTTCCTAAGATGATTCGGTCTTCAGAAACATATTGTTTCCAAATATCAAATGCTTCTTGGTCAAACGGAACATTCTCAGCAGGATTTCCTTCAAAAACAGAAACATACAAACGGTCTTTGTCTAACTTTAAAACTTCGGTAAGAAATTCCCAAGCCCAAGCCAATGCTTCTTTTTTGAAATAATCGCCAAAAGACCAGTTTCCTAGCATTTCGAACATCGTGTGATGGTAAGTATCAAAACCTACATCTTCTAAATCATTATGTTTTCCTGAAACACGAAGACATTTTTGCGTGTCGGCTATTCTTGGGCTTTTTGGAGTTCCATTGCCTAAGAAAAATTCTTTGAATTGTGCCATTCCCGAGTTGTTGAACATTAAGGTTGGGTCGTCTTTTAAAACGATTGGCGCAGAAGGAACAATTAAATGTCCTTTGGATTCAAAAAAGTTAAGGTATGCTTTACGAATGTCTTGCGATTTCATTATCAATAATTTAGTTCTGATTTTTACTGTTTAATGGTTTGAGGAAAATAAACCGATGATTTTAAAAAATATTCCAACTAAAAATAAAATAGCTTTAAAATGAAACATTTCTTAAATTTGTTCGTATAACCTATGTCAACCAATAAATTTGGCACAAAAATAGTATATTTTCATTTATGTCGAAGGTAAAATATTATTACGATTCAGAAAATTTAGCGTATAAACGAATTCAGACGAGAAAAAGGAAGAAATTTGGTTATGTTGTTCTGTTTTTATTGTCTTCGGCACTATTTGGATTCTTAATTTTCTTGTTGCTTATCAATACAAGTTATTTTGAAACTCCAAAAGATAAAATTCAAGCCCGTGAAATTGAAGCGTTAGCTTTAAACTATAAAGTTTTGAATAAGAAGATTGACTTAATGAATGAAGTTTTAGCTGCTATTGAAAATAGAGATAACAATATTTATCGAATTTACTTTAATACCTCTCCAATTTCTGAAGAAGAAAGAAAAGCAGGTTTTGGAGGTGTAAATCGATACAAAGATTTGCAAGGGTATAACAATTCTGAACTTATAGAAAATACAACAAAACGAGTAGATGTTTTAACTAAAGAATTGGTTATTCAATCAAAATCGTTAGATGAAATTGTGGCTTTAGCAAAGCAAAAAGAAAAATTATTAGCGGCAATTCCGGCAATTCAACCTGTCAAAAACGAAGATTTAAAACAAATGGCTTCGGGATATGGATATCGAAGTGATCCATTTACAAAAATTAGAAAGTTTCATTACGGAATGGATTTTACAGCAAGAACAGGAACGCCAATTTATGCTACTGGTGATGGCGTTGTTTATAAAGCAGATGCATCGTTATCAGGTTATGGAAATCATATTGAAGTGAATCATGGATTTGGATATAAAACATTGTACGCGCATTTGAGTAAATACAATTGTAGACCTGGTCAACGTGTGAAAAGAGGTGATATTATTGGCTATGTAGGAAGTACGGGTAGAAGCCAGGCACCACATTTGCATTATGAAGTATTTAAAAATGGCGAACGAGTAAATCCGTTGAACTTTTATTATGGAAGTATTTCGGCTAAAGAATATATTGAAATTTCTAAATTAGCGAACCAAGAAAACCAATCATTAGACTAATGCATTTAGAATTAGCACCAAATAAACGATATTATAGCATTGGCGAAATTGCCAAAGCATTTAATGTAAACGCTTCTTTAATACGTTTTTGGGACAAAGAATTTGATATTCTGAAACCAAAGAAAAACGCAAAAGGAAATCGAATGTTTACACCAGAAGATGTAAAGAATTTACAATTGATTTATCACTTGGTAAAAGAACGCGGCTTTACATTAGAAGGTGCAAAAACACATTTGAAAGAAGGTCAGAAAAAAACGCTTGATAAATTTGAAATCATAAGCAAATTAGAAGCCATTAAAGCACAATTGAACAC
Source organism: Flavobacterium channae (assembly GCF_021172165.1). Lineage (NCBI taxonomy): Bacteria > Pseudomonadati > Bacteroidota > Flavobacteriia > Flavobacteriales > Flavobacteriaceae > Flavobacterium > Flavobacterium channae. The sequence continues at coordinate 2,222,433 of NZ_CP089096.1, read as the reverse complement.
AATTAAAAATCAACTATAAACAACAATAAACTTTAAAAATTAAACAAAATGATGAGAAAATTTTTGCCTTATTTAATCGGTGGTGGATTGTTATTAATCCTAGTATTTTGGTATGTAAGTGTTAAAAATGGAGCAGTTACTGTTGACCAGGCTGTAAAAAAAGAATGGGGAAATGTAGAAACTTCGTACCAAAGAAGAAATGACCTAATTGGCAACCTAGTTAAAACAGTTAAAGGAGCAGCGGATTTTGAAAAATCTACTTTAGAAGCGGTAATTTCTGCAAGAGCTAAAGCAACTTCAATAACTGTTGATCCAACAAACATTACTCCAGAACAATTTGAGCAATTTAATCAAGCTCAAAGCGGTGTTTCTTCAGCTTTATCGAGATTATTAGTAACAGTTGAAAAATATCCAGAATTAAAAGCAAATGAAAATTTCAGAATGTTACAAAATGAGTTAACAAGTACTGAAAATCAGATTTTAACAGCAAGAACTCGTTTTAATGAGGCGGTTGAAAAATATAATAACTATATCTTAAAAATGCCAAGAAGTTTTATATTATCTGAATACAAAGAGAAAGCATTGTTTAAAGCTGTTGCTGGCGCTGAAAAACCAGTTGATGTAGAATTTGATTTTAACAACGAGAAAAAATAATGTCTAAAACAGAAGATTTCTTATCAAAAGCTGATGAACAAGAAATTGTTCAGGCGATTATTGAAGCCGAGAAAAACACTTCGGGAGAAATCAGAGTGCATCTAGAAGAACATACAGAAAAATCACCTCTTGAAAGAGCTCAGGAGGTTTTTTTTGAATTGCACATGAATGAAACGCAAGACAGAAATGGAGTTCTTTTTTATGTAGGTGTTGCCGATAAAAAGTTTGCTATAATTGGCGATGAAGGTATTAATAATGTTGTGGAATCTGATTTTTGGGATTGTACAAAAGATGTTGTGATTGCTAATTTTAAGGAAAAGAAATTCAAAAAAGGATTGGTCGAAGGCATTTTAAGAGCTGGAGAACGATTGAAGAAATATTTTCCTTATCAGTCTGATGACACAAATGAATTGTCTAACGAAATTTCGAAAGGATAAAATGAGAAAACTAATTATACTAGTATTTTTCCTTTCTGGAATTTACGCTAATGCCCAGTTCACAATTCCGAAAGTTCCGCCTTTTCAAACGAGCGTTTACGATTATGCCGATGTTTTAAATCCGCAAGAAGAGAAAGCATTAGAAAATAAGTTGATTCGTTATTCTGATTCGACAACCACCCAAATTGTGGTGATTTCTATTGAAGATTTAAAAGGTGAGGATATTGGAATTCTAACGCCAAGATGGGCACATGAATGGGGGATTGGTCAAGAAAAAGAAGACAACGGAATTCTAATTTTAGTTGCTAAAAACGATAGAAAAATTTGGATTGCTCCAGGATATGGAGTAGAAGATAGGTTGACTGCAGGAATCAACGGAGAATTGATAAGAAACGTTATTATTCCTGAATTTAAAGCCGGTAGTTATTACCAAGGATTAGATAAAGGTGCTGATGCAATTTTCGAAGTTTTAAAAGGAAAATACAAAGGTACTCGCAAAGAATCTAAGAATAATTTTCCATTTGTCTTAATCGTTATTTTTGTTATTATACTAATTCTTATTATTTCAAAAGGGAGTAAAGGTGGAGGCGGAAATTACAGAGGAGGTAGCGGTTTAGATTTAGGGGATATCATTATTTTAAGCCGAATGGGTCGCGGTGGAGGCGGTTTTGGAGGCGGGAGTTTTGGTGGAGGTTCTTCTGGTGGATTTGGTGGAGGCTTTGGCGGTGGTGGTTTCTCTGGTGGAGGAGCTGGCGGAAGTTGGTAAACCAAAATAGAAAGTCGAAGTAAAAAATAGATAAATAAAAAACTCGTTAGCAATCTAACGAGTTTTTTATTTTTTAATCCATGAACATTATGCCGCCTTCTTTTTTCTTGCCTCCAAATTTTTCTAATTTATAGGTCAAAGAAAACATAGCATATTGTTTTAAAACGGTATTTTCCATATCGGTAATGGCAGTAGGTGTAATGGTTCTTGTTGCGCTTACGTTCTGATTTAATACGTCATATACTTTTACTTTTGCTAATAATTTGTCTTGGAAGAAATTGTATCCTAAACTTAAGTTCCACAAATAGAAATCTTTTTGGAAACCATCAGCAATGTTAGAGTTGTAATTATAACCGAAATCACTTCCAATTACTACTTTTTTAGGCCAATAACTTGTGATTTCCAACTTAGCACTGTGTTTGAAATTTTTAGTATTGTCAATTACGTAGTTGGTAAAATCATTCGTAATATAAGTGTAACGATACGAAGGATTAATTGTTATCATTTCGTCTATAGACCAAGTTAAATTAACTCTTGGATTAATATTCAATCCTTTAGATTCAAATAATTCAGCATTAGTTAAACCTTGATTATAATCGTAACCTACTTGAACTCCAAAACCATATTTAAATGTTCTTTTTTCCTTTTTTAATGATTTATTGAAATTAAATCCTACGAAACCATTATAAGCCATGTCTACATTTTGATACGTTGTAGTTGCTTTAAAATCGGCATCATAAGTTGTTGAAGCTACAATTTGATTTACATTATAATCTCCACCTGCATAACCATAAAAACCACTTCGAGTTGCATAATCATAATTGTTGAAATTCATGTAAATCGAATAATTTTCGTTTGGTTTTAAGTCGGCATTTCCAATAAAAGTGTTTAACGGATTTCCTAAATTTTGGAAAGGTAAAATTTGATTAGCCGTTGGTAAATTTACTTCGTATGAATAATAGCTATAAATCGATTTAGATTTGCCTAATGTTATACTTACATATCCGTTCATTTTTGGATACATGTAGTTTTTGTTTACAGCTGTTTTGTTAGACAAATAATCGGCTTGGTTGTTGAAATTGATGATTTCTGTTCCCATCGAAATGTTTCCTCTAATTTTTTTCTTACGAATACTAACGCCAACCATTGGAGTTACAGATGAAGTAGTGGAAATGATATCGTTTGAAAGTAAATCGTTAAAGTTTGAATAAGAATCCAATCCGCTGTCAAAGTCAAAAGTTTCTCTCGTATCTCTAGATTTTTTATAACTATAAACTGCTTTGAAATTTAAAGCCAAAGAATCTCGTAAAGGTTCATTATATCCTATTTCAGCTCTAAAGCTATCGTTTTTAGAATCGTCAACTCGGAACTGATCTCGATCATCATCAGTATTACCTGATTGAAAGAATGTGGTTGTTGTTTTGGTAAACAAATCCGATTCGTTTTTACTATTTTCGTTATTTAATGAAGCACTAATCCCTCTGCCTTTTTTCTTTAAACCTTTATAGAAGTAAATGTTGTTACGAAACGTATTGTTTTGACTTTCCCAACTATTATCTGTTGTGTTTTCATTTAATGTGGCTCCAGCTTCATCAAATGTAGCATCAAAACCTTTATTTCTATTTTTAATTTCACTTTTCGAAAAACTCGGACTCATATATATAGTTGCTGTTGAATCTAGTTTTATTTCAAAATCCATCGAAATATTATGTCCGTCTGTTATCGATTTTGTAGTTGATTCCGCTAAAGTATTTGTATTTCCTGTTGGAAGTAAATTAATTCGGTTTGTTCTACTATTGTTATTCGTTTCTGCGTTTGAATAATAATAACTTCCATTTGGATTGATTTTCTTTTTTGCCCATTCATCAGCAAAATTAATCCCAATCATATTCGATTGTGTTATTCCTGTATTACCACCAAATTGCATTCCATTAATTCCGAAACTTCCATTGTCATTTATCCAGATAGATTGATTTCTACCACCACCCATATTGTCGAAAATTTCATCCATTGAAAATCCGATTGAGTTGATGTTGTTCGACGAACCTAAAATACTGATTTTTTGGGTGTCTTTGAAATAATTAAAAAGCAAACTCGATTCATACCTTTCATCGGTTCCGTAACCAACATTTGCTTTGCCAAATGCACCTTTATTCTTGTCTTCCTGAATGGTTAAGTTGATGGTTTTTTCATCTGAAGTTGCATTTTGCCCAGACAATTCTTCTTCTTTTGTTTTGGTATCGGTTACCTGAACTTTACTAATAATGTCTGCAGGTAAATTTTGTGTTGCAATTTTTCCATCTTTTCCAAAGAATGGTTTACCGTTAACTAAAATGTTATTTACTTCTTTTCCGTTAACTGTAATTTTACCTTCTTCATCTATTTCAACACCAGGCAATTGTTTTAAAAGTGCTTCAACGTTAGCATCTGGTCTAACTTTAAATGAAGCAGCGTTAAACTCTAAAGTATCATTTTTTATGGTAACTGGTGGTGCTTCTGATTGAATAACGACTTCTTTTAATGAACTAACATTTTCTTCTAGTCTAATTGATCCGAAATCTTTATCGCTTTTTAAATTTTCTATTTGTTCAGAATATTCAATGTAGCCTATGTACGAAATTTTAAAATGAACTGCGCTTTCGATTTTTTTGGTTTTGAAAGCAAAATTTCCATTTTTATCAGAAATGGTGTAATCAATTAAAGTAGAATCTTTTGCCGATTTTATGTAAATAGTTGCCGATTCTAGTGGAATTGATGTGTTTTTGTCAATAATTTTTCCTTTTAATGAAATGGTGTTCTGACTAAAACTACTTGCTGATAATACAAATAAAACTAAGAATACTATTTTCTTGAACATGAAGAAAGTTGGTTTTTGGATTCAAATCTAATTAACAGCGAAATAAAATATTTATTGTGTAAATAAAAATTTTCTTACGAAAATATTAACATTATTAATAAAAAAACCGAAGCGTTAACTTCGGTTTTAATGTTATTTCTGTCTGAAATAAATATCGATTGGAACACCATTAAAATTATAGTTTTCTCTCAATTTATTTTCAATAAAACGTTTGTACGGATCTTTTACATATTGTGGTAAGTTGGCAAAAAACACAAATTGAGGTGTTGGTGTTGGCAACTGCATGCAATATTTAATTTTAATATATTTTCCTTTTAATGCTGGTGGTGGTGTTGCTTCGATAATTGGTAACATCAACTCATTAAATTTAGAGGTTGAAATACGTTGCTTTCTGTTTTCAAAAACTTCAACCGCTGTTTCTAAAGCTTTTAATAAACGTTGTTTTGTTAAAGCCGAAACAAATAAAATTGGCACATCTGTAAAAGGAGCAATTTCTTCTCTTATTTTTCTTTCATAATCACGAGTAGACATGGTATCTTTTTCAACTAAATCCCATTTGTTTACTAAGATTACAATTCCTTTTCTGTTCTTTTCTGCTAACCAAAAAATACTTTGATCTTGTCCTTCAAATCCACGAGTCGCATCGATAACTAATAAACACACATCACTGTGTTCAATCGCTCTTACCGAACGCATTACAGAGTAAAATTCTAAATCTTCTTTTACTTTCGCTTTACGTCTAATTCCAGCAGTATCTACTAAGTTGAATTCAAATCCAAAACGGTTATATTTTGTATCAATCGCATCACGAGTAGTTCCAGCAATATCTGTAACTACAAATCGATCTTCACCAATTAAGGCATTGATAAAAGATGATTTACCAGCATTCGGTCTTCCTACAACACAAAATCTTGGTAACGGATTTTCCTCTTCGATAGCATCTGGTAATTCAGGTAAAACTTCTACAATTTTATCTAATAATTCACCCGTTCCACTTCCACTCATTCCTGAAATAGTGAAAAAATCGCCTAATCCTAAGTTGTAGAATTCCACTGCGTCTTTTTCACGCATGGCATTATCCACTTTGTTTACAACTAAAATAACCGGTTTTTTAACTTTACGAAGCAACTTAGCCACTTCATCATCCATAGGCGTAATGCCTTCCTCGACATCAACTACAAAAACAATAGCATCCGCTTCGTCAATTGCCAATTCTACTTGACGACGAATTTCTCCTTCAAAAATATCATCCGAACCTTTTACATAACCTCCAGTATCAATTACGGAAAATTCTTTTCCATTCCATTCACTTTTCCCATAATTTCTATCACGCGTAACACCGCTTACCGAGTCAACAATAGCTTCTCTTCGCTGAATTAAACGGTTAAAAAATGTGGATTTTCCAACATTTGGTCTTCCTACAATGGCAACAATATTGTTCATAATCTTATTTTGAATCGGCAAAAGTACGATTTTTTTTGGAGAGTTTTAAGCAATTGTTTGCATCACTTACATTTTGGCTGATTTGAATTTGAAAAAAATATTTCAGATGATTAATTTCTAGATGTCTTTATTTTAATATATTAGCTTAAATTCTCATTCTTATGGAGCCAGAAAAAAGCATAGCATTACGACCACGATTTGAAGTTGTGTCGAGTAAAACAGTTGAAGAAATACTTGAAAATGCTTACCGCTTAAAAACAGAATTGAAAGCTGATTATCAAATTAAGATTATCGATGAACATTTGTATTTCTATTTTAGTAAGGAAAAAAGAAAATATTATTCTCCTTTTTTACATCTAGAATTAGAAAAAAGTGAAAATCAAACTTTGGTAAAAGGGTTATTTGGACCAGAACAGTTGTTGTGGACGCTTTTTATGTTTTTACATTTTATAATTGCAGGGTTGTTTTTGGTTTTTGCAATGATGGCATATACACACTGGTCGTTGAAACAATCAATGGTTTTAGATGTTAGTGTAATGATTGCAATGGTTGTTTTTTGGGTAGCATTATATTTTATTGGACGACAAAACCGTAAACTAGGTGTTCCTCAGATGCATGAATTAGAAGATTTGATGAAAAAAGTTTTAAGTTAAGAATGAAAAACTTTTCTTTTTTTAAGAAATAAATTTGATACATTTGGAGGTCAATAAACTAGCCCCAATTTTGATAAAAAAATACAACATATTATTTCTAGCTGTATTTATACTACTTCAATCAGTAGGGATGTTCTATTTTGCTACTTTTTCGCATAAAATTTTTAAAAAAATTGCCGAGTCAAATAAAAACCCTCATTTAATTATCACAAAAACAATTGCTAAAAAAGATTATTATTTAATGAAAATTGATGATCTTGAAATTGTTATTGAGGATGAACTTTATGATATTTTAGAAGAGACTTTTGAAGGTGATTTTGTTAAACTAAAACTTTTTAAAGACAAAAAAGAGAAAAACTTTGCTTTGAAAATCAAAAACATTCGAAAGAAAAGTCAGTCTTCAAAAGGGAAAAGTATTTTCAAAATTAAGATAGCTTGTTTAAATCAAGCAAAAGATTACACTTCAAAGTCTATTAAAAATGAGTCTTTGAAAAAATTGCTATTTAACTTCGTTTATATAAAAGAAATTTACCTTTCTATTATTGTTCCTCCTCCCGAATTAGTTTAATAATTTCAATTTAAATAATCATAGGTGTTCTTTTCAGTACGCCCAATAGTTGCTATTATTAATTTAACATAAATAAAATGAATTTATTAAATAAAACGTTAGTTCTTGGAGCTATCGTTAGCTCGGCTGTAGGTTATAGCCAAGAGATTAAAAAAGATACAGTTACAAAAGTAAACTATTTAAAAGAAGTTGAAGTAACTGCCACTTCAAATACAAATAAAACTATTCTAAGTCAGCCACAATCTATTTCTAAACTTGGAGAAAAAGAGTTGAATAGAAGTACAGGTTTGTTCTTAGATGATGCTATCAATACAAATGTTCCAGGGGTAAATATGCAAAGAAGAACAGTATCTGCTGGCCAACAATTCAATATTCGTGGGTATGGTAATGGAGTTAGAGGTACAAATGGTACCAATAGTAACTTTGACACTCAAGGAACAAAAGTATATTTAAACAATATTCCAGTAACAGATGCAGAAGGTATTACCTTAATGGATGATTTGGATTTTTCATCAATTGGAGATGTAGAAGTTGTAAAAGGACCATCAGGTTCATTATATGGTTTAGCTATTGCTGGTGTTGTAAACTTAAAAACAATCCTGCCAGAGTTAAACAAAATATCATTGGCTCAAAATACTTTGTTTGGTAGTTATGGATTAAAAAGACTAACTACTCAAGCTCAAATTGGAGGGAAAAATGGGGCTATGTTAATCAATTATGGAAGTCAAAAGTATGATGGTTTCATGGAGCATACTGCATCAAGTAAAGATTTCGTGAATATTTTTGGAAATTCAACTTTAAGCGAAAAGCAAAAAATCAATGCTTATTTAGGTTATAGTGATAGTTATGATCAAAGAAATGGTGAGTTAACTAGAGAACAATACGAAGATTTTGATTATTCGGGTAATCCAAATTATATTAAAAACGACGCGCATTCTCATATGGTAAGTTTTAGAGGAGGATTGAATCACGATTATCAATTCAATAGAAATATTGGTAACTCATTTTCGGTTTTTGGAACTGGTATTGAAAGCGATGTAAGTTCAGCAGGTGGTTGGACAGACAAATCAGCTTTAAATTTTGGTTTTAGAACTACTTTTAATTTAAACTTTGATTTAGGAACAGCTTATAAACTTTCTGGAATTGCTGGAACTGAAATGCAACAACAAAATTCGCAAGCAATTAGTTATGCTATGGTTGCTAATGGAGTTGATCCAGATGCTTACAATGTAATTGGTAGTCAAAGAAGTAATAGATATTCTATTTCAAAAACCAATCATATATTTACTGAATGGACTTTAAATATGCCTTACGATTTTTCTGTTACTGCAGGAGTTGGAAGTAGTTATATGGGAATTGAATCACAAGACAGAATGTATGTGCCTGCAAATAATACTCCAGGAACATACAGACCGTCAACTTTAAGTGCATCTTATAAAAACATGGTTTCACCAAAATTTGCAATTAATAAAGTTTTTAATAAAGCAGTTTCTGTATATGCTTCATATAACAAAGGTTACAAAGCTCCAGTGAGTTCTTATTTTTACATTCCTTACACAGGAGAAGTAAATAAAAATTTAAAAGCAGAGGTTGGAACTCAATTTGAAATTGGTTCAAAAGGTACTTTAATGAATAACAAGTTGACTTACGAATTAGCAGTTTTCCAAACAAACTTTAAAGACAAAATGACTTCTGTAGCAGTTCCAAATGCAACAAATACAGCAACTTTATATTCTTATATTGTAAATGCTGGAGAGCAAATTCATAAAGGAATTGAAGCTTCTGTAAAATATGAGTTAATTAGTAATGAAAATGGATTCTTTAAAAGTGTAAGTCCGTTTGCAAATGTTACGTATTCAGATTTTAAATATAAAGATTACATCTATCAAAGATCTTATAATATTGCATTTGATTTTTCTAATGAAAAAGTTTTAGGAACGCCTCCAGTAGTATTTAATGCTGGTGTTGATTTTGCTATTAAATATGGTTTCTACGGAAATGTAACTTACAACTATAGAGATGCTATGTTTTATAGTTATGTTCCAACAACTGCTTCTGATCCAAATATGGTTCATTATGAAACAGCTAGTTATAATTTGTTAAATGCTAAATTTGGTTACCAAAGAAATATTACAAACCACTTATCATTAGATGCAACATTTGGTGTAAACAATATTACTAATACGCAATATTACCAAATGGTATTCTCTAACCAGTTGCCAGATGCTTATTTACCAGCACCTTATAATGCAACTTTCTTTGGTGGATTAAATTTAAAATATACGTTCTAATTTATAAAAGAGCGGTTTTATGCCGCTCTTTATTTCGATAATATGAAAGCTATAAAATACTTAGTATTGTTACTTGTTGTTTCAAGTTGTGAAAGGTTTTCTAAGGAAGACAAAAAGCAAGAAACTACAACAAGAATTGTTTGCATAGCAAAACAATACAATGAAATTATTTGTGCATTAGGTGCTCAAAAAGATTTAGCTGCTGTAGATGTATCAAGTACTTATCCAGCAGAATTAAAAGAATTACCAACAGTTGGTTATCATAGAGCATTGAGTTTAGAAGCTATTTTGGCTAACAAACCAACAATCGTAATTGAAGATGATAATATTGGTCCGGAAACTGTGGTTGATCAATTAAAGAAGTTGAAAGTTCCGATGAAGCAATTTGGTAAGTATGAACAAACCATTGTAGGAACCGATTCTCTAATACATGAAATGGGTCGTTATTTTAAAAGAGAAAAAGCGGCTGATTCTCTTTGTGTTAAGTTGAAAAAAGAATTTGATGCAGCTATTGAAAAAACAAAATTTTTCACAAAAAAACCTAGAGTTTTGGTTATACATTACGGTCAAGCATCAAATGTATATTTAGTAATGACAAAAAGCAGTACTGGTGGTAAAATGCTAGAATGGGCTGGTGGCGAAATTGCTATTAATGAAGAAAAAGGAATGAAACATCTTTCTCCTGAATTAGTTGCTGCAGCAAATCCGGATGTGATTTTAATTACCGATTTTGGTTATGATAAACTGGCTGGTTCTTATGAAAAAATAGGAGAACTTCCTGGAGTTTCAAGTACAAAAGCATTCAAAGACAAGAAAATTTACAGAATAGAAGAACACGATTTGGTGTATTTAGGTCCAAGAACAGGTCAAAACATACAACTTATTCAAAAATTAATTCATCAATAATGTTTTTTACAAAACGAGATAGCTTTTTATTGATTACACTACTATTATTGCTAGTTGTGGTTTTCTTATTATCCATAGGATTAGGAGCCGTGAAAATTTCACTTGATGAGATTTTATCCTCGTTTTCTAATTTCTTTTATGGAAATGAATTTACAACTTTGAACGAACGTATTTTCATTGATATAAGATTGCCAAGATCAGTATTAAGCATTTTAGTTGGCGCTACATTAGCCGTTGGCGGAATTTTAGTTCAAGCTTTATTTAGAAACCCAATTGTAGAACCTGGCTTAATAGGAACTTCGAGCGGAGCTGCTTTTGGTGCTTCCTTTTTTATTGTATTGGGAAATACTTTCGCTTTTGCAACTAACAATATTTCATTATCATTAATTGCATGTGTCGGAGGAATAATTGGAACATTCTTGGTTTTCTCGTTATCCAAAATAAACGGAAACAACAACTCGGTAACAGTTTTGTTATTAATTGGAGTTGCTGTAAATGCCTTGTTTTTAAGTGGAATCGGATTTCTGTCTTACATTGCTAGAGATCCACAAGCGCGTTCTATTACATTTTGGAATTTAGGAACGCTTTCAGGAGCAAATTGGCAAGCAGTTCAAATGGTGGCTGTTTTTTCTGTTTCGGGTTTGATTTTATCCTATTTTTTAGGAAAGAAATTGAATACTTTGATTCTTGGAAACGATGAAGCTAGCTATTTAGGAATCAACGTGAATTTATTAAAATACCAAGTTTTAATCATCAATGTTATTATGGTTTCGGTTGCTACTTCATTTGTTGGAGTTATTGGTTTTGTGGGATTAATTGTTCCTCACATTATACGAATGATAAGTGGTTCCGATATTCGAAAACTTATTATTTTCGGTTCATTATTTGGTGCTATTTTTCTTTGTTTTGCCGATTTGGTTGCGCGACTATTGTTAAGTCCGGCTGAATTGCCAATCGGAATTGTAACCTCATTCTTAGGAGTTCCAGTATTTATTATTTTATTGCGAAAATCTAATTACTTTTTTTAATATGCTTACAACTAAAAATTTATCTGTTGGTATTGCCAATAAAGTAATTCTAGAAAATATTTCGGAAGCATTTGAAGCTGGAAAAATATCATTAATTATTGGTCCAAATGGCGCCGGAAAATCAACTTTTATAAAAGCTATTTGTGGTCAATTAAAATTAAATCAAAAAGGAACAGTTGATTATGATACAGAAGTTTTATCCATTTCAGAATTAGCAAAAGTTAGGGCTGTTTTATCGCAAAATAGTAAATTAAATTTTCCCTTAACTGTTCGCGATATTGTAATGATGGGTAGGTATCCTCATTTTAATAATTATCCTTCGGAAAAAGATAAACGGGCTTGTAACGAAGCTATTCAGTTTTTTGAATTGGAAAATTTTGTTGATCGAAACTACTTAACATTAAGTGGAGGCGAAATGCAACGCGTTCATTTTGCTCGAGTTTTAGCTCAAATTTGGTTTTCCGAAGAAAATAAAACGCGCTATTTAATATTAGATGAGCCTTTGACATTTCTAGATGTGCATTTTCAGTATAGTTTTATGTACAAGATGCAAGAATTGGCAAAAGAGAATAATATTGTGATTATTGGTGTTTTACACGATTTGAATTTGACAGCTAAATTTGCTGATAAAATTATGTTGCTTAGTCACGGGAAAGTAATTGCATCTGGAAATAAAACCGAAGTCTTGACTAAAGAAAATATATTGGAAGCTTTTAAAATGGAAGCAAAAATCCATACAGTAGAAAACGAAATCTTCATTCATTTTTAAAAAGAAAGCCTGATAAATGTATCAGGCTTTTCTATTTATTTTTGATTGTATCCAAAGCGTCTTAGTTGTCTTTCGTTTGAACGCCAATCTTTATTTACTTTTACGTAAGTTTCTAAATGAATTTGTTTTCCAAAGAATTTCTCTAAATCCTCTCTCGCCTGAATTCCCACTTTTTTAATAGCCGCTCCTTTGTGACCAATTATGATTCCTTTTTGTGTATCTCGTTCAACCATGATAACTGCACGAATTCGGATAATATCATCATCTTCCTTAAATTCTTCCGTTTCAATTTCAACTGCATACGGTATTTCTTTATCATAGTTCAATAAGATTTTCTCACGAATCGTTTCGTTAACAAAAAAACGTTCTGGTTTATCGGTTAACGCATCTTTTGGATAAAATGGTGGCGATACTGGAAGTAATTCTAAAATTCTATCAAAAACGGTTTGAACATTAAAGTTTTCTAAAGCCGAAATTGGGAAAATCTCTGCATTAGGAACTTTCTCTTTCCATAATTGTACTTGTTCTTCTAATTGTTCTTGGTTGGATTTGTCTATTTTGTTTAATAAAAGCAAAACCGGAATTTTTGAGTGAATAATTTTATTAAAAAACGCTTCATCTTTTAATTCTTTTTCACCTATTTCAACCATATAAATTAAAACATCGGCATCTTCAAAAGCCGATTTTACAAAATCCATCATTGAACTTTGTAATTCATACGCAGGCTTAATGATTCCTGGAGTATCTGAAAATAACATTTGGAAATCATCTCCATTTACAATACCTAAAATACGGTGTCTTGTGGTTTGTGCTTTAGATGTAATAATAGAAAGACGTTCTCCTACAAAAGCATTCATAAGAGTTGACTTTCCTACATTAGGATTTCCAATAATATTAACATAACCTGCTCTGTGCTCCATTTTAATAAATTTATGGTTACAAAGGTAGTGATAACGCTTGAATTACGAGAAATAAAACATTATTTTTAAAAAAGTCTTGCTATTTTAAATAAACATTGTACCTTTGCACTCACAAATCGCGGGATAGAGCAGTAGGCAGCTCGTCGGGCTCATAACCCGAAGGTCACAGGTTCGAGTCCTGTTCCCGCTACTAAATTTAATGAATTACAACCGTACATCGCGGGATAGAGCAGTAGGCAGCTCGTCGGGCTCATAACCCGAAGGTCACAGGTTCGAGTCCTGTTCCCGCTACTAAGAAGCTTCACAGAAATGTGGAGCTTTTTTTATTTATCTTCTATTCTTATCTATTCTACAAGGATTTCTTAAAAATCTACTTACTTATTACAAATTCAAATTTTAGTTTTTTTTGGGTTACAATGAGGGTTGCAAGAGGCTAACTTTTAGGTTGCAATAAATTTTGTATTGGGTTGCAAAAAGGCTAACATTTGGGTTGCAATTAAATTTTACTTGGGTTGCAACTTTTTTTATTAAAGATTTAAACAATTATTTTATCATGATTACACAACCAATAAAGATATTGTTTGTGATTTCAGCAACCAGGATTAATAAAAAAGGATTAGTTCCTATTGTGTGTAGAATTACATATTTAGGAATAAGAAAGCCATTTGCAACTGGATTATTTATTAAACCAGAGAATTGGAATAATTCATTACAGAAAGCTATTCCTGATGATACTGAACATAAACAAATTAACACTCAATTGAGCCTGATTAAACAAGAAATTAATCAGGCTTTTTTATTTCTTCAAGTTCAAAAAGAACAGTTTGATGTGGAAGACATTTACTTAAAATTCAAAGGAGAAGATATTAAACCATCTAAAACTTTAATAGAAGTATTTAATCTCCATAATGCAAGAATGGAAAAATTGGTAGGTATTGAGTACACTAAATCTACATTTTCAAAGTTTACAGAAGCCAAACAGCATATAGAAAACTTCCTTTTTCATAAATACAAAAAGAGAAATATAGCTTTAGAGGATATTTCTTTAAAGTTCTTAAATGATTTTGATTACTATTTGAAAACTGAAAAAAAGTTTAAGCAGATTACAATCAATAAAAGCATTCAAAGGGTTAGGAAGATTATTAAATTGGCTATTGCAGAGGGTTTTCTAATGACAGACCCATTCTTGCTTTATAAACCCAAAAAGGTCATAAACTCCATAACTTATCTAACTACTAAGGAACTTTACAAATTAGAGAATCATAAGTTTTTTCAAAAGAGATTGGAACAAGTTAGAGATATGTTTGTTTTCTGTTGTTATACTGGTTTACCTTATCAAGAAATGTCTATTCTAACACAAAAACATATAGTGAAAAAATTTGATGGGAAACTGTGGATTGATATGTTCAGACAAAAGACAAAGAGGCAATTTTCAATTCCATTGTTGCCTAAAGCTATTTCAATAATTGAAAAATACCAGGATGATAAAAGATTATTACCTGTTGTTAGTAATCAAAAATTCAATTCCTATTTAAAAGAAATAGCTGAGATTATAGGTATTGAAAAGAAATTAACTCATCACATTGCAAGGAAAACCTTTGCCACAACTGTATTGCTTTACAATGATGTTCCAATAGAAGTGGTTTCAGAACTTTTAGGACATTCCAAAATTTCAACTACTCAAGACCATTATGCAAAAGTGGTTCAGAGAAAAGTTAGTGAACAGATTTCAACTTTAAGCAGAAAGTTGGATAAATGATACTTTATAAATAACTGTGTTGTAATATCTTTACAGCACAGTTTTATTTTAAGTTTTATGAGTATAATAGATTTTGATTTAGTAAATGTTCCAGTAGAATACAAAAAAATAAATATAGAGGATTTTGATTCTAATTATTATAACTCAACTAAAGAGTTTATTAGTCCTAATCCTGAAACTGGTTATATTTCAGAAGAGTTAATGCCTATTTTGATAAGGGATTTAGATGTAAAAAATACAACTGTAATAAATGCAGGTACTGGTCAAGGAAAATCAAAGTGCATAATTGACATTGTTTCAGAGTATGCCAATAAAGAAGATTATATAGTTGTTTTTGCACTTCCATACAATAATTTAATTGAACAGTATTTTGAAGAATGTAAAACGATTATTGAAGAAAATAAAATATTTAGTTTATTTCATATTGACAAACCTGTTAATGAAAATATGATTGGAGCTGTAAATGATGAATTAGATATAGTTAATAGCTCAAATATTGATAAATTCAAAATTCATATTTTAACTGTCTATGCTTTACTTGAAAACCCTGGTGAAGACGCTTTATTTCAATCAAATAAAAGGAAAAAATATTTCAGAAATTTAATTAAGTATTGTGAAAATCATAATAAAAAGGTTGTGTTGATTTTTGATGAATTACACGATTCTATACATACTTTTAAAGAGGAGTATATTTTTAACCTTTGGAAATTTAAAAAAGTTGTTCATAAGAATTATGTAATCAGTGCTACTTTTAATGAAGCATCAAAAGAAATTATAAAATACCTTTCAGAATTTACAGATAACACAATTCACATAATTGAATCTAAAAGAATTGTTATTGAAGAAAAACAAGGTAACTTACATTTAATACTACATCAAGACAACAGTAATATTATTGATAATTTAAGTTTGAAAAGATTGTTTAATAGGTTAATTCATGAAAACAAAAAATTCGATGTCATTGTTTATTCAAGAAGCCAGCTTAAAAAAATGCAGAAAAAACCATATTTTGGAATAATAAACAGGTCAGAATTGAATTTTTGTTATAATGATATATTTAGCCCTAATTATATTAGAAAATACAATAAAAGTAAAATTAATATTGGCACAAATTTTTCAACTGGTATAAATATTACAAAAGAAAATCATACTCTTATTATTATACTACCTCCAAGTACAAATATTAAATATTTCAATAACAAAGGAGTGTTTACTTCTGGTTATGTTTCAATTCTTCAAGCAATTGCAAGGTTAAGGACAAAAGGGGATATTTACATTGTAATGTCAGAACCTCTTGGCATACAAGAGAACTCATTGCCTTTTGGAATTGCAGAAAAAAATAAAATAACTGAATTGTTTGAAAAGTATCAAACTCTTGGAACAATTGAATATTCAGATATTAATTTACAAAAACAAATCTTAAATGATGCTTATACCGAATATACCTACAATATTAGAAAAGCAAAGAAGTATAAAACAGAAGTAAATAGATTTGGACTAAATACTCTTAATTATTTGGAAAAAGAACAGTTTATTTTGAAAAAAGGAGAGAGGTATCTGAATAGTGATTATTTTAATGGAGATTTAGCAACATATATGTTTTATATTTCTGTTACAAATCAACTTTCAAATTGTAAATTAAAATCAATAGACTTTAATCCAGATATATATTTTCAAAGTGAATCATTAATAGAATCTTTGAGATATAATTATTATACATTAGTTAATTCAGCTTACAAAAATAGTTTAGCTCAAACAAATTTAATGGCATACTCTGGACATCAATTTTTTTCTTTATTAAATTCATTTATCAATAAGAGAAGAGTGTATATTGATGATGCTTTAGCTGATGTTGGTAAAATAAAAGAAATTAGAACACATTATTTGATGAATGTTTTAACTCTTGGTGAACCTGTTAATGAAGAAAGAATTAGAGATTATAGAAAACTAATCAAATCTCTTTATTTTAAATCTTGCTTAAGTCAAGTCATTAATTTAAGCTCAACAGGAGTAACTATTTCATTTGAAAATGAACAGTTAAATTTTTATTATAAACACTATCAGAATTGGAATGAACTATTAGATATTATTAAAGATGGTATTGTAAATAAAAAAAATAAAAATTTACTTCATACAAAAGTGTCAAGTTTGTTTATTCAAAAATTTAATGAGCTTGATATGTTTAATCAATTAGTTAAATTAATCAATGATGATTTGATTATTAAACTTGATTTATTTCCAATGTATGACACATATAAGAGGTTTACAAATAGTTCTGAAGCAGGTCAGTTTTTTTATGAGCTATTAATAGAATTATTTTTTAAGGTGGCTGACAAAAAATCTCAAATTATAATCAATGATGAAAAAGTAAGATTTTATTTAATTGAAGAACCTTTTTCACAAGAAAATTTTAGAAAAGATTTTTATGTCAATATGTTATTTAGTAATTCTGAAATAATTGGAAATGATCTAATAAATTAAATCACATATTTTCCTAATTGTATATATATAAATTAGGAAAATGTGTGACTTTCTAAAAACCAATCTCAATCAAATGAGGTTGGTTTTTTTGTTTTGTATAAACCAGGAATCTAAAATATTAATCAATTTAAAAATTATACACTATGCAATTAAGACAATCAGAAAGAAGGAAAGCCAAGATTAAAATGGCTTTGCAAGGTTCAGCGGGTAGTGGTAAGACTTATTCAAGTTTACTACTTGCACAAGGATTGACAAATGGTGATTTTAGTAAAGTTGCCATTATTGATACAGAAAATGGAAGTGCTGATTTATATGCACATTTGGGCAATTATAATGTGCTTACATTAACTCCACCATTTACACCAGACAATTACATTAAGGCAATTGATGTATGTGAAAAAGCAGGTATTGAAGTTATAATCATAGATAGCATTAGCCATTGTTGGGATTACCTACTTGATTATCATTCTTCATTAGCTGGAAATTCATTTACCAATTGGGCAAAAATTAAACCATTGGAAAAAGCCTTTATGGATAAAATTCTGCAATGTGATGTTCATGTAATTGCTACAATGAGAACCAAACAGGATTATGTTTTAAATCAAAAAGATGGCAAGTTTATTCCTGAGAAAGTTGGATTAAAAGCAGTTCAGAGAGATGGTATTGATTTTGAATTTACTTTGGTATTTGATATTGATATTAAGCATTTTGCTGTTTCAAGTAAAGACAGAACAGGCTTATTTATGGGAAAACCTGAATTTACAATTAATCCATCCACAGGAAGAAAAATTTTAGAATGGTGTAATAATGGTACAAATCTGCAAAGTGCCAGAGAAAAGATTAAAAACACCAGGAATCTTGAAGAATTAAATGTGTTGTACAACCAATACAGTAATTGGAGAGAATTATTGGAATATGATTTTAAACTTCAAAGAGATACCATTAATTCAAAAGAAATATTGTTAAACCCAAAATCATTCAGTACAAATGGAAGCACAAGTCATCGTTGAATCAAAAATAAATCAGGAATCACATAGATTAATTCCTGTAAAGCCAACTAATAACATTATGAATCCTGGTACTTTTCAGACTAATAATGTTATAACTCCTGGTACTACAAAATTTCCAAACAAACCTTTTATTGAAGCCAATACACAAGAAATTAGTTTACATAGTTTACAAAATGATTGTGTAATTCCAGTTTTCAGTAAAGATAATGAGAGGACTATTTCACACCAGGAATTTATTGAAATTGCACAAGAATCAGTTTTAAGAGTATTTCCACATCATACATTTGAGAAACCTGAAATTAGAGTAAGCCATCAAATCAAAGGCAGAACTCCAGAAGCTATTCATAAAAATGTAAAAGACTTGTTAGACCATGAGAGAACTCAATATTTTGAAAGAATGGCTTTTATTATTAGGATTCCAAGTATTGTAGATAATATCAATGGTAATGAGATTGCTCTTACAATAGGTGGGGTTAGAAGCTACAATTTGGAAAACTTGTACAATAAAAAAACTTTTGAAAAATTTAAATTCTTTATTGGATTCCAGAATAAAGTATGCTGCAATTTGTGTGTTTGGAGTGATGGTTTTGTTGATGATATGAAAGTAAGTTCTTATCAAGAATTACAGACTAAAATTATAGAAGTAATTCAAAATTACAATGCTGAAAAGCATTTGTTAGGAATGAAAGCATTTGCTAAACATTCATTAACAGAAACTCAGTTTGCTCAATTAATAGGTAGAACAAGATTATATCAACATTTACCAAAAAAGGATAAAGCATTAATTCCAAATTTGAACTTTACAGATGGTCATATTAATACCATTGTGAAAGATTATTTTGAAGATGATAGCTTTTGCAGAAATGAGCAAGGAGATATAAACCTTTGGAATGTTTATAATCTCTTTACACAAGCCAATAAATCTTCTTATATAGATACTTTTCTTGATAGAAATGTGAATGCCTATGATTTTACAAATGGCATTCAGAAAGCACTGATTGGTAATGGAGATTACAATTGGTTTTTGAGTTGAAAGTATGCCACCTTATAAATTTTGTAAGGTGGTTTTTATTAAATTTGAAAAAAAGAAAAAAATGGGAGCAGTGGCAGCACTAAAAGGATATAGAACTCAATTTTTATATTCTTTATGTAAGATTTTAACTGATTATGATAAGGGGTATAATTTTCACATTGAGGGTAAATTTGAAGATTTAGATATTTTTGATAATGATGGAAATTACATAGAAACTATACAAATTAAAAATCAGTCAGGAACCTTAAGTTTTAGTGACTTATTTTCTAAGCAATCCTCTTTTTTTAAAAGAGGGGAAAAAGTAGTTTCTTTAAATAAGGAAGCTAAAATAAAGCTCGTTTCATTTGGAAATGTTAGTGATGAACTTAAGAATAAAGAAACTTTATCAAAAAAACTAACTAATAAAAATTTCAATAAGGACAGTATCAAAAAACTTCTCCAGAATTTTTCAGTTGAAATTGCTACCGAAGACAATCTAATGTTTTTAATATTAGACAAATTAAAAGAACTAAGTATTTTTACTGACCCAAATATTGCTTTAGAACTTTTAATTTTCTGGATTTATAAATTAGCAGAAGCAGATACACCAATTCAAGCAAGTCAGCTGATTATTAACTTAGAAAGAATTGGTAATTTTGCAAACCAACAAAAAAGCTTTAATGATTCTTTTTTTAATACTATTATTCCTCTAAGTACAAAATCTGTTGATGCTGAAAATCTAGAAGTTCTTAAACAAAATTTTTATTATGGTGTATCTTCAAGATATGAACACATTTTTGCAAATTTAGATGTAATTAGAGAAGACAAACTAAATAAAATTGATAAGGCATTAAAGAGTAAAGATGTTGTTTTTATATATGGTGCTTCTGGTCAGGGTAAAAGTGCCTTAGCTTATAGGTATTTAAAAGATTTTGTTTCTAATGCTACTGCCTATGAACTTAAAATTTCTCAAAGTTTACAAGATATTTATAAAGTTATAAGTAGTTTAGAAGCACTAAGTAAAGGATTGAGTTTTCCAATAACTATATATATTGATGTTCCTCCACAAAACTTTAATTGGAATGAAATAATAAAAGAATTAAATGGTAAGAAAAATTTAAAATTTATTATCACAATTAGACAAGAAGACTGGAATAAGACAACAGATTTACAACAGTTTTATGATTTTGAAGACATTGAATTAACATTTGATAAAACTGAAGCAAAATATATTTATGAAAACTTATCTAATATCAAAGAGGATCTACAGTTTACTGACTTTGAAGAATCTTGGCAAGTTTTTGGAAATAAAGGATTGTTATTAGAGTATATTTATTTAATAAATCAGGGTAGTACACTTAAGTCTAGGTTATATGAGCAAATAAATAATATAAGAAGTTTTGTAGCTGAAAAAAAAACGGAAGAATTAGAGATTTTGAGATATGTATCACTATCTGATTCTTTTAATTCTAAAATTAGTTACAAAAAACTAATTAAAGAATTGAAGATAAAAGAGCCTATAAAATACATTAAAGATTTACAAAAAGAATACTTAATACAATATACAGAAGATGGGGAGTATTTGACAGGATTACATCCAATCAGGTCAAGAATTATAACAGAAATTTTATTTGATGAAGATGTATATGTAGATATTTTTGATTACATAAATTCTTCATTAAATCTTATCAATGAAGAAGATTTATTAAATTATTTATTATTTTCATTTTCTAAGGGTTATCATCCTAATATTTGTTTATCTAATCTAAAGGTTATTTCATTAAAATCATGGCAAGGATATTTAAATGTTTTTAATGCTTTATTATGGAAAGGTATTTATGATTTTACCATGGAGCAGAATATAGGTACTTTCGATGAAGCATATGAACTTTATGGAAAGGCTTGGTATCTTTTATTAAATTTTATTCTCACAAATGATAAACTTCTTGATGATGAAGATTTTATATTAAAAAATAAATCTGAAGAATTCTTGCAAAAAAATAAACAATTAAGAAGTAAAATAACTGATAAAGAAAATATTTATTGCTATTGTAAAATTTGGTTAAAAAGTATCAAAAAAATTGAAATTTCCCCAATTAATGCATTAGATTGGAAATCCTTAGGGGAATTTACTTTTTGGTTAAATCATTTAAAATCTGACATTTCTATAAAAATTACAAATGATTTATTTATTTCTTTTTTTTCTAAATCTATTGATAATGTAAAGGAACAAGCAACTGTTTTATTAGGTTTAAAATCAATTAATTATGATGAAAACTTGATTTTACGTTTAGAAAAATATTTTTTAACCAATGTAAGATTAAAATTTGATATAATATTTTTTAACATTGTAGATAAAGAAATTGAAACTATATATATCTATAATTTTTTAGATAAGAATCAAGCAAAAGGATTAAATAGCTTATCTGTAAATTTATTAGATATATTAAGAAAAGGATTTCCTGTAAATCGTCAGCAAAAAGTGGACTGATTTAGTTCAAAACTAAGAGAGTGTTTTCAAAAATTATTAACTTTGAAATAGTATGAAAACACCTAAGAAAAAAACAGCAGAGAATTTCATCAAAGACATTCGTAGAAATACACGAAGAATCTTTAGTTCCGAACAGAAAATTCAGATTGTTATGGAAGCTTTACGAGCAGAAATGTCAGTTGCAGAATTGTGTCGTAAGTATTCCATTAATGAATCTCAGTTTTATAAGTGGAACAAAGAATTTTTGGAAGCAGGTAAAAAGCGTTTAGCAGGCGATGTAACAAGAGAAGCTACGAGTGATGAAGTATCAGAGCTCAAGAAAGAAAATCAGTCTTTAAAAGTAATGATTGCCGATTTAGTTTTACGCTACGATATTGTAAAAAAAAGCTTGGACATGCTGGATTAACTGAAAAGTTTAAGAAATATATGCGACTTACAGTATCCGAAAAACAAGAAATCATTCACATGGTTACTCGTTCAGAAATTGGCGTAAATCGAACACTTCGGGAGATTGGAATCAATAAAAGTACGTTTTACAATTGGTATCATGCTTACAGCGAAAATGGTGTTGAAGGATTGCTTCCAACCAAAAGAGCAGCAAACAGGCAATGGAATAGCATTCCACAAGAGCAGAAGAATTTGGTTGTAAAATTAGCTTTAGATTATCCTGATTTGTCTTCTCGAGAATTAGCCTATAAAATCACTGATGAACAACAGATATTCCTATCAGAATCAAGTGTTTATCGGATTTTAAAGTCAAGAGGTTTAATTACAGCTCCAGCTCATATTTTTCTGAGTGCAGGTAATGAATTTACAGACAAAACAGGCTTTGTTCATCAAATGTGGCAAACGGATTTTACCTATTTTAAAATATTGGGTTGGGGTTGGTATTACTTGAGTACGGTTTTGGACGATTACAGCCGATACATTGTACACTGGGAACTTTGCTCAAACATGAAAGCCGATGATGTAAAAAGAACTGTTGATACAGCCATTAAGAAAGCAAAATTGATAACTAAACAAAAACCAAAACTCTTGTCCGACAATGGTTCGTGCTACATTGCAAACGAATTAAAATCGTATTTAAAAGACAATTATCAAATGCAACAAGTACATGGAAGACCCAATCATCCACAAACACAAGGAAAAATTGAACGCTATCACAGAACCATGAAAAATGTTGTAAAACTTGATAATTACTTTGCTCCCGAAGAATTAGAAGCTGCTTTAGAAAAGTTTGTTTATCGCTATAACAATGAACGCTATCATGAATCATTAAACAACTTAACCCCAGCAGATGTCTATTTTGGAAGAGGTGAAATGATTTTAAAAGAACGTGAACGATTAAAGAAAATGGCTATTATTGGCCGAAGAAATGAGTACCAAAAATTAAAATTAACAACAAATCAAAAAAAACATTTATCTTTGAATTATTAACTAAATACTCTCTTAGGAAAAGTCCACTTTAGTTTGAAGACGTACAGGATTTCCTGAAATTAATATGTATAAAACTAAATGTTATGGACAAAATATTACTGGAATAGTAATGGATTATGATGAGTCATTAAAAAACATACCTCAAAATAATTTTCATTTAGACTTTTTTATTCAAATGAATGTGTTATTTAATAATATATTTTCTTACTCTAAAAGACCTGATTCATGGAAAGAATACATTGATATCATTCAAGAAAATAGGAAATATAATCTTTCGGCATTAAAAAAATTCAAGATTGGATTAATCAAGTATTTCAATAACAACTCAGAAGGAGTAAATTATTTTGTAAAAAATCTATCTGATATAGAAAACGATATTAAAAGTATTAAAGAATGTCAGTTACCTAAATTAATATCTGATAGATGGGGTTATTATGGAGATAGCAACAATAGTTCTGATATAGACAGTAAGGTATCTTCATCAATTGAAAAGTACTCTAATTTTAATAAGTATAAACAAGATTATTTTTCACCTATTTCTACATTTATTAATGTAACAGGCTTTAAAGAAATAACAAATACTTTTCATAGACTTAGTGGAAATGCTGATAAAATACAGAATCCAAATAATAGAAACATAACAGAAATCAATTTGTTTTCAGCCATAGTTAATCTTATAAAATTCCAAAGTGAATTTGAAAAACTATTCTTAAAATATACAGATAAAGAAGAAGATAAAAATATTAAAGATGAAGAAATAGATACTTTAATTTCACTTTTTACTATATGGAAAACCTTCTTACATTCAAATCAAAGGCTATTGAAAGCTTCTCAATTATCACTTTTAAATTTCAGAAAAACAAAACTTGACTTTCAGCTAAAACTTATTAAATCAGCAAAAATAGTTTTTAATGGAACAAATTGGTTTAATAAAATTGACACTGATGAAGTAAATAAAATTCTATATTTTTATCTGAATGTAGATTTTGATAATTATAATGAAGCAGTAATTTTATGTCTTTCAATAATTATCGATAATTTTGGAAGTATTCATCACACTTCACTTAAAAAATTACTTATTGATTTGAATTATGAAAAAATTATAATAGTTCCAATGTATAATAACAATCCTATTAATCATAATTTCATAATTATAAATACTTCAATGGTGAAAATTATCAAGGATAAAATAGAGATGGGGGAATGTGAAAGTATATTTACATTAATTACACCACCTAAAGAAGAGGATATTGAGGTTTTTAATAATTTAGGATTAAAGTTTTGGAATAAAATAATACCTGAAATTAGTTCTTTTGAAATTTTAGTAGCACATTTAGATTCTTTAAAATATTATGTTTTTCATGTTAAAGATATCACTGACAGAATAGAAACTTTAGATAATGTTGGGCAAACTATTTTTGAAAACTATATTTCAAAATTATCTAATCATATACTTTCAGATATTATTGAGCCAATTAATTTAATTCTAATTCAATTAAATAATTTTGCTCTTAATCGAGATAATATTGATTTAAAGAATTTAATCTCAGATTATATATTTTATTTAAAAACCCTGAATAATGGTTTTGTAACTGATAAAAACTATATTTTATCGGATGACTTTAGGAATACTATTTATAATGCTCCTCAGCCAGAAAATTTATATAGTTTTTATAAATGTGTATTGTAATAAATTATTTTTTCTGAAAATTTATTCACCATTTGAATAATTACTTCTTAAACATATAAAATTTTCTGACTTAATGACTTTAGTAACATTCTCTTTTGGGTTGAACAAAAAAAGATAATTATTTGTTTTTCCTATTAGAATATTTGTTGTGTCAATTTTTTTATTATTATCAACATCATTATAAATTAGTTCAGATTGAACTGGATTATTTAGGATTTTCTTAATATCAATAATGTTTTTACAATATAACACAACTGATAAACTAAATATAAAAACAATCATATTACTTAAAAATTGACTTATTTCCAATTCAACAATGTCAAGAAAAACATAAATTGTCTGACATGACATCAATGTTAAATAAACAATTGCAAATTCAGAATATGTTTTCCTAAAAATAAAAATACCAATGATACTAAGTATAAATGATAATATTAATAGAATAAACAAATTCTTTTTGTTTCCAAAAAAACTATCAATTTCTCTTCTATATATTTTTTCTGAATCTCCATTATTAAATCCTTTATGGTCTTTATAAGTTAAATAAATTTTTACAACCAAAAAAATTATAATATAATAAGTAATTCCAAAAAGCAATAGCTTAACTATAAAAGGAAGCTCACCTAGAAACATAATTAAAACCTCTTCAATGGACAGGAATTTCTGAATACTAATATTGAAAGCATTGTAAAACCAATATTGCTTTAAAAAGCCAAAAAAAATAATGAGAGAACTTATAACAACTGAATACTCAGTTACATTTTGACCTAAACTTTTATTATCCATCTTAATCATAGTTTATGTAAAGATAATTTTTTTTCTAAAAAATTTTCCAAAAATTTTGAACACACAACCTACCAGAACAAAATAGCCCCCACTTGTTTTGAGAATCAAATCCCCCTACCCAAAAGATTAAGAAGGTATTTTTTTGACCAGGATATTAAATGACAATTTTTTTCAGAGGTAACTTTTATTGCAAAAGTTGAGTCTGACTTTTTTCTGTTCAAAGTTTAAATGCACCAGGAATCTAACAAAATGTATTTCTTTCAATTCCTGGTACTTGTTCAATTCTACAGAATTGTAATGCAAACTTTTATTCTATTCTACATAAGCCAGCCACCCTAAAAACCCCCACTCATCTTTGCAATGAAAATCATTGTTTAATACTTTTTTGAATAAAGAAATTCAAGGTGATAGCTGAATTTAAAGAATCATTTGAAGTATTAAAAATTACAACTCAAAAACACTCAAAACAATGGTAACAATCATTAACTACAAAGAAAGAACAACAGAAGATGGAAAGTCATTTTTTGTTTTAGAAGTACAAGGTGGTATTGAAATGGCTCAATCAAAAACCACAGGAAAATTTTATGCAACTGCAAGAAAAGCATTTGTTCCAAGTACATTTGATGAATTAACTTGTAAAGCTCTTATTGGTACTCAAATGCCTGGAGCAATTGTTAAAGAAGAATGTGAAGCCTATGAATATGTTGACCAAGCAACTGGAGAAATGGTTGTGTTAACTCATAGATATGCTTATGCTCAGGAACAAGTAGAAGTTAAAAGCCAAAAGCCAATTTTTGAGAATTTCACACCATCAGTAGATGTATTTTCAAAGAATGGTAAACACAATTATGAGCCAGTAAACTAACAGTATTAGACCTATTGTGTGTAAAAGCACAATAGGTTTATTTTTTTTTTTTTTGATATGGAAATAGCTGAAATTAAAGTGACCTATTCAACTAATAAACCTGATAAGTTAAAATTAGTTCAATGTGATGAAGTCTATAAATTCATATTATCTCAATGGGATTTGGATTTAATAGAATTTCAAGAAGAATGTAAAGTAATTTTACTCAATAGAGCCAATTTTGTACTTGGAGTTTACAATTTATCAAAAGGTGGTATTTCAGGAACAGTTGTAGATGTCAGAATAATTATGGGTGTAGCTCTAAAGTGTAATGCATCTGCCATTATCTTGGTACATAATCATCCAAGTGGGAATATGAAGCCAAGTGAAGCTGACAAGAGAATTACATCTAAATTGAAAAGTGCTTGTGAATTATTAGAGATAAGTCTGCTTGACCATTTAATAATTTACAAGAATGACTATTATAGTTTTGCTTACAATGGAAATTTATAAATCACACTTTTTCCTAAATTATATATATGAGTTTGGGAAAATCTGTGATTTTTCAAGAGTGTGAAGTAATCCAAATTCACTCTTTTTTTACTAAAATTTGTACCAAGAGTTTATAAGTAGATTATTATTAATAGCTATTTCTTTTGGATTCCTGGTTTAAGTTCAAATAGTTCAGGTAAGTCAACTTCTAATTTTTGAGCTATTCTGTATAAAGTATAACTTGTAGGATTGGTATTACCAGCTTCAATTCTATTCATGTTAGTTCTTTCAATATCACATAAATTGCCAAGTTCAGTTTGAGAGATGTTTTTCTTTTCTCTCAATTCTTTGATTCTTTGACCTAATGCTATTTGAAATTCTTTCTTATTCAACTTTTGGCTATTTGCATCAAAAGTTGTCATATTTGATAAAAATATTGTTATCAAATATGATACAGTATGTATATTTGTTAAACTTTAATAATTACAATATGAAAACAAATTTTAAAATTAAGCTCATTGTATTTGTTTCAATGATGTTTTTTAATTCAACATTATTTTCTCAAAACAATACATCTATAGATGTTAAATATAGAATGAAACCTGACAGAAGTGTTGCAAAAGAAAATCTAAATTTTAGCTTCAATGTATCAAATGGAAATTTAATTGTTTCTGATTATGATTTTAATAGCAGAAAAGATTATTTGATAAAATTTGATAAAACATTTTATGATAATGCAGGATTATTCAATGTTGTTTACTCCACAGATATTGTAAATCACACATTGGAAAAAAGACCAAAAACAGAAATAGGTTTGTTCATTATTATTTATGATGAAAAAAATGGAAACCTTTTTGGTGTTAAAACAGTTTTTGAAAATAGTGATGTTGAAACATATCTTACTCCTTTTGGAGCAAAAATGTTAGGTAAAATATAAACTATACTACAAATTATTTATGGTAAGCCAAATTCAAAATGCTATAAAAGAGTATCAAACCATTGAAAAATTGAATGATTTAGAAGTATTTTATAACTATAAAACAAAGTATAAAGTTTTATTTGAAAAATCTCTTAAAGAATTTAATAAAACTTGTACAATATGTAAGAAGGATATTTGTTTAGATTCTTATTGTTACTGTAAAATCCTTTTTAATAACGAATTTGGTATTGAAATAATAAGTAGGTCTGAGATAAAAGGATTTATTAATATTTACAATGGATTAGAGAAAAGATTAAATCTAAATGAAGATGACAATTTATCTGATGAAGAAAAATTCATTTTAAAGCAAGGTCAAATATTTGACCCAATTGATATTGAAAAAGAAGATGATTTTGACCCAATTGAAATTGGTAATGAAATTATTTTGAATGATGAAGATTTGAAGTTATTTGAAAGTAATTTTAAAGATAATCAAAATACAGAAAATCCAAAACAAGTAATTGAAAGTAAAGAGCTAAAATTCTTTAAAGATATATTTATTCCAATTGGGACATATCTGGCACTAATGCAATTACCAATATTAATATTTATTTCAAGATTTTTCAATGGTTCAAATACAATTGTTTCTAAATCAGAATTAATGCAAATCACATTTTTTGTATTTGCATTTGGAGTTTTTGGTTTAATAGTTTTGAAATCAGAATATGAGAATATAAAAATCAATTTCTTTAAAGATTTATATTCAGAAAAATCACAAACTATTCATTTCTTTTCTTCATTAGTTATTGTTGCAATATCAGCCTATGAGTTTACAATATTTTTTATAATTGTTGGATTAATAATTTGGTTAATAAGTAATTTTAATAGACTAAAATATACTTTAATCGGAGAAAAAATAATAGCTATTTGGATTAAAATTAAAAACCTTTATTCTTAATATCTCTTTATAATAAATACTATGAAAATAAAACCAATTGCTTTTACCAGCATAGAGGAAATTAATAATTGGTTAGCTAAAAATTTTAATAATTATCTTGAAACTAAAGAGTTTCTTGAAGAGAATTTATTCCATATTACTGATACAAAAGAAAGAGCAATTGCAAGTGTAAAATATAGTGCTGAAAGACTATTTTATTCTTATTATGATTCATTAAAAAGTTTATTGATTTTAAGAAATAAGGATTGTAAATCGTCAGCAAAAAGTGGACTGATTTAGTTCAAAACTAAGAGAGTGTTTTCAAAATCCTTAAATTTGAATTATTATGAAAACACCCAAGAAAAAAACAGCAGAGAATTTCATCAAAGACATTCGTAGAAACACACGAAGAATCTTTAGTTCTGAACAAAAAATTCAGATTGTTATGGAAGCTTTACGAGCAGAAATGTCAGTTGCAGAATTGTGTCGTAAGTATTCCATTAATGAATCTCAGTTTTATAAGTGGAACAAAGAATTTTTGGAAGCAGGTAAAAAGCGTTTAGCAGGCGATGTAACAAGAGAAGCTACGAGTGATGAAGTATCAGAGCTCAAGAAAGAAAATCAGTCTTTAAAAGTAATGATTGCCGATTTAGTTTTACGCTACGATATTGTAAAAAAAAGCTTGGACATGCTGGATTAACTGAAAAGTTTAAGAAATATATGCGACTTACAGTATCCGAAAAACAAGAAATCATTCACATGGTTACTCGTTCAGAAATTGGCGTAAATCGAACACTTCGGGAGATTGGAATCAATAAAAGTACGTTTTACAATTGGTATCATGCTTACAGCGAAAATGGTGTTGAAGGATTGCTTCCAACCAAAAGAGCAGCAAACAGGCAATGGAATAGCATTCCACAAGAGCAGAAGAATTTGGTTGTAAAATTAGCTTTAGATTATCCTGATTTGTCTTCTCGAGAATTAGCCTATAAAATCACTGATGAACAACAGATATTCCTATCAGAATCAAGTGTTTATCGGATTTTAAAGTCAAGAGGTTTAATTACAGCTCCAGCTCATATTTTTCTGAGTGCAGGTAATGAATTTACAGACAAAACAGGCTTTGTTCATCAAATGTGGCAAACGGATTTTACCTATTTTAAAATATTGGGTTGGGGTTGGTATTACTTGAGTACGGTTTTAGATGATTACAGCCGATACATTGTGCATTGGGAACTTTGCTCAAGCATGAAAGCCGATGATGTAAAAAGAACTGTGGATACTGCCATTAAAAAAGCAAAATTGGTAACTAAACAAAAACCAAAACTCTTGTCAGACAATGGTTCGTGCTATATTGCAAGCGAATTAAAAACGTATTTAAAAGACAATTATCAAATGCAACAAGTACATGGCAGACCCAATCATCCACAAACACAAGGAAAAATTGAACGCTATCACAGAACTATGAAAAACGTGGTAAAACTTGATAATTACTTTGCTCCCGAAGAATTAGAAGCTGCTTTAGAAAAGTTTGTTTATCGCTATAACAATGAACGCTATCATGAATCATTAAACAACTTAACCCCAGCAGATGTCTATTTTGGAAGAGGTGAAATGATTTTAAAAGAACGTGAACGATTAAAGAAAATGGCTATTATTGGCCGAAGAAATGAGTACCAAAAATTAAAATTAACAACAAATCAAAAAAAACATTTATCTTTGAATTATTAACTAAATACTCTCTTAGGAAAAGTCCACTTTAGTTTGAAGACGTACAGTTTTGAAAACTTGATTGAACTTGCAAAACTCATTAACTTAACCAAAAAGAGTTATTTGTTTGGTCAATTTCCTCAAGATTTATAAAACAACAAGTGTAGTATTACTTTGTGATTTTAATAAATCAAATATTAAATTCTAAACCACCCATAAGGTGGTTTTTTTATACCAGGAACTAAATGAAACAACTTAATTTACCTTTCAAAATAGACAAACAATATGAAAATTGGGAGTTTGAATTAGATGCTTTGGATAATAGATTAAATGGTTATGAAAGCTATAAATATATAGGTAAACAGCTTAATTATTTTCTGAACTTTTTTACACATAGAACTGAATTGATATTTAATGGAGATTATTTGACAGCAGTGATTATAATAATCAAAAAAGCTGATGAAAAACAAATTGCTGTTATCAATCAATTCCTGGTACATAATGCATCCAAGCAGATTGAAGTTGATAAATTCAGTTCAAAATTTAAAGTGTGGAGAATAATGTATTACACAAATTATAACCCAAGTAAGAAACAGATTTTAGTAATCTATGGAAAACCAAAATTTATCCAAAAACATTTACTACTTTTGCAAAATAATTGAGGCTAATCAGTTAAAGCAGGGTTGAAATTCAGGTTTAAGGCATACATTTAGGCATACAAAAAATTATTAAGTTCATAATACATTGATAATTAAGTCAGAAGTGTCACAGGTTCGAGTCCTGTTCCCGCTACTAAGAAGCTTCACAGAAATGTGAGGCTTTTTTTGTTTAATTCGCTCATTAATAAATAATTATGTTTTGTTTTTTGTTGTTCAATTCAAGAATAAAACACTAATTTTGCACCTTTATTTAAAAAACTTATGAATCCAAAAAAAATCGCAGAGTACAGAAAATTACTTAATGTTACAAAAACAGCTACTCTTAAAGAATTAAAAACAATTTACAGAAACAGCATGAAAGAAGATCATCCTGATACAATTGCTGATCCTATAGAGCGTTTGGCTGCAGAAGAAAGAAGTAAAAATATTATTGAAGCGTATCATTTTTTGGTAAGTATTGCTCCTGAAACTCAAGAGAAAAACAAAGAAGTTTATCAGAAAATTACTTCAACTGTAAATATCCAAGATTTTTATATGGATAATGGGGTATTGTATATTTCATTTTTAGATGGAAGCAATTACGAATATTTCAGTGTGCCAAAAGTAACGTACATCAAAATGGTAAATGCTGAGTCTCCAAGTCGTTTTGCAAGAAGACACATTTATAATGAGTTCTTATATCGTAGCGCAAGCAAAATCGTAGCAGAATAAACAATTGTTAAAAAATATCCCTACTTTTGATATACTAACCAAAAAACTATATCAATATGGAAATTAATTTTTTAG
This sequence comes from Flavobacterium channae, assembly GCF_021172165.1. Taxonomy (NCBI): domain Bacteria; kingdom Pseudomonadati; phylum Bacteroidota; class Flavobacteriia; order Flavobacteriales; family Flavobacteriaceae; genus Flavobacterium; species Flavobacterium channae. Next base: position 2,190,128 of record NZ_CP089096.1, on the reverse strand, counting down.
CGGTTTTAGTAGCTGCTTTATCAAGTTTTGTTGTTGGATTTATATGGTATAATCCTAAAGTTTTTGGAACCATTTGGATGAACGAAGTCGGAATGACTGAAGAAAAAGCCAAACAAGGTAACATGGCCAAAATTTTTGGATTAACTTTTGTTTTTGCTTTTATGTTAGCTTTTATCATGATGCCTTTAACTATTCATCAATTTGGTGCATTAGGTATGATTGGTGGAGATGAGACAAAAGCATTACCATCTTATTCGGCATTTATGGCTGATTATGCAGATGCATTTAGAACTTTCAAGCACGGAGCTTTACATGGTTTTATGTCTGGAATGTTTATCGCATTACCAATCGTAGCAACAAACTGTTTATTTGAACAAAAATCATTTAAATATGCTGCAGTAACTTCAGGTTATTGGATTGTGGTAATGACAATCATGGGAGCAATCATTTGTGGTTGGAAATAAATTAAAATTTAACATTTAATTATATAGTAATCGCTCTACATTTGTGGGGCGATTTTATTTTTCAAGTTGGACAAAATTTCATTTAAAATATACAATTCGGTTGCGGCATTGCCTGCACTTTGGGACGTTGTAGCTCAAAGCAACGTTTTTCTTCAAACGCCGTATTTAACAGTATTAGAGAAATCTGCTCCTGTTAATATGGAATGTTTTTATATTGGAATTTTTGAAAATAACGAGTTGATTGGCGTTTCTTTAGCACAATATTTAGATTTGAATAAGTTAGAATCATTTGGTGAACGCGATAAATGTTTCAAAACCGCTATTCGAAATTTTATTTTTAAGAATTTTGCTTCTCACACTCTTTTTTTAGGAAATAACATGATTACAGGTCAAAATGGTTATGTCTTTTCTAAAGAAATTGATTTTAATCACATTAGCGAAATTCTTTTACAAAGCGCTGATGAAATAACGCTTTATTTCAAGAAAAAAGGAATCAAAATTCATTTGGTTTCCTTCAAAGATTTTTATGATCATTGCTCTGTTGAATTAAAAAAATTCCGTTTTTCAGGTATTTACGAATTTAATACGCAACCGAATATGATTTTCTATTTGAATGAAAATTGGAAATCATTAGATGATTATGTGGGAGCTCTTTCTAAAAAATATCGTGACCAATTCAAACGAGCTCGTAAAAAGTTTGGCGGAATTGAAGTTAGATATCTTTCTTATGAAGAAGTACTTCAATATGAGGAGAAGATTTACGACTTGTATTATTATGTTGCTAAAAATGCACCATTCAATACTTTTTTCTTGTCAAAAAATCATTTTTCAACATTAAAAGGACAATGTGGAAATCGTTTCCAGATTTTTGGTTATTTCCAAAATGATAAATTAGTTGGATTTCATACATTACTATTGAATGACGAAACGTTAGAAACTTATTTTTTAGGTTACGACGATCAAATACAAAAAGACAATATGTTGTATTTAAATATGTTGTACAACATGACAGAATATGGAATAGAAAATAATTTTAAACGAATTATTTTCGGTCGAACTGCTTTAGAAATTAAAAGTTCAATTGGTGCTTCTCCTGTTCAAATGTCAGGATTTTTATATCATAATAATAAACTAATAAACCGTTTTATTGGTAAAATCTTTAAAAATTTAGAGCCAGAACTCAATTGGCAACAGCGTCATCCTTTTAAATAAAAAATACGTCATATTACGTATAGTTAAGATTGGTGATCAAAAATATATTTGTAAAGTTAAAACAATCAAATCTTTACAATATGCGATTCAATTTTACTTTATTTACTTTCTTACTGTTTTCTCTATTTGGTTATTCTCAAACAGTACTTTTTCAAGACGAATTTGAAGACAATAAAAGCAATCTTATTTTTAATGGAGATTCTTTTGAAGCAAAAATTGAAAAAGGAAAACTGGTTTTAGAAAACAATCACGCTACTAACTCTAAATGGCGTTATATTTCCATTACACAAAATACAGATTTGGTTGATTTTGATATTGAAACAGAAATCACAATGACAAAAACTCCAACAGAATATGCAACTTACGGATTGGTTTGGGGAATGTATAGTGATAATTCAGATTATAGAGTTGTACAATTATCGGCAAACAAGCAATCTCAAATTTACCATTATTATGCAAAGGAATTTCATTACAATAAAAAATGGAGTGCTTCTAAAAACGTTGAAGGTAAAGGAAGAAAAAATAAAATTAGACTAGAAAAACGAGCTAATGTTTACAAAGTTTATTTGAACGGAAATTTAGAATTTCAAACAGGTGATAATGCCTATTACGGTTCGTCTTTCGGGTTTATTATAGATTCTGGAGTTCATATTGAAGTGGAAAATTTAAAGATTACAGAAGTTCCGTTTTCGGTAAATGTAGTTAAAGAATTTAATTCGAATTTAAAAATGCTAAAATTACCAGAAACAGTTTCTAGTCCTACGATTGAAGAAACAAATCCGGTAATTTCTGCAGATGGAAACATCTTGTATTTTGATAGAAAAAATAATCCAGCTAACGTTGAAACCGATAAAGACGATATTTGGTATTCAGTTAAAGATAGAAATGGAAAATGGCAAGAAGCTAAAAATGCGGGTAGACCTATTAATAACAAAGATTATAATTTTGTAATTTCTACTTCACCAGATAATAACACGTTGCTTTTAGGAAATCGATATGCAGCTGATGGCGTTTCTCCAAATGGAGCAGGTGTTTCTATAGCAAAAAAAGGAGATTCGGGTTGGGAAATTCCAAAAGATGTTATCATCGATGATTATAAAAATACAAATGATCATGTGGGATATTTTTTAACGAGTGATAATAAATATTTATTAATGTCGGTTGAGCGACCAGAAGGTTTAGGTTTAAAAGATCTTTATGTAAGTAGTGTAAAAGAAGACGGAACTTTTTCAAAACCAAAAAGTTTAGGTAATGTTATTAATACTTTCGATGATGAGGCTAATCCGTTTTTAGCCGCAGATGGTAAAACATTATATTTTGCTAGTAAAGGACATCCTGGTTACGGATATTATGATTTATTTGTTTCAAAACGATTAGATGATTCGTGGACAAATTGGTCAAAACCAGAAAATTTGGGTAATATTATCAATTCAACAGGATATGAATTGAGTATTTTTCTTTCTGCAAAAGGAGATAAAGCTTATGTAGGTAGAGAAAAAGATATATGGGAAATAGACAATACAGTAAAACAAGATCCGGTAGCATTAGTTAAAGGAAAAGTTTACGATAGTAAAACAAAAAAAGTTATGAGTGCTCCAATAGTTTACAATGCACTTAAAACAAATAAAGAGTTAGGAACTGCTGTTTCAGATCCATCAACTGGAAGTTATTCCATCGTATTACCTTACGGAGAAAAATATAGTTTCATGGCTGAGAAAGAAGGATATTACGCGGTTACCCAAAACGTTGATTTATCAGATTTAAAAGAGTATAAAGAAATTGAAGTGGATTTATATTTGAATCCAATAGAAAAAGGAGAAATCATTCGATTAAACAATATTTTCTTTGCTTCAGGAAAATACGAATTATTAGCAGAATCGTATGGTGAATTAGATAAGTTACTTCAGGTTTTAAAATCAAATTCTAAAATGAAGATAGAAATTTCAGGTCATACTGATGCTGTTGGAGCGGATGCAGATAACTTAACATTATCTAATAATCGTGCTAATGCTGTTATGAATTACTTGTTAGGAAAAGGAATTGCAAAAGATAGATTATCAGCAAAAGGATACGGAGAAACAAAATTCATTGCAACAAACGATACCGATGAAGGCAAACAATTGAACCGAAGAGTAGAGTTTGTAATTCTTGAAAAATAATTCAGGTAACTTTTCTATCTTCGTGTAAAATTTAAATCATGGCACGAACAAGTTCTACCGAAACCGCAATAAAAAACATGCTTATTCCATTAGTGCAAGCGATTGGGCGTTCAGGAAAGTTAATTTATATATTGATTTTGTTGATAGTAGGGTTTTTGGTCTATCAGTTTTTTACCAAAAGCAGCGAATCTTCAACGGTAGAGTATAATTCCGCTCTCATTGAAAAACAAATTAAAAGCGTTGGAAAGTTAGTCGTTACCGAAGGTCATTATGCAGAAGTAATTACATACAAAGACCAACAAAAGTATTTCATGGATTTTATAACCTTTGAAAAAAAAGCATTAATTGTAGCTAATGCCGATGTTTTAGTAATGTATGATTTACGTCAATTAAAATATGATATTGATGAAAAGAATAAAACGGTAACTTTGAAAAATATTCCGGAACCGGAATTAAAAATCAATCAAGATTTACATTTTTACGATGTTAATCAAAGTAGATTTAATCCGTTTAACGCACAAGATTACAATAAAATAAACAAAAAGGTTAAAGCTGAATTGACTAAGAAAATTGAAAAATCGAGTCTGAAATCAAATGCTAAAAATCGTTTATTGAGCGAGTTGTCAAAAATATTAATTCTTACCAATACCATGGGTTGGACATTAAAATATGACGGCAGAGAAGTGAAAACCGATAAAGACATAGAGTTAAAAATAATCAATTAAATACGCCTTTCGGCTAATTGTTTGTTCAATACCAATTTTCCATTTTTGTCTAAAAATAGATGATTATGGAAAATTGGTATTTTATTTTGGTTCCAGCTATTTTAGTAACTATAGTTTTAACTTTCAAATTTTTTAAAATGGAAGAAGATTATAAGCGCAAGTCTATGGAAATTCAGCATAAAATTGAGGAATTGAAAAAAAAGAACTTAATATATCAGGATAAGAAAAATGCAGAATATTTTGATTCAAAAAAAATGAGTCAGATTACAAAAGACTTTTTGTATTTGCATAATTTGATAGTAAAAAGACATCTTAGATAATATTTTTAAAAAAAAGATTATATTTAATTAATATTATTCGAGACCTATGTTGAAAAAACTATTTTTATTTTTAATTTTTAGTGTCAATTATACTGTTAAAGCTCAAAATAACAAAGAGCTTTTGGTAAAAGCTTATACTTCTAAAGATTCTTCTGAATATTATTTTAAAAAAGCTAAAAAAGCAATTAAGAATGATGTCGATGAAGCGGAATATTATTTTTGTAAAAATGCTTTTCATACCGACTTCGGGGCATCTGACAGCGCTATTTATTATGGGAAAAAGGCTTTAAATGAGTTTAAGGATTCCAAAAATTACAATTCAATCATTACACTCTATTATAATTTGAGTAGAGTATATAATGATATAGGACAATATGAAAATGCAATAGGTAGCCGAATTACAGGATTAAAATTAGCGGATAGACACAATTTACAAAATTGGATTGGAACTTTTTATATCGGATTATCTTATGACTATCACGATTTTGAAGATTACCCAAAAGGAATTTATTACGGAAAAAAAGCGATTCAATACTTTTTAAATAAAAAAGGAGCTTCAGCAGAAGATATTAGATCTTCTTTTAATGCAACGGCCATTAACTATGATGATTGGAATAAACCAGAAGAAGCTTTGTTTTATCACAAACAAAATCTCAAATATATTAAAGGTAAAGACACACTACTGCTTCATAGCACATTCAACAACATAGGAAATACACTTTTAAAACAGAAAAAATTTAAAGAGGCCCAAAAATGGATTTTACGTTCAGTTAAAATTATTGATTTTAGAGTAAAAAATAATGATAGCCTATACACAGATTATAGTTATGCTACTAGCTATACAAATTTGGCCACAATTGCTACTGAATTAAATCAGTATGAGAA